>CAZPHF010000004.1:0-62645 GCA_964586115.1 uncultured Flavobacteriaceae bacterium | reverse complement strand
CGGTTTTTGTTGATGTGTCTTGCGCTTTTAAGCCAAATGACACAAATAAAAAAAATAATAAAAAATAATAAAATCTAATGGATGGATACTTCATAGATGCTGCTTTGAAAGGAGCAAGATACTTATTTTTTTTATTTCAAATACCTTTGAATACAATAGCTCAGCAAAGGCCAATTCTAAAAAAAGCACTTATCTTTAAACATCATTTTTTTAAAGAATAGAATAGTAGAATTATGACAAAAACAGCAACAACACTTAGGGTGGGAATGGCTCAGATTTCTCCTGTATGGCTAGACAAGTCAAAGACCATTGACAAGATAATTGACCTGATTGAAGCAGCTGGATCGCAACATTGCGACCTACTAGTTTTTGGGGAAGGTTTATTGCCAGGTTATCCTTTTTGGTTGGGCCTTACTAAAGCAACTGAATTTGATTCAAAGATGCAAAAGGAAATCCATGCACATTATGTTCGAAATTCCATTCAGATCGAGCTTGGTGAATTGGACAAAATTTGTCAAGCTTGCAAAACCCATAAAATGGCTATTTATCTTGGAATCATTGAAAGACCTCTTGACAGGGGTGGGCATAGTCTATATTGCTCTTTGGTATATATTGATGCTTTAGGGAATATTCGTTCAGTGCATAGAAAATTGCAACCTACCTACGACGAAAGACTTACATGGTCACCAGGAGATGGTCACGGCTTGAAGGTTCACACTCTTAAAAAATTCAGTGTTGGAGGTTTGAATTGTTGGGAAAACTGGATGCCTCTGGCACGAACAGCCCTATACGGATTAGGAGAAAACTTGCATATAGCGGTTTGGCCTGGATCAGATTATAATACCAGAGATATTACCAGGTTTATTGCGCGCGAGTCTAGATCTTTTGTTGTTTCCGTATCCAGTTTGATGAACAAAAATGATTTCCCGAAGTCAACACCCTATCTGGATAGTATTTTGGCCGATTGTCCTGAGGTTCTTGCCAATGGTGGTTCGTGTATAGCTGGCCCTGATGGAGAATGGATAGTTGAACCAGTAATTGGAAAAGAAGGGTTGATTACACAAGACATTGATTATAATCGGGTTTTGGAGGAGCGACAGAATTTTGATCCTGTAGGCCATTATTCCAGACCTGATGTGACGCGTTTAGTGGTAAACAGAGAAAGGCAATCTGTTGTTGAGTTCAATGATGGATCTAAAGATAAATAGTGGTGTATGAAGAAAATTGGATTGATAGGAGGGATGAGTTGGGAATCAACTCTTTTGTATTATGAACTGATCAATAAAAAAGTGAAAGCTATGCTTGGAGGATTGCATTCTGCAAATTGTGTGATCGAATCGGTAGATTTTGCAGAAATTGCGGAGCTTCAGGTAAAAGGTGATTGGAAAGCGCTGGATAAATTGATGATCTCAAGAGCTAAATCACTTGAAGATGCCGGAGCTGAGTTGATCATGATCGGTGCCAATACCATGCATTTATGCGTGGACGCCATCAAGAAGCATACTAAAATTCCAATTGTTCATATTGCGGAGGTAACTGCCGATCAGATCAAGGAAAATCAATTAAACAAGGTGGCATTGTTAGGAACTAAATTTACCATGGAAAAGGATTTTTTTAAAAACATCTTAATTGACAAAGGAATAGATGTCATAGTACCCCAAAAAGAGGATAGAGATTTAGTTCATGATATCATATATAATGAATTGGTTAAGGGTGAGATAAAATTGACATCCAAAAAAATTTATTTGCGCATTATTGAAGATTTAATAGGGCAAGGTGCTCAGGGAATTATTTTAGGATGTACAGAAATTCCATTATTGATCGCTCCCAATGATACGGATATACCACTTTTTAATACCACTAAAATTCACGCCGAAAAAACAGTTGAACTTTCATTGGCCTAGTTTTTTCTTAGACTTTTTGGTGCAAGGAAAGTTGAATTCGTTTGCGAATTTTATCCACTTCCAGAACCTTTACAATGACTTGTTGGTTTAAGTTGACAATCTCGTTGATATCCTTAACAAAGGTGTCGGAAAGATTGGATACATGGATCAGGCCATTTTCTTTGATTCCGATGTCAACAAAACAACCGAAGTTAGTGATATTATTGATGATTCCGGGAAGCAATTGGCCTTCTCTCAGGTCATCAATGCTTTTCAAATTTTGATCAAAGGTAAATATCCGTGCTTTTTCCCTTGGATCAAGTCCTGGTTTTTCTAATTCATGAATAATATCCTTTAATGTGGGTAGTCCTATTTGTTCGGTACAATACTTTTTTAGATCGATCTGTGCAAGAAGGTTTTTATTTCCTATTATTTCTGCGACAGTCTTATTCGAATCCTTGGTCATTTTGTTAACCAAAACATAGCTTTCGGGATGAACAGCCGAGTCGTCAAGTGGATTTTGTGCATTTTTAATTCTCAAAAATCCGGCGCTTTGTTCAAAGGCTTTTCCACCTAATCTTGGTACTTTTTTAATGTCTGATCTTGATATAAAAGCATTATTTTTTTCTCTATAAGTGACGATGTTCTCTGCCAGTTTTTCACCAATACCAGACACATAGCTTAACAAGGGGACACTAGCCGTATTGATATTGACACCGATGGTATTCACGCAACTCTCAACAACCATATCAAGACTGCTTTTCAATTTGTGTTGATCCACATCATGCTGGTACTGACCGACTCCAATTGATTTAGGATCAATCTTAACCAACTCGGCCAATGGGTCAGCTAGTCTTCGCCCTATGGAAATAGCTCCTCTAACCGTAACGTCATAATTAGGAAATTCATCGCGGGCAATTTTCGATGCAGAATAAATGGAAGCACCGGCCTCGTTCACTATAAAAACTTGAATGTCTCTGCTAAAACGGATTCTTTTGACCAAACTTTCAGTTTCACGTGAAGCCGTTCCATTGCCAATGGCGATGGCATCTATCTTATAAGCATCTACCAAGGAACTCAATTTTTTGATGGCTCCTTTACTGTCGTTTTTGGGCGCATGAGGATAAATATTTTCGTTGTATTCCAGTGCCCCTTGAGCGCTTAAACAAACTACTTTACACCCAGATCTAAATCCTGGATCGATAGCCAGAATTCTTTTTTCACCTAATGGTGCTCCCAATAAAAGTTGTCTTAAATTTTTTGAAAAAACGCTGATGGCATTTTCATCTGCCTTTTCTTTTGCAGCTTGGAGCGTTTCATTTGAAAGAGAAGGAAACAGTAATCTTTTGAAGGAATCTTCTATGGCCAACGAAATTTGAGTTGCACAATCATGATGACCTGTGATGATCCTTTCCTTGATTTCATCAATTATTTTGTTTTTATCAAGGTCAATGGACAATCTTATAAAGCCTTCTCTCTCAGCTCTGAGAATAGCCAGTAGTCTATGTGAAGGGCAAGATTTGAGTGCTTCCTCCCAATTAAAATAGTCTTTGAATTTTAACGCCTTTTCGTCATCAGCCTTTGCCTTGATGACTTTGGTCTGTACCTTGGCAAATTTACCTAAATGCCATCTGATTCGATTTCTAACACTGCTTCTTTCATTGATCCATTCTGCAATGATATGTCTTGCTCCTTCCAAGGCTTCTGAGCTGTCGATCTCAGCGGTGGTATATCTTTTTATGATCAAGTCAAGTGGATTCGTTTTTTGGCTCATTATGATCTTTGCCAATGACTCCAATCCATTCAAACGAGCCTTTTCAGCCTTTGTCTTTCTCTTTTTTTTAAACGGAAGATAGATATCTTCCAATGTATTTAAATCGGTTGATGAATCGATTTGAGATTGTAACTGATCTGTCAAAACCTCTTGTTCTTCCAGTGATTTTAAAATGGTGATTTTTCTTTTTTCAATTTCCTCATAGACCTTTTTGAATTCCAGAATCTTACCTATCTCAACCTCATCAAGATTCCCTGTTCGTTCCTTTCTGTACCTCGAAATAAAAGGAACTGTGCAATCTTCATTAAAAAGTTCAATTGTATTTTCAATTCCTTTGAGAGGAAGATTTGTTTTAGAAGTTATAAAACTTAATAATTGCATGGATCAGATTTGAAAAGACAAAGGTATTATTTCAAGTAGATAAACTACAACTGAAATTTAAAAACCCAATGAAAAAATAACATTGGGCTTTTATCTTCTAAATCTTACAAATCGAATCGTAAACCTAGTGAAATATTATTTTCTCTGGGATTTGGTTCATTGAAGATCCTGTTCAAATCATACTTCACATAGACTGAAAAACTGTCAACACCCATATAACTGCTTAAGCCGTAAATGAGATTGCTTGTATTATAGCTTTGTGTAATCTTGTCCTTTTGCTTGGAACCGTTTTCAGAATATTTTAGTTTTTGACGTGTTCGAAGATTAAATCCGAAATAACTTCCGATACCAAATTTAAATTTTTTTCGTTGAGAAAATCGAAAATAACTTCCCTTATCAATTTTTTTAGAAGGGCCAAATTCAAAATGAATCGGCACTACCAAGTTATCCATTCTAAGTTTTGATTTAGTTAAACTTCCAGGAAATTCTTCTAAATAAGTTAAGTCCCCATCTTGGACGAAATACATATTATCGGTAGGATTTAATCCATTGAACTGAAAAGCAAATCCATATCTGAAGCGAATGGCATTTGAATGTTCAAGTACCCGTGTGGACCATGTCCAACCTATTTCGAAAAATTTACTTTTACCCATTTTATAGGGCGATTTGTCAATAGACTGCCCTTCAATAATGGCATTGTTAAAACCAAATGCCACTAGCATATTAGAACGTGTTCTTTTATCATATTTTTTTTGTTGACCAGTGGATATTTCTATCATTGAATCTTCATCATCAAAAATCTGAATCTTAAGTCGAGAAGGGGCTTCTCCATTCTCAATATTAGTATCCACAGTATCTTTATAAATTCCCCCCCGCTCAGAAAGAGCAACTGAATTCTCTAAAATGGCTATTTTGTTTTCAATATTTAAGGCGTGTATTTCAGCTGCTTCTTCTTTTAACCTATCTGCTTCTTCAGTTGTAATCTCGCCATTATTAAATTGCGTATTAATAACAATTACTTCCTTTTTAAGCGCTTCTTTTTCTTCATCAATTATTTGCTCTTTCTTTTGTTGTAAAGAACCTTCTTTTTCAATGTCATTTTTATTTTCCTGTGCCAAAATTTGTGGGCACAAAATAACTTGGCTACATATAAATGCAATAAGCAGTATTTTTTTCATCATGGATTTATTACTTTATCAATTTTCTTTTGAGCTTACCACTTCCCTATCTTTTTTAAGTGTGGTTGCAATTTTTTCAAGCAACTTTTGTTTTAAACTTTTATTCAGATCGTCTTCAACAGAATTCAAAAGGGCATCAGCATTCACCAATTTTTGTGATGAAATTTGACCATTTACAATGAGTTTTATTTTTGATTGATGTAATAATTCATCAATTTCATCATCCATAATTTGGTCTTCAGCGTTCGTTTTTTCAGAGATGAGTATTGTTTCTGTTAATGAGTCAATTACTGCGACTTCAGTTTCCTCAATTACTGTTGGTTCCCCTTCTGTATCAGGCTGAGCAAAAGCAACCTCCTTTGAAATAGCTTCATCTGTATAAGAATTGATTAAAGGTTTCTTTTGACTTGTTGAATTTTTTGACGCGGTGGCAACTTCGATTTGCTTTGTATCATTAACATCAGGAATATTTTTAAAATCTTCCTTTATAGTTGGAACAGCAATTACTGGGGTATTGATGATATCTTCCTGTGGTTCAAAAAAATAGATACCAACTGAGATAAAAATCAGAATAACCGAGGCAATTTTTAAAAAAAGAAAGCTTCTACCTTTGTCTTTATTTTGATGAAGGTTTAACCTTTCATTCAACTTTTCCCAAGAATCTGGAGATGGGTTGATTGTTCTATTTTGAAGTGCTTCTCTGTACTTATGTCGTTTCATAATACTTTTTTTGATGTACGGAAATCATTTCTTGTAATGCTTTTCTCGCTCTATAAAGTTGCGTCTTGGTTGTTCCAATACTTACATTTAGAATCTCCGCTATTTCGGAATGTTTATATCCTTCAATTACATACATATTGAAAACAATTTTGCACCCCTCAGGCAATTCGTTTATATAATTATGAAGATCTTCAACAGCAATTGTTAATTCAGCTTCATTTTCAACAATGGATTCAAAAATTTCAATTTGATCAGTGAATATGAGATGATTCTTTTTTCGCAAATAAGAAATACACTCATACACCATTATTTTACGTATCCAACCCTCAAAGCTCCCTTTGTAAGAATACTGATGAAGTTTTGTAAACACTTTAAGAAAACCATTCAACATTACTTCTTCAGATTGTTGTAAGTCCTTAATATAATAAGCACATAAACTCAACATTTTTGGCGAGTATTTCTCATACAATAGTTTTTGAGCCCGCCTGTTATTTTGAAGCGCCTGCTTAATAAGTTTTGAATCGGTATTTATTTTAATGACTTTGAGCATGCTTCTATGGGGGCCTTACATATATAAAGACGCGAAAAATAGTATAAAGGTTGACAAGGATTATTAATAAAAACTTCAATTTAGGGCATAAAAAAACATGAAACAAATTCTTCATTTCATGTTTTATAGTAGTTATGCGAAATATTAGCTCACTTTTTCTCCATTGACCACAGAATCTCCATCAGGTTCTATAAAACTAAGTTTCCCTTCAGAGGTGTCACTCATCAGTATCATCCCCTGACTTTCAACGCCTCTGAGTTTGCGAGGAGCCAGATTTACCAAAACGGTAACTTTTTGACCAATGATGTCTTTGGGATCAAAACTTTCGGCAATACCGCTAACGATGGTTCTTGTATCGATACCAACATCAACTTTCAGTTTTAAAAGCTTTTTGGTTTTGGGTATTTTTTCAGCTTCCAGAATGGTGCCAATTCTAATATCCAGTTTGGTAAAATCTTCAAAATTGATAGTTTCTTTTTGGGGTTCAAGCTTTTTTTCAATATTACTTGATTTTGAGGCCTCCAATTTGTCTACCTGAAGCTGAATTTCAGCATCTTCGATTTTAGCAAAAAGCAATTCGGCTTTTTTGATTTGATGTTGTGCGGGGATCAAGGTTTTTTCGGTGCTGACTGCATTCCACTTCAAAGTAGGCAGTTCTTCCATATGTAAGATTCCTTTCAGTTTTTTACTCGTAAAAGGTAAAAATGGTTCACAAAGAACTGCGAGAGCAGCTGCAATCTGAAGGGCAACAAACATGATAGTTTTTACCCTTTCCGGATCTGATTTAATTTGCTTCCAGGGTTCTTCGTCGGCCAGATATTTATTACCAAGCCTGGCCAAATTCATAAGTTCAGACAGGGCTTCTCTAAATCGATATCTCTTGATTGACTTTGAAATGATCTCAGGATATTGTGACATCAATTTTAAAGTTTGCAGATCTACATCAGTGAATTCATTAGCTTCAGGAATCACTCCCTCATAATATTTATTGGTCAGTACGACCACTCTATTGATAAAATTACCATAAATGGCAACCAATTCATTATTATTTCTTGCCTGAAAATCTTTCCAGGTAAAGTCATTGTCTTTTGTTTCAGGTGCATTTGCTGTAAGTACGTACCGCAAGACATCTTGTTTGTCTGGAAAATCTTCAAGATATTCATGTAGCCAAACGGCCCAATTTTTCGAGGTTGAGATCTTATTCCCTTCAAGGTTTAAAAACTCATTGGCCGGAACATTTTCCGGGAGTATATAACTTCCTTGTGCCTTTAACATGGCTGGAAATATGATACAATGAAAAACAATATTGTCTTTCCCAATAAAATGAATTAAGCTTGTTTCTTTATCTTTCCAAAATGGTTCCCAGTCCTTTCCGGTTCTTTTGGCCCATTCTTTAGTCGACGATATATATCCGATTGGTGCATCAAACCAAACATATAAAACCTTCCCTTCGGCTCCCTCAACAGGAACAGGGATACCCCAATCAAGATCTCTTGTCACAGCTCTTGGTTTAAGACCATCATCCACCCACGATTTTACCTGACCGAGCACATTGGCTTTCCAATCATTTTTATGTCCTTTTAAAATCCATTCACTCAACCAGTCTTCGTACTCATTCAAAGGAAGATACCAGTGTCTTGTTTCCTTTAAAGAAGGCACATTTCCCGTAATCACTGACTTTGGATTGATCAGGTCTTGTGCGTTGTGACTCGTTCCGCAGTTTTCACATTGGTCTCCGTAGCTTTCCTCATATCCACATTTGGGACAAGTCCCGACTATAAATCTGTCAGCCAGAAACTGTTTGGCATCTTCATCATACAGTTGGGCCGAAGTCTCTTCAATAAATTTTCCATGCTCATAGAGATCCTTAAAAAAATCAGAGGCTGTTTCGTGATGAATAGGAGCTGAAGTTCTCGAATAATTGTCAAAAGTAATACCGAATTCCTTAAAAGACGATTTGATGATTTGATGGTATTTATCTACCACAGCTTGGGGTGAAATCCCTTCAGCCTTTGCCTTTAATGTGATAGGTACACCATGTTCATCCGAACCGCAAACAAATACAACTTCCTTGTCATTGAGACGCAGGTATCTGGCATAAATATCAGCAGGAACATAAACCCCGGCCAAATGCCCGATATGAACAGGTCCGTTGGTATAAGGCAAAGCCGCAGTTATCGTATATCTTTTAGGATCTTGCATCTATTAAATTTAAGACCACAAAAGTAAGAAAAAGGGTAAACATGTCATTCTTTATTTTCATTTATCAAGGCCTTATGAGATACTTATGAAAGAGTAGTCAGAAAATAAATATTAAATTCTATTTTTATCAAAAAATATATGATGTCTTTGAATAAATTACCATTGGTTTTCTTCTTGTTGTTTTTATCTGTTTTATGTGGCGAATTATACGCTCAAAACGATATTGAAAGAGTGATCACGAGAGATCTTGTTAGACCGGCTCATTTGAAAAAGGGAGACACCATTATGATTTTGGCACCTGCCGGCCGCATTAAAGACAGAAAAGGGTTGGATGCAGGAATAGAACTTGCCAATTACTGGGGTTTGGTTGTTTTTTTCGGCGATCACTTACTTTCTCAGGATAATAGTTTTGCAGGAACTGATGAGGAACGTTTAGATGACCTTCAAAAAGCATTGGATGACCCAAGTATCAAAGCCATTTGGGCGGCAAGAGGAGGTTATGGATCAGTTCGTATAGTAGATGATCTTGATTTCTCAAAATTTATGGAACAGCCAAAATGGATCATAGGTTATTCGGATATTACTGTGTTGCACAATAAGTTACATGAATTGGGCTACCAGTCTGTGCACGGTCAGATGCCTGTAACCCTTGACCTTGAAGATCCGGTGCAAAAGGAATCTATTCAAAGCCTCTACCAGACCCTTTTTGGAAAGAAATTGCAGTATAAATTTGACTCATCAGTATTCAATCGCCTCGGCGATAGTTCAGGGCAAATAGTAGGCGGAAATTTATCAATTGTTTACAGTATGCTTGCTTCTGACACTAATTTGAACATGCATGGAAAAGTTTTGTTTATTGAGGATGTCGGTGAGGCCTTGTACCATATTGATCGGATGATGATCAGTTTAAAAAGAGCCGGTTATTTTATGGATTGTAAAGGAATTATTGTTGGAAATTTTAAGCTAAAATCCAATGAAGGTAATCCCTTTGGCAAAACTCTGGAAGAGATAGTTTTGGATGCAGCTGAAGGAACGGATTTCCCCATTGTATTTAACTTTCCTGCGGGTCATATAGATGACAATAGAACCCTTTTATTGGGAAGTTATGTAGATATCAAGGTCACCAAAAACAAATCAAAAATTAGATTTAGATAAACAAATGGCAGCTCACAACGAACTTGGGTTTCTTGGAGAACAAATGGCCATTGATTTGCTGATTAAAAAAGGATTCATAATCAGGGAGCAAAATTGGCGATTTCAAAAAGCTGAGGTCGACATTATCGCTCAAAAAGAATCATTATTAGCCGTTATCGAGGTTAAAACCAGGTCTACTCGTTTTTTTGGAGATCCTCAGGAATTCATAAAGGAGCAAAAAATAAAACTACTGACCAAGGCTATTGACCATTATGTAGTGCTTTATGACCTGGATGTGGAGGTTCGTTTTGACGTGATTGGAATTGTGAAAAATAATGCGGAGACCTCGGTCATTCATCTTGAAGATGCCTTTTACCATTTTTGAAAAGAATAGTTTTTAAGTCGGTCTCTTTCTTTACTCTTAGAGCCTGAATTATCTTGTTTCAAACATAGACTTGAGCTCCTCAAAATCTTCGGGTTTTGCAAGAATATTTTTATCGACATCGAGTACCAGATAGGTTGGTATTGCTGTAATTCCGTAATCTTTAACTTTTTGACTAGACCATTTATCAAGGTCCAAAACATTGATAAACTCGGTATATTCATTAGTCATCGCTTCCCAGCTTTCTTTTTCATCTTCCAAGCCAACTGCTACAACTTTAATATTTTCTATCCCGCTAATAAATGTATAAAAATCAGGGATTTCCATCTGGCAATGAGGGCAATTGGAGCTAAAGAACAAAACAATATAATAATCCGTTCCTGTTAAAGAATGAAGGTTATAGTCTTTTCCAGCCTCTTTCCAGCTAAAATCGGGTGCCGTAATTCCAATAGCCGTTTTTAAAGTTGCCGTCACTTGTTTTAATAATTCTTCATTTTGATATGCTGTAGGTAAATTTTGATAATAATTGTCAATGACAAAGTTGATCATTTCCACGTTCTCTTGTAAAAGGTAGGTTTCGAGCAGTTCCTCTTCAAAATTACTTAAGACTTCAGTAGCAGTTCCGATCCACTTTGTTGCTTTTTCTATTGCATCTTTTTGGAGCGCATTCTGTGAAGCATAATCATCGGCCTGATTCAAGTAAAAAACATAATCATTGAGTCGGTCATTAATAAAAGTAGAATGGCTCAATACACTGTCCGAAAGGCTCATCGCGTCAAAGAAATGAGTTTTGATTGCATTGAGATAATCATCCGAGTCTTTATGAGGATCTATCGCATTGTACTGGGCACTCGCTCTTATAAAATGATTTGCTAGTAATGCAGAGGAATTTTTTTCATATTTATTTTGTTCATCTTTTAATTCAGCGAGAAAATTTTTGTATTCTTTTTTAAGACGTACTTCTTCATCTTTTTGAGTTGCCTTAAAATACATAACCTGTATGGAGTCAATTCTGTGCTGTTTTAGTTTAATAGCTTTATAATAGTCATGATACATACTGTTTTCTTCTGATCGCGAAAACGAGATAGATTCGTCAGGATTGTTGGGGTCAAAAGAAAATTTCACTTCTTCTTTATTATAAATGAATTCCACATACAAACTGTTTTCTATTTGATAGTAAGCCCTGTAAATTCCGGAAGGTTGATTTTCATCAACTTCAAATGTGAACTGACCATCTATTACATCTGCATTGGCAACATAAGTCTGGTCTCCATTTTGCATTTGATACAGAAGAATCCATGAATAATCATGATCAGGATCGATGGTTCCCTGAATGGCATATTGGGCTTGTAGATAAGAACAAGTTATAAAGGCGAAAACAAAAAGGATCTTCCTCATAAAAATTTTTGGCAAAGGTACGATTAATCTTAAAAAGTGATTTGCCTTGAAAGAATGGAATATGGAAAGCCCTGAAATCTTCAAATGACTATATTTGAAAAAACGCTTTTTTCATGAATGTAAAAGATAAGATCATTTGGATTACAGGAGCCTCTTCAGGTATTGGTGCTGCAATGGCTATTGAATATTCTAAACTAGGTGCCAGCTTAATCCTCTCATCTAGAAATACAGATGAACTCAATAAAGTGAGATTGGCATGTGCGGAACCGGAAAAAGTACAAGTCCTTGAAATGGATTTGGCAGATACTTCGGGGTTTAAGAAATATGTTGAGGAGGCCATCAAATTTTACGGCTCTGTTGATATGCTCATCAATAATGCCGGTATAAGTCAAAGATCTTTGGCTGCGGAAACAAGTCTAGAGGTTGATCGAAAGATCTTTGATGTCAACTATTTTGGAACTATTGCATTGACAAAAGCCTTGATACCACATTTTAAAGAAAAAAGCAGAGGTCATTTTGTTGTGATCACGAGTGTTGTAGGAAAAATTGGCACACCGCTGCGCTCCTCTTATTCGGCATCCAAACATGCTTTGCATGGCTTTTTTGACAGTTTAAGGGCTGAATTACATGAAGATCATATTAAGGTAATTCTCATCTGCCCTGGGTTTGTGAACACAAATGTTTCCATAAATGCACTTACAGGGCAAGGAGAACAACAGGGGACCAAAGATAAAGCTACAGCAAATGGTTTAAACCCGACCTTTTTTGCAAAAAAAGCAATCAAGTCAATTTACAAGGAAAAACAGGAAGTAGTCATAGGAGGCTTTTTGGAAGTACTTGCTGTATATGTAAAAAGATTCTTTCCTGTACTGCTGTCAAAGATGGTCAGAAAAGTTAAAGTAACTTAATAGTGCTAGTTGTTAGATTCGATGATTTTGCTAAGATCTTCCTGAGTCAAATTGGTCTTAAGACCTAATAATACAAGTTCATCTCCAGTGGATATTTCCAGTACAATTTCCTTGATTTTATCCTTTTTTTCTAGGATAAAAAATCCTAGGTTATCATTGTCGCTTTTTAATTTAACAACCTTTTCAAATTTTGAACGATTGATGAATTTGTTAAATTTTTGAGTCTTGTCTTCGGCATTCTCAGAGAATACCAGGATACGGATATGCTTTGCTTTTTTTAGTAGAGGTTTTATGTCTTCAAGATCTTCATCAGGCAGAAAATTTGCAATTAGGGAGCTGCTTAAGCCAAAGGAAAATTCAGAATCTTCCTGGTTATTTTGATAGAAAGTATTAAAGGATGTATTTGTAGCACAGGAGGTGGTAATTACGACTGCGAGTAAAAAGATAAATTTTTTCATTAGTAAGGGTTTTCCTTACGACGAATGAAGTTGGTTTTTGTAACAAAATAAATTTCTTTTATATAGACTCAGGGGTTCACTAGGAGTGAAACCCTGAGTCAGAAAAATTGTTAAAGCATTTCATTTGCTAAATTAGCCAATTCGGAACGTTCTCCTTTTTCCAGTTTGATATGGGCAAAGAGTGCATTTCCTTTTAGCCTGTCGATCAAATAGGTGAGTCCGTTGCTATGCTCATCCATATATGGTGTATCTATTTGATTGATATCTCCGGTAAAGATTACTTTCGTACCCTCACCTGCTCTTGTGATGATTGTTTTCACTTCATGAGGTGTTAGGTTTTGAGCCTCATCTATAATGAACATGGCATTGGTTAAACTGCGCCCCCTGATAAATGCCAAGGCCGTGATGGTCAATAATCCTGACTCCTGCAGTTGTTCCAAGACACGACTCTTTTTCTCATTGGCTTTAAACTGGTTCTTAATAAAAGTCAGGTTATCCCAAAGAGGTTGCATATAGGGCGATATTTTATCCTCAGCATCACCAGGAAGGAAGCCGATCTCTCTGTTGCTCAATGGAATAATGGGTCTGGCAAGAATAATCTGATCGTATTTATTCTTTTGTTCTAGTGCAGAGGCCAGGGCTAGGAGGGTTTTCCCAGTTCCAGCCACACCTTCTAAAGCCACGAGTTTAATATCCTCATTAAGTAAAGCATTTAATCCAAAGGTTTGTTCTGCGTTACGGGGTTTTATACCAAAGACATATTTTTTATCCACCTTTTCAATGACATCTGATACACCGTTATATCGAGCAAGAACAGAATTTGTACAGTTGTTTAGAATATAATAACCATTGGTTATTTTCTCTTTACCTAAGATTCCTTTTTCCTTTACTTTATTTTTCTGATAAATACTTTGTATGATATCAGCATCTATATTATCTATGACCGGAAGGCCTTCTGAAAATTTCTTGATGTTTTTGACCTTTCCTGTTTCGTAATCTTCTGAAAGCATGCCAATGGCCTTTGCCTTTAGTCTCAAATTGATATCCTTGGTCACTAAAATTACGGTATGGTTCTTTTCTTCATTCTGAAGTGAAATCGCTGCATTTATGATCTTATGATCATTTTTTGGGCTACCATAAATTTCTTCGGCATCCATTTTCTCCAAAGAAAGTTGGTCCATAATGACTTTGATCTTCCCTTTCTCTTTTTCAAGTGGTATCCATTTATTCAAGCCATTATTTCCAGAAAGTTTATCCAAAAACCGAATAACTTCTCGGGCTTCAAAATTTTTGGTTTCGTTACCAATTTTAAATTGATCCAGTTCTTCGAGAACTGTAATGGGAATGGCCACATCATTGTCCTGAAAGCTGGTAATTGAATTGTGATCAAATAGTAAAACAGAAGTGTCAAGAACGTAAATTTTCTTTGCAGTGCTTTTTTTCATATAATCTTTTTTAAGGCGAGACTACATCAATTTTACACGACGCAGTTAATTTTTCATAGGCAGCTTTGCAATTTGCTACAATTAATTTTTTAAAAAAGTACGAAAAAATAGTATTGAACAAAGAATGAATGTTTAAAATATGCGTCGACTTATTAACAGGAAGTTAACTAAATGTCATGAAGTGTCTGTAAAGCCTTTTCAATACTGTCAATTCGAATAAAAGTAATTAGTAGTCTTAAACCCTTTTTGGTTTGTTTTTCTTTCATGACAGAGGTCTTGCCATTTTGTTGAACATAGGTAAGTATTCTGGTGAAAAAAGGACTTTGGAAGAAATCGCTTTGCTGGTCGGCAAGAAAATAGCCCACCATCCTTTTCTGCTTTAAAATAACTCTTTCAAGGCCAAGGGTGCGAGCTATCCATTTCAGTCTTACAGAATTCAAAAGATCAACCGCCTCCACTGGAAGGTCTCCGAAGCGGTCTGTCAATTTTTTTTCAAAAGATTTGATCTCCTCCTCAGATTCAAGCTCACTCAGTTCTTTATAAAGACTTAATCTTTCCGCTATATTACTGATATAGTCATCCGGGAAAAGAATTTCAAAATCTGTATCGATTTGTACTTCTTTTACATATTCCTTGATCTGGTCCTCATCCTGGTGATAGAGGTCCTTGAATTCATTTTCCTTAAGTTCCTGAATAGCTTCATTAAGGATCTTTTGATAGGTTTCAAATCCGATATCGTTTATAAAACCACTTTGCTCCCCACCCAAAAGATCTCCTGCACCCCGTATTTCAAGATCCTTCATGGCAATATAAAAACCACTACCCAATTCTGAATGTATTTCAAGAGCCTGAATTCGTTTACGGGCATCATCGGTCATCATATGATATGGTGGAGTAATCAAATAACAAAAAGCTTTTTTATTAGACCTACCAACACGACCCCTCATTTGATGAAGATCGCTTAACCCAAAATTATTGGCGTTATTGATAAAAATAGTATTGGCATTTGGAACATCCAGTCCACTTTCAACAATGGTGGTACTGACCAGAACATCAAATTCACCGTTAATAAACTGCAACATCAGTTGTTCCAGCTGTTTGCCTTCCATTTGGCCATGGCCGATTCCTACTTTAGCATCCGGAACCAATCGCTGTATCAAACCTGCAACTTCCTTAATGTTTTCAATTCTGTTATGAATAAAGAAAACCTGACCTCCACGGAGTATTTCATAGCGAATAGCATCTCTGATGGTCTCTTCCCCAAATCGAATCACATTGGTTTCAATAGGGTGCCGGTTTGGAGGAGGTGTTTTGATTACAGACAGATCCCTGGCCGCCATAAGTGAAAATTGAAGCGTTCTTGGTATTGGTGTTGCTGTAAGGGTCAAAGTGTCAATATTTTCTTTGATCGTCTTTAACTTGTCTTTTACGGCAACTCCGAATTTTTGCTCCTCATCAATGATCAGCAAACCAAGATCTTTGAATTGCACATGCTTACTGACCAGCTGGTGGGTACCTATTACGATATCTATCCCTCCGTTACCTAGTCCTTCAAGTACATCCTTTCTTTGTTTGGTGGTTCTGAACCTATTTAAATAATCCACCCTCAGAGGAAAGTCCTTAAGCCTTTCACGAAAGGTCTTTGCATGCTGAAAAGCAAGAATGGTTGTAGGAACAAGAATCGCAACCTGCTTACCATTATCGACGGCTTTAAAGGCGGCCCTGATGGCGATCTCAGTTTTCCCAAACCCAACATCTCCACAGATCAATCTATCCATAGGCTGGTCTTTTTCCATGTCTACCTTGACGGCTTCAGTGGCACTTAGTTGATCTGGAGTATCTTCATAAATAAAACTGGCTTCCAGTTCATGTTGCAAATAGCTATCATGATTATAGGCATATCCTTTTTGGAGTTTTCTTTTTGCGTATAGTTCTATCAGGTTGTAAGCAATATGTTTAACCCTGGCCTTAGTCTTTTGCTTTAAGTTTTTCCAAACATTTGACCCGAGTTTGTGAACTTTGGGGGCCTTGCCGTCTTTACCATTATATTTGGTGATTTTATGTAGCGCATGAATACTAATATAAAGTACATCTCTTTCTCCATAAATCAATTTGATGGCTTCCTGTTTTTTGCCTTCAACGTCAATTTTATGCAAGCCCCCAAAGCGACCGATACCGTGATCTATATGCGTCACGTAGTCTCCAATTTCAAGATTGGTAAGTTCCTTTAATTGAATGGATTGCTTTTTGGTAAAACCACTTTTTAACCTAAACTTATGGTAGCGCTCAAAGATCTGATGATCAGTATAGCAGGCAATTTTTAAGTCACGGTCAGTAAATCCGTGATATAAAGGAATTGTGATAGTCTCGTAGGTCACATCTTCCTCCATATCATCAAAGATATCATGAAATCTTTTGGCTTGATTCTCATTGTCACAAAAAAGATAATTTGTGATGCCTTGTTCAGAATTTTCATTGAGTGTCTCAATAAGAAGATCGAATTGCTTGTTAAACGCGGGTTGAGGAAGGGTGTCAAAATTAATACTCTTACCAATATGTTTACTAGGCTTACTTTCAATAATGACACTTGAAAAATCCAACAACTGATCTTCGATCAGTTTTCCGGTACAAAACAACTCTTCAGGATCACTGTGTTTTATCTCGCCCCTTAGTTTTTCAAAAGCCTCTCCAGCCTTTTCAAATAACTTGTCGAGACGGTTCTTGTTTAGTTGCGGGTTTTTGATAAAAACCACGGTCTTTGAAGAAATATATTTAAGAAAACTTTGCCTTTTTTCTTCTAGAAATTTGTTTTCAACATTGGGCATAATATCGACCTTGTTTATTCGATCGATGGAAAGTTGTGACTCTATATCAAAGGTTCTGATACTATCAATTTCATCACCAAAAAATTCAATTCTGTAAGGATGGTCATTGGAAAAGGAGAACACGTCAATAATACCTCCTCGGATGGCAAAATCACCTGGGTCGATCACAAAATCAACTCTGTTGAACTTGTACTCATGGAGTAGATCATGAATAAATTCGAGAGAAAGAGAATCACCTACAGCAAGCTTTAAAGTATTTCTTTTCAGTTCGCTTTTGGTGATGACCTGTTCAAAAAGGGCATCGGCGTACGTGACGATCAGGGCAGGTTTTTTTTGAGAATTGATCCTGTTCAGCACCTCGGCCCTTAAAAGAATGTTGGCATTATCAGTATCTTCAATTTGGTAGGGTCGTCTGTAGGAACCCGGGTAGAAAAGGACATCATCTCTTTTGCTTGCATTTTCTACATCCAATAACTGTTCCAGGTCATTCAGATAATAAGCGGCCTCTTCTTTGTCATTGCAGATCAGTAATAGTGGCTTTTCGATTGACTGGTAAACAGAAGAGATCACCATAGACAATGAAGAGCCTGCCAAATTGGTAATTTCAATTTGCTTCTCGTCGTTTTCAACAGCGGTTACAATGTCTTTAACCTTATTGAAATTTTTATAAAGTTCAGCAATGATCTGCTTACTCAAGATGATCAATTTTGCACAAATATAAGTGTAATAGATCAGATTATTGCATCAAAATTCAAGCGAATCGGTATTATACAAATCATTAATTCGTATATTTGATAGAACTATTAATTATGATTGTATGGGTATTTCTGATTTATATTTAAGTATCGGGCAAAAAAGAAATATCAGCCATTTTGCCAATATTGTTAGGATTGCAAAATCTGACAATCAAATTTCACCTGAAGAGGTTGAATTTCTCGCAAAAGTTTCAAAAAAGTACAATATTTCAAAAGAACAGTTTAGGGATATATTAAAGTTTCCAGAAAAAATCCCAACCATTGCGCATCTTGATTGTATTGAAAGAATTGAAAGATTATACGATTTGTTGATTATGGTTAAAGCCGATCATCATGTGGAGCAGGAAGAAATTTCAATGCTGAGACGTATTGCTACGGGTTTAGCGTTTCCTTTGAATAGAGTGGATATGATTGTTGAGCATTCTCTGATATTGAATGTTAATGAAATTCCTGTTGATATGTTCACAACTGAAATTCTCCAGTTATTAAAGATGAAATAACCAAACATTATTTACCTATTGCCTCATACATCTTTATAGGTAAGACTTTCCAGAACGAATCATTATTAAATGAAAAGGATTATTACCTTCCAAAAATGTTCTTTTTCAGCCACTAGAAACACACCTCCTGAAATAATACCTTTTTCAATATTGTCATTCAAATAGGTATTTATTTCGTCAAAATCGTTGTTTACATTAAATTCAGTAGAAACAGCGCTCTACCCCAATAGGATTGCGCTATAAAAAATGAAAAATGGGAGGAGAGGATAAATTTTGATCATTATTTGGGTTTGACAGTTGGTTTTTAGAGATTATTAAATAAAACAGATGAATAAATTTAGACGAATCTAAAAATATATTTATATTTGCAAAAAAATTAACATGTATTCACAGGCAGAAGAGAACTATTTAAAGACCATATATGCTCTGGAGAGGAATTTTTCTAGTGAAGTTAGTACAAATCTAATTGCCAGTAAGATCAATACCAAAGCATCTTCAGTAACAGATATGTTGAAGAAATTGGCTAATAAGAACTTGGTGGTTTACAAGAAATATCAAGGTGTTTACCTCACCGAATTGGGACGATTAAGCGCTTTAAAAGTGATCAGAAAACACAGGCTATGGGAATGTTTTTTGGTACAGAAACTTCAGTTTAACTGGGATGAGGTTCACGATATTGCCGAGCAGCTTGAACATGTAAAATCGGAAGCTTTGATCAATAAACTGGATGCGTTTCTTAAGTTTCCGAAGTTAGACCCTCATGGTGATCCTATTCCGGATGCTCATGGCAGAACTATTTTGAATAAAACAATGAGCATTATAGATATGAAGATTGGTTCGGCGGGCATATTTGTTGGTGTACGGGATTCTTCGGCAACTTTTTTAAAATATTTGAATAAAAAGAATCTGGCTTTAGGGGATAAAATTAAAGTTATTGATATAGAACCCTATGATGGTTCTTATCATATTGAAACTAAAACCCATAGGTTAGTGATTACCGCTAATGTAGCCGAGAACCTTTATTTAAAAAATGTCAAATGATGCAGTATAACCCTTTCACAGCTTTATTGATTTTCGTTGCAATTGCAACGTTGCTCTTTGCTGCTTTCAGACCTGTAAAAGGTTGGTATTGGCTACTAAAGAACAACTGGCAGTCAAACGAAAAAACGGTAATGGAAGACATTCTTAAGCAATTGTATCGATTGGAGAGTTATGGAGCTGAAGCCGATATTAATGCACTTACCAATTCACTGAAGATCAAGGATAGCTTGATTATAGAGACCTTGCATAAAATGTCTGTCAATGAACTTATAAACATTGAAGGTGATTTGCTGCGTTTAACTAAGGATGGAAGACAATATGCTTTAAAGATCATCAGGGTTCATAGGTTATGGGAGAAATATTTAGCAGAAAAAACAGGCTTTGACAAATCAGAATGGCATAATAGAGCAGAAGAAATGGAGCATATTTTGAGCCATGAAGAAACCAATGTTTTGGCTAATCAATTGGGTAATCCCATGTATGATCCACATGGAGATCCCATTCCGAATACTTTTGGGGACCTAAAAGAAATAGATGGTGAACCACTGTCATCCCTATCGGTGAATAGCCTTGGTAGAATTGTGCATATTGAAGATGAACCGGATGTGATATACAGGCAGATCCTAGCTGAAAATATTCATATAGGATCAGTGATCAGGGTCGAGGAAAAAAACAACGAACGTATCGTTTTTTATGCAGAAGGAGAAGAATTTGTGTTGGCTCCGATTGTGGCTGCCAATATTACGGTAGCAGAATTAAAGAAAGAACTGAACGAGGACGAAAAAACAGTAAGACTATCCAGTTTACGTAAAGGTGAATTGGGAAAGATCGTTGGGATTTCGAAGGAGTGCAGAGGCGAAAATAGAAGACGATTGCTAGATCTCGGGTTTGTAAATGGAACAGAGATCAAAATAGAGCTTAACAGTCCTATGAAAAATCCGGTGGCCTATGGAGTTAAAGGCACCAGCATTGCACTAAGGAATGATCAGGCATCAAAAATTCTTATAAATAAAATTTAATTATGACTAAGAAAGAAGCATCTGCATGCGGATCCTGTGCACATAACAACACTGAAAGCCTTAAAAAACTCGGGGTGGATACGACTGATTTTGATCATGTGATCGCCATCGCTGGTAATCCGAATACAGGGAAAAGTACAGTGTTTAACGCCTTGACCGGATTGCGCCAACATACCGGTAATTGGCCTGGAAAAACAGTTGCCAGGGCCGAAGGCGCCTTTGAATATGCAGATAAAAAATATAAATTGGTGGATCTTCCGGGTACATATTCGCTGCTATCAACCTCTCAAGATGAGGAGGTGGCGAGAAATTTTATACTTTTTGGAAAACCCGATGTGACCATTATAGTTGCCGATGCTTGTCGTCTTGAACGCAATCTGAATTTGGTTTTACAGATCCTTGAAATCACAGACAAAGCTGTTTTATGCCTTAATTTAATGGATGAGGCTGAAAGAAATGAGATTGAAATCGACACAAGAATACTGGCAAGAGAATTGGGAATACCGGTAGTTGCAACCAGTGCACGATACCAAAGGGGAATTCCGGAACTCATTCAGACTGTAGCTGAAATAGCATCCGGGAAACTGATATGCAAACCACGTCGAATCAAAAAAGTTCCGAAGAAAATACTAAAAGCAGTAAATAAATTAAGTGCAGAAATTGAAACAGAATTTCCGAATATCCCAAATAGCAGATGGATAGCATTCCGTTTGCTTGAAGGGGATAGTAGGATCATTGAGGCTTTAAAAACAGGAGAATTGGTGTAGTATGGAAAAAAACGCTGTAGATAAAATACTAAACTTGACCAATGAGCTTCGATGGAAAATTGGAGAAGATTTTCACGATCATCTGGCCGAAGGAATCTATGCAGATGCATCAGAGATTGCAGAAAGTGCCGTATTCAAGGAATCTGGAAAAAACAGGTTTCGCATGGATCGCAAGATTGATGAGATCGTGACCAGTAAAACCTGGGGATTTCCGATCATGTTTTTATTGTTGGGACTTGTTTTATGGCTGACCATTCAAGGAGCGAATTATCCCTCAGCTATGCTGGCGGATATTTTGTTGGACAAAGTTCATCCGCTGCTTAAAAATTTAGCTGCTACCCTGGGAATGCCCTGGTGGTTGGATGGATTTTTGTTAGACGGCGTTTATTTGGCTGTGGCTTGGGTGATTGCTGTTATGTTACCTCCCATGGCTATATTCTTTCCTATGTTCACGTTGTTGGAAGATTTTGGATATTTACCCAGGGTCGCGTTCAATATGGATAATATGTTTAGAAAAACAGGTGCCCATGGCAAGCAAGCACTTACCATGAGCATGGGATTTGGATGCAATGCGGCAGGCGTTGTTGCCACCCGTATTATCGATAGTCCGAGAGAGCGATTGATAGCCATCATTACCAATAATTTTTCGCTGTGTAATGGCAGATGGCCCACACAGATTCTTATTGCGACGATTTTTGTTGGCGCCGTGGTTCCGCAAGCTTTTTCAAGCCTGGCCTCCTTATTGGCTGTTATAGGAATCGCTATACTTGGAATTGCTTTTATGTTTTTAGTTTCCTGGGGGTTGTCAAGAACCGTTTTAAAAGGAGAAGTATCTACCTTTAATTTAGAATTGCCTCCATACCGGCCACCGAGATTCTGGAAAACCGTATATACTTCATTAATCGACAGAACTTTGATAGTTCTATGGAGAGCCATCGTTTTTGCGGCGCCGGCAGGTGCGGTGATCTGGCTGATTTCCAATATTTATATAGGTGATGTAAGTGTGGCAGGATGGGTTATTGACAGCTTGGATGGATTTGGATTTCTGTTAGGACTTAACGGAGTAATTTTACTGGCTTATATAGTGGCTATTCCGGCCAATGAGATCGTCATTCCAACGATACTTATGCTTACTGTTCTGGTAACGGGTATGACTGGCGGTGAAGGTGCCGGTGTGATGTTTGAACTTGATTCAGTATCTGATACAGGAAGTATATTAAGGGCAGGAGGATGGACCTTATTAACCGCGATTAATCTAATGCTATTCAGCTTGTTACACAACCCTTGCAGCACCACTATCTATACGATCTACAAAGAAACCAAAAGCCTTAAATGGACAACAGTAGCCTCCGTATTACCCGTAATCATGGGTTTTATCGTCACTTTTATTGTGGCCCAAATATGGAGGATTTTATCTTAATGGTTGATTATCTATTATTTTAGCAAATTTCAAAGAATATTTAATGTATCAAATGCGAAATTTCAAAGGGCTAGTATTGTGTTTATGCTGTTTGACCTGTTCGGTCAGTTTTGCCCAGAAGATCATCACCGACAGGCCAGATCAGACCGAGAGTTCTTCAACGATTCCAAAGAAAAGTTTACAAATTGAAAGTGGAATGTTGTTAAAGTATGCAGAAGAAGGTGCTATTTCATTAAGAGAAATTGCTGTTCCCAGCAACTTGTTTCGATACGGGATTACCAAAGGAGTAGAAATAAGGGTGGCTCATCAATATGTTAATATAAAGGAAGAAAATACTTCAAATGAAATCTCCGGATTTGCAGACCTTGAAATTGGAGCAAAAATACAGTTGTTAAAAAAGGAACACACCAATACTGAAATTGCATTTTTGACTCATGTTATATTGCCTACCGGAACCAAGGAAGTTTCATTTGAGAAAGTAGGCACCATAAATAAATTTTGTGTTTCGCACCAGTTAAGTGATAAGGTTGGTTTAGGATATAATGTTGGCTATAGTTATTTTGGATTTGATGATGGTTTTTTAACCTATTCTCTCGCACTTGGCCTTGAAATTACGGAGAAGGCAGGAATATATGTTGAGCCTTATGGTAATGTTGGCTTATTTGATGAAGCTCTTGCCAATATTAATACGGGACTTACTTATTTGCTAAAAGATAATTTTCAACTTGATTTTTCATTTGGCACAGGATTAAATTATACCATGAATTATATTTCGGCGGGTTTTAGCTGGAATATTGCCCCTAAAATGAATTGAGAGACGAGTTGTTAATTCTGATTTAAAAGAGACAGATTTTTTAGAATAAACAAGTCTTGATTAAGGCCATTTTCATTACTTTTATTTAAAATTACACATTGGTCAATCCTTCTACATTTCATGTCTATAATGCTTCTGCTGGCAGTGGAAAAACCTTTACTTTGGTTAAGGAGTATCTAAAAATTATTTTGGATAGTCCCGATCAAAGATTGTATCAGCAGATATTGGCCATCACTTTCACTAACAAGGCGGCAGCCGAAATGAAAGACAGAATTCTGGATACCCTGCTCAGTTTTGCTATCATGAATCCTTTAGATCAGGAGAATGGCATGTTACAGGTCTTGATGTCAGAAACCGGAATGGACAAGCGAACCATTCAAATCAGAGCAAAAGAAAGATTGCAGGATATCCTGAAAAATTATGCTTCTTTTCATATCAAAACCATTGATAGTTTTACCAACAAACTCATAAAATCATTTGCGTTTGATCTAAATCTGTCGACAGATTTTGAAGTGGAACTAGACATAGATTCCATCATGAAAGAGGCGGTTGACGCCGTGCTATCAAGAATTGGTGTTGATCAGGAGCTGACAAAAATTTTAATTTCTTTTTCTAAGGAAAAAACGCTGGAAGATAAGTCTTGGGATATAAGCAGGGATTTGTTCGATATCTCAAAACTTATTTTAAACGAAAATCATGCATATGAGCTGGATAAGCTGGAAGGCAAGAACTTGTCGTCTTTTTCTGATCTATCCATCAAGCTCAGAAAAGAACAAAAGATCTATCGGGCTACTATTAAGGAAATTGGAGAGAAGGCCCTTGGTTTAATCAGTCAACATGGTATTGATCACAAAGATTTTTCAAGATCACAGATTCCGAATTTTTTTATCAAGATGACGCAGAAGCCTGAAGATCGCGATTTTGACAGGGAAAGCAGTACTTCGAGAAATATTGAACAAAGGAATTTTTATGGTAAAAACAAAACTGTAGAGGTAAGTTCGGCCATTGACGCCATTGCCGAACAATTGGCACAAATTTACGGAGAGGTATTTAGTGTCTATGAAAAATTCAAACTGAATGAGTTGATTTTAAAAAATCTGGTCCCTCTAGCCGTGATCAAAACCATTAATCAAGCGCTTGGAGAAATTAAATCTAATAATAATATTAGATTAAATGCCGAGTTTAATCAGTTGATCAGCGATCATTTGGTCAATGAGCCGGCTGCTTTTATCTATGAAAAACTTGGTGAGCGATTCAAACATTTTTTTATTGATGAAATGCAGGACACCTCGGGATTACAATGGCAGAATCTTATTCCATTAATTGACAATGCATTAAGTACCGAGGAAGCAAGTTTACTATTGGTAGGTGATGCCAAACAAGCCATTTATAGATGGAGGGGAGGACGCGCGGAGCAATTTATTAGTTTGTCGTCTGACCTTAACGATTATAAGGCCAACCCTTTTCAGATTTCAAAAAACTTGCAAAATCTGGATACGAATTATCGCAGTCATAAAGAGATTATTAATTTCAATAATGATTTTTTCAGTCATATTGCTCAGCATTTTTCCGATGATTCTTACCGAAACCTCTATAGATTGGGAAATCAGCAAAATACTAATAACAAGGAGGGAGGGTTTGTGAGATTACAGTTTACAGAAGCGTTAAAGAATCTTGAATTACGAAATGAGGTTTATCCTGACTTGGTACATCAAACAATTTTGGAGCTTTTAGAACAGTTTGACCCCAATGAAATATGTATTCTGGTAAGAAAAAAGAAAGAAGGAGCTGTAATTGCAAAATACCTTACCGAACAGGGCGTAGATATTGTGAGTTCTGAAACCTTATTACTTAAGAACAATACAAAGGTGCACTTTATCATCAGTTTGTTAAGTATGCTCGCTGACGATAAGAATGAGGAAGCAAAGTTCGATGTATTGAATTTTCTTTATGACCATTTGAATATCGCACTCGAAAAACATGAATTCCTAAACGGATTAATTCACCATGAAACAGAGGTGATTTTTAAAAAACTTCAGGAATTTGAGATAATCTACAGTTCGCAAAAATTTGATGAATTTTCAATTTTTGAAGGAGTTGAGGATATGATCAGAAGTTTCCGTTTGACGAATGAGTCGGATGCATTTCTACAATTTTTCCTGGATTTTGTTTTTGACTACACACAAAGAAAATCGCAAAAGAGTATTTCATTTTTAGCTTATTGGGAGGAGAAAAAAGAGAAGTTGAATATTGTTAATTCCGAGGATGTTCGAGCGGTAAGGATCATGACCATTCACAAGTCTAAAGGCTTGGAATTTCCTGTAGTGATTTTTCCCTACAATCTTGATCTTTATTATGAAAGAGAGCCTAAAGCCTGGTATAAGGATTTGGATGCAGAACACTTTAATGATTTTGACAGTATCCTGGTAGATGCTTCTGCGGGTATCAAGAAGACAGGAAAACACGGTAAAGACATTTTTGATAAGCGTCGCAGGGAAAAGGAATTGGATAGTTTTAATTTGCTATACGTTTGTTTAACGAGGGCTGTAGAACAGCTATATGTTATTTCAGAAACAAAAAATACCAAAGCTGATATTGGCTCTAGCGCCCAATTGTTTATGGATTTTCTAGTGTCGAAAGGTAGGTGGGAAGAGGGACTTTTAAACTTTGAGTTCGGAGATAAAAATAGGACTAGCGGGAAGAATTCGTCCGGCACCCATTCGGAAACCCAAAGTGAATTTATTAGTAGTTCCTGGAAAGATCATCAGATTCACATCGTAGCCAACTCAGAATTATTGTGGGATACAGAAAGGAAACAGGCCATTGGCTATGGAAATTTGATCCATGAAATGATGGCTCAAATTAAAACGGATAAAGATGTGGAAAGAACGCTTGAGCTTTTTGTCAATAAGGGTCTTATAGCAAATGCTGAGCTAAATCATATCCGTATGCTGATCACTAATATTGTTTGTCATCCCTTGCTTAAAGCATATTTTAAACCTGGATTTTTAATCATAAATGAAAGAGAGATCCTAACCGAATCAGGGCAAGTAGTGATTCCAGACAGGTTGGTGGTTGAAGAGCAAAAAGTTACAGTTATCGATTATAAAACAGGAAAACCGAGTAAGAATCACCAGCTTCAAATTAATAATTATGCCTTAGTTTTACAAAAAATGAATTTTGAAGTTCTGGAGAAATTACTCGTATATATCGATGAGGAAATTACAGTAATAAAAAGTTAAATACAGTTATGAATACAATAGATATAGTTATTGGAATTATCTTGATTTTTGGGACCGTAAATGGTTTTAGAAAAGGATTATTCGTTGAGATTACAACTCTGGTAGGACTTGTACTGGGGGTATATGGGGCCATACATTTTTCATATTTTTTGGGAAATTTTCTTAAGGATAGTGTGAGTTGGGATGAATCTATGATTCAAGTGGTAGCCTTTGCGGGAACCTTTCTGATCATCTTGATCGCCTTGGTCTTATTGGGAAAGGCGATGACCAAAATTGCTGAAACTATTGCCTTGGGTTTCTTTAATAAAATGGTAGGTGCTATTTTTGGACTTTTAAAATATGCCTTGATTTTGAGTATAGTCCTGATCGTTTATGATGAGATTAATGCATCAATTCGATTTATGGAGAAGAAAAAGACGAATGATTCAGTACTTTATGAGCCAGTTAAGAATTTTGCCCCAGCAATTTTTCCAAATTTAGTCAGAGTCGTGCATAAAAAGCGGAGCGTAATTGAAGCCAAATAGCACATTTAAAAATAAATAATCAGTCTGGGTTTACGAATAAAAATTATCGTTATTTTAGCCTTGCTAAATCTTACTTATGTCTATAGCTAAAAAGGAGTACAAGAGGATTACAACCAAGACTTTGGTTGAGATGAAAAAGCAGGGAGTGAAAATAGCCATGCTTACAGCCTATGACTATACCATGGCAAAAATCGTTGATCATGCAGGGATAGACATTATTTTAGTGGGAGATTCGGCTTCAAATGTTATGGCAGGTCATGAAACGACTTTACCCATTACCCTTGATCAGATGATTTACCATGCTTCTTCAGTTGTTAGAGCGATTGAGAGGGCACTGGTGGTTGTGGATCTTCCTTTTGGAACCTATCAGGGAAATTCTAGACAGGCGCTGGATTCTGCAATCAGGATCATGAAAGAATCTGGAGGGCATTCTGTAAAGTTGGAAGGTGGTGCTGAAATATCAGAGTCTATCACTCGTATTCTTTCGGCCGGAATTCCAGTTATGGGGCACTTGGGCTTAACACCGCAATCAATTTATAAATTCGGCACCTACTCAGTTAGGGCAAGAAAGGAAGAAGAAGCTGATAAATTAAAGGCAGACGCCAAACTTTTGGAAGAATTGGGTTGTTTCGCTATCGTACTGGAAAAAGTTCCTGCTAAATTAGCTAGAGAGGTGGCAGAAAGTATTTCCATACCTGTGATTGGAATCGGAGCTGGTGACGGCGTCGACGGTCAGGTTTTAGTGACACATGATATGCTGGGAATGACACATGAATTCAGTCCTAGATTTTTACGAAGGTATCTGGATCTGTATACGGAAATGGGCAATGCCTTTAAAAGCTATATTTCGGATGTGAAATCTCGCGATTTTCCGAATAAGGAAGAACAGTATTGATGCCCGATTCTCGCCACTTTGGCGAGTTTTTTTATTTTTCACTTTTAACCAAATTTTAACAAGAAAAAACTGAGCTAACCCTTAGATTTGTTGCCCTTGTTGTCTAAAAACGAATAGAAATTTAAAAAGATAAATGGATACACAAAACGCAAATGTTGATATCAGATTGATCAACGAAAAAATAGAGAGAGAAAGTGCATTTGTCGACTTGCTTCAAATGGAGATGAATAAGGTAATCATAGGGCAAAAACACATGCTTGAAAGATTGCTTATTGGATTACTTGGTAATGGACATATTTTGCTGGAAGGAGTTCCTGGGCTAGCTAAAACATTGGCAATAAACACCTTGTCTAAGGCGGTAAAGGGGTCGTTTAGCAGGGTACAGTTTACACCTGATCTATTACCTGCTGATGTTATTGGTACCATGATCTTTAACATGAAGGAGAATGATTTCTCTATAAAAAAGGGACCTATATTTGCGAACTTCGTTTTGGCAGATGAGATCAACAGAGCTCCAGCCAAGGTGCAATCAGCCTTACTGGAGGCCATGCAGGAACATCAAGTGACCATTGGCGATACCACTTTTAAATTGCCTGAACCGTTTTTGGTACTGGCCACTCAGAATCCGATTGAGCAGGAAGGAACTTATCCTTTACCTGAAGCACAGGTCGACAGATTTATGCTAAAAACAGTGATCGACTACCCCAAAATGAATGATGAACAAACGATCATGAGACAGAACCTTGCAGGAAGCTATGATACAATCAATCCGGTAGTAACTGTTGAAGAGATTATTCGAGCCAGAGCATCTGTAAGAGAAGTGTATATGGATGAGAAAATTGAAAAGTATATCCTTAATATTATTTTTGCTTCCCGTTATCCTGAAGATTATCGTCTAGCTGAGCTGAAACCTTTGATCAGCTTTGGTGCTTCTCCAAGGGGTAGTATCAATTTGGCGATGGCATCTAAATGCTATGCTTTTATTAAAAGAAGGGGATATGTAATTCCTGAGGACGTCCGCGCCGTAGTTCATGATGTGTTGCGCCACAGGATTGGTATCACATATGAAGCCGAGGCTGAAAACATCACTTCAGAAGACATTATCAACAAGATTGTTAACGAAGTAGAGGTGCCTTAATCAGTTCAGTGATGAGCAACCCATCGTTTTTCCTGTCTCATGAATTCAGGAAATGAAAAGTTGAGAAGTTTAATTAGAATACCGGCTAGTGGATACTAAAGAATTACTTAAAAAGGTTAGAAAAATAGAGATCAAGACAAGAAGACTGTCTGACCATATTTTCTCGGGAGAATATCACAGTTCCTTTAAAGGCCGTGGTATGACCTTTTCCGAAGTAAGACAATATCAGTTCGGGGATGATATCAGATCAATTGATTGGAATGTTACAGCCAGGTATCATGAGCCTTATATAAAGGTTTTTGAGGAAGAACGTGAATTGACAATGATGCTTGTTGTTGATATTAGCGGATCAGAATCATTTGGGACAACACAGCAGTTCAAGAGAGATATCCTGACCGAAATAAGCGCGACCCTTGCCTTTTCTGCCATTCAAAATAACGATAAGGTAGGATTGTTGTTATTCTCTGATGAGATCGAATTGTTTATCCCCCCAAAAAAGGGAAAAACACATGTACTTAGAATTATTAGGGAATTGATAGAATTCCAGCCGAAAAGTAAAAAAACTGACCTTACCCAAGCTTTGCGATACTTCTCTAACGTAATGAAGAAGAAGGCCATTGTATTTATATTATCAGACTTTATTGATTCCGGGTATGACAACGCCTTGAAAATCGTTGGAAAAAAGCATGATGTAACCGGTATCAGAGTATACGATAAACTAGAGACCGAATTACCAAAATTAGGAATGGTTCCCATGAGGGATGCTGAAAACGGGGAGATTGTATTGGTCAATACCAACTCAAAATCTGTAAGAAGGAATTATAGGGCCAATTATCTTCAGACAGTTGATTATTTTGAAGAATCCTTTACCAAAAGTGGTTCAGGAGTTATCAATACGAGAATTGATGAGAGTTATGTTAAAAAGCTTTTAGGGTATTTTAAAAGAAGAGCTTAGTTGGTCTTTGGAAGAGATTGGAGTAAAAATGAAATTAATAGAATGAGGTATTTGTTTTATCTGTCATATAAAATCAAGGAATCATTGGAAGGTCCTAGGAGTTTAAGCTCCGCTGTATCTTTTCATAAGGTCATTGTATTATTCGCATTGCTCTTGTGCTTTGCTGGATACGGACAGGTTGCGACTAAAATAGATACGACAAGCATCAGAATTGGGGAACAATTCAATTATGAGATCATCGTTGATCAAACAAAAGACGTTCGATTTCCAAAATTCGAATCCGACAGTTTGAACAGAATTGGAATTGTTACGTCTCATAAAATTGATTCTTTAAGGAATCAGTTGATCAAAAAATATACACTAACCAGTTTTGACAGTGGCCGATACGTATTGCCAGGCCAAGAGATTTTTATCAAGGACAAGCGATTTTTAACTGATCAGGTGATCATAGATGTTGGAACAGTTCCAGTGGATACGATTAAGCAACCCATGCATCATATCAAGGAAATTCAGAATGAGCCTTATTTATTTAGTGATTATCTGAATTATTTCTGGGGCCTGATTGCCCTGCTGGTAGTTATAGGACTTATTTTATATTTTGTTTTAAGAGATAAACCTACTGAGGAGGAGATTATTTCGAGAATTCCACCATTTGATGCAGCCAAAATGAGACTGAAGGAACTGGATGGAAAAGAACTCATTTCTCAAAACAAGATCAAATTGTATTATGTTGAATTAACTGACATTGTCAGGACATTTATTGAAAAAGAATTGAATATTCCGGCTTTAGAGTCTACAACGGATGAATTATTGGAAACGATTACAGATTTCAATTCAAGTAGTAAACTGAATATTCCAAAGGAGACCTTGTACAAATTGGAGAAATTGCTTCAGGAAGCGGATCTTGTAAAATTCGCAAAATCCAAACCGCTCCAAAATGAAATTGCCCTTCACAGGGGGGATGCAGAAGGAATTATCGATATCCTGCATCCAATTAATGTTGAACCTAAAGAAGAAGCGGATGGGGAGTAATATGGAATTTACAAACCCAGAATTTCTGTGGTTCTTATTACTGATCCCAATCATGGTGATTTGGTACTTTTTTGTTAGAAAAAAAGATAGTGCCGATTTGCATATGCCAAGTATTGCGAGTTTCGAACATAAAAATATATGGGCCAAATTGAAACCAATACTTTATTTGTTGAGACTGTTGGCGATTTCATTATTGATTATCGCTTTGGCACGTCCTCGTAAGGTGGAAGTAAGCAAAAGAACAAAGACAACGAGAGGTATTGATATTGTAATGGCCATTGATGTTTCTGCCAGTATGCTGGCCAAAGATTTAAAGCCAAATAGATTGGAGGCTTTGAAGGAGGTAGCGAGCAAGTTTGTTCAGAAAAGACCGAATGACAGGATTGGAATTGTGGTGTATGCAGGGGAGAGTTTTACTCAAACGCCTATTACCAGTGATAAGACCATTATTCAGAATACCATTAGAAAAATTAGATGGGGTCAGATAGAGGATGGTACTGCCATAGGAATGGGACTTGGTTCTGCAGTGAACAGGTTAAAAGATAGTAAAGCCAAAAGCAAGGTGATTATTCTCCTAACTGACGGGGTTAACAATACTGGATTTGTAGATCCAAAGACGGCTACAGAATTGGCAAAAGAGTTGAATATCAAGGTGTATACCATAGGTTTGGGAACTAATGGAACCGCATTGTTTCCTGTAGCTAAAGACCTGAATGGGAAACTCATTTTTAGAAATGCGCCAGTGGAAATTGATGAGGAGCTTTTAAAATATATCGCATCTGAAACAGATGGAAAATATTTCAGAGCGACTGGAAATAAAAAGTTAGAGGCTATTTATGATGAAATAAATAAGCTTGAAAAAACTGAAATTGAAGAATTTAAATATTACAATTATCAGGAAAAATTTAGACCGTTACTGATGTTGGCAGGATTTTTAATCTTACTCGAAATGTTGATGAGGTTTACGGTTTATAGAAGTTTTATCTAGGTTAATAGGATATGTATCAAATAGAAGAACCAAAATATTTTTACTTGTTTATCGCCGTAGCGATTTTGTTGCTATTTTATTTGCTGACCTGGTTTTGGAAATTAAAAAAACAAAAAGAGTTTGCGGAACTTTCTTTGTTGAATGAGTTAAGTCCTCAGAAATCTGTTTTTAAACCAGCGTTGAAAATGATCTTTGTGCTTTTAGCCTTGTCATTGTTGATCATTGCCATGGTAAATCCTAAAATGGGTACGCAATTAAAAACAGTCAAAAGACAGGGTGTGGATATTGTTTTTGCACTTGATGTTTCGAAAAGTATGTTAGCAGAAGACATTGCGCCAAACAGATTGGAAAAATCCAAGCAGATCATTTCTAAGATCATTGATAAATTAGGGAGTGATAGGGTTGGAATAATAATATATGCAGGGAATGCCTATCCCCTGCTACCGATTACTACAGATCACGGTGCGGCCAAGATGTTTTTACAGAATGCTGGTCCTGATATGGTTTCCTCACAGGGTACTGCTATAAATGAGGCCCTTGAATTATCGAGAACCTTTTTTGACGATGATACCCAAACCAACAGGTTTCTTTTTGTGATTTCGGATGGAGAAGATCATGAAGAAAATTCGGGTAAGATCGCCAAAGAAATTGTTAATCTTGGCATAAGGACCTATACCATCGGTATTGGATCAAATAAAGGAGGCCCAATTCCTATCAAGAAAAACGGAAAATTTTTGGGATATAAGAAGGATAATAAAGATGAAGTAGTGATCACTAAACTGAATGTAGAGACACTTAAAGATATTGCGGAAAACGGAGAAGGAAAGTATATTTATGGGAATAAGACCTCTAAAACCATTGAGTATGTGGAAGAACTTTTACTTAAGGCGGATAAAAAAGAATTTGAATCGAAACAGTTTTCTGATTATAAGGATCAGTTTCAATGGTTCATTGGGTTTGGGTTACTGTTTTTGGTCTTAGACGTTTTCTTGTTGAATAAGAAGACCAAATGGGTACAAAAATTGAATTTATTTAATGAAAGGTAAAATGAAAAATATAGTTTATGTGTGGATCTTTTTACCCTTGGGCCTTTTAGCTCAGGAAAAGGTGAAAGAGATACAAGAACCCGTAAAAATAAAGCTGGCTGAAAAGCAGATTCTTAGAACTGGTAATGATTTATTCAAGCAAAAGCGATTCGTTGATGCTGAAGTAAAGTATAAAAAAGCTTTAAAGGAAAATCCTAATTATTCTACGGCGGGTTATAACCTGGGAAATGCCGTTTATGAGCAGAATAGGCTTGAAGAGGCCTTGCCTATGTATGAGTTGGTGGCGAAAAGTGCCGGTGAAGTTGAAACAAGAGAAAAATCATTTCACAATATTGGTAATGTGATGATGAAACAGAAGCAGTATGACAAGGCGATTGCAGCCTATAAGAATTCTCTACTGCTGAACCCCAACGATGAGAGAACCAGATATAATTTGGCACTTGCACAGAAATTATTGAAAGACCAGCAGCAAGACGATCAAAATAAAGACCAGAACAAAGACAAGGATAAGGATCAGAACAAGGATCAGAATCAGGATCAGAACAGCGAAAACAAGGATCAAAATGAGGATCAGGGTGACGATGAAAAGAAAGATCAAGATAAGAATGAAGGGGATAATAAAAATGATGAAAATGATCAGCAAGATCAGAAGAACCAAGGTGATAAAAAGGAACAAAATAAGCAACCTCAGCCTAATCAATTAAGTAAACAACAGATTGAGCAGCTTCTTGAGGCCATGAACAACGAAGAGAATAAGACACAACAAAAAGTTAATGCCAAAAAGGCTAAAGGAAAAAAAGTAAATCAGGAAAAAGACTGGTAAATAAAAGCAACATTTTATCGTTAGGATGATTTGGAATGGAAGTTCGTAAAATGAAAAGGAAGTATTTAACCATATTGATACTGCTAATTACAGTGCAAAGCGTTGTCGCTCAGGTAACGTTTAAAACTGTTGTGAGCAAAACTGAACTTGGTCTAAATGAGCGCCTAAGAATAGAATTTTCGATTGATCGTCAGGGTGGAGATGACTTTACGCCCCCTGATTTTAAGAATTTTAAGGTTCTTGCCGGCCCTAGTCAGTCGAGTAGTTTCTCTTCGATCAATGGAAAGACATCATATAAATTGACCTATACCTATATTATTCAACCAACAGCAAAAGGAACCTATACTATTCCTTCAGCAACGGTAACCTATGAAGGGGAACAAATCAAATCAAACACCATTAGGATCTCCGTAACTGACGCCATAGAAATTCCGGAAGACCCAGACGATCCAAGATATATAGCTCAGCAAAATATACATTTGGTGACAGAAGTATCTGATATGGCACCCTATGTTGGAGAAAGTATTTCGGTGGTTTATAAATTATATGTTGATATCAATCAGGTAAATGTTCAGAATACCAGAGAAGCTGCGTCACCTTCTTTTAATGGCTTTTGGAACCAAAGTATTGATGTTAAAAAATGGGTGGCTAAGAATGGCACTTATGGCGGAAAACCACATCGCTTTGTGATCGTGCGAAAAACGGTATTGATTCCGCAAAAGTCAGGAAAACTCGAGATTGAACCCTTGGAAATGGAAATTACAGCTGGAGTTCCCATTGGGAGAAGAGATTTTTTCGGAAATATGCTTATGGATGATGTAAGTTTTACCCTGACCTCTGGTAAAAAAATAATCAGAGTAAAGGAGTTACCATCCGAGGGCAAACCATTTAATTTTACGGGAGCTGTAGGGGATTTTGAATTTTCAGTAACGCCGAGTAAAACAGAATTAAAGTCGAATGAATCAGCACAAATAAAGGTTGAGCTGAAAGGTGAAGGGAATTTGAAATTAGTAAAACTCCCAGGTATTGAAACCTCTAATGGTTTGGAGGTATATGAACCAGAGCATAAGGAGAATATAAAGACAACCTTAAAGGGTTTGACAGGAAGTGTATATGATCAATATGCGGTGGTCCCGCAATCTAGAGGGAAGTTTAAGGTCCCTGGAGTATCGTTCTCTTATTTCAATCCGAAGGAGGAAAAATACTACTCTGTTGATACACCACCTATCATGCTGAATGCTTTGAATGGACTTGAATTATCGGATGAAAATGTAGTGAGCAATAAACAGGCAGTAACTAGTAATGAGGGAGATATACGTTATATTCATTTAAAAACGGACTTTGTGTCTACCTTTGAAGATGAGGAGTTCTTTGGTTCGGACCTTTTCTACTTGTTAATGATTCTTCCTTTATTATCTATTCCTTTAGGTATTTTCATAGGTAAGAAAAAACAGGAAAGAGACAGTGATATTGTTGGGAATAAACGAAGAAAGGCAGACAGGCTAGCAAGAAAGTTCTTATCTCAGGCCAGAAAAGAATTGGGTAAAAAGGAGGCTTTCTATATCGCTTTAGAAAAGGCTCTTCACAACTATCTTAAAGCAAAATTACATGTCGAAACCTCTGATATTTCTATAGAAAAGATCGCCGAGATTCTAAATAATAAGCAAGTGGATGGGTCAACCATACAGGAATTTAGTAAAGTATTGGAAAATTGTGACTATGCCCGCTATGCACCATCAACTGATGTTATGATGAAACAGGAATACGAGAATGCAAAAATAGCTATTGCAAAAATTGATAAACAACTGTAATAGAATTAAGTATAAAATTAAAAATGTTGAAAGGTTTAGTACATATTGTTTTTATTTCGCTCTTGTTGCTAACAGGAATACAGTTACATGCACAGGCTCCTGATAGTTTATTTGTTGCAGCAAATAAATCATACCAACAGGAAAAATATATGGAGGCATTGGAAAGCTATCAGCAAATTGAGAAGATGGACCTTAAATCTTCCGATTTGTATTTCAATATGGCCAATATCTATTATAAAACAAATCAAGTAGCCCCGGCTGTCTATTACTATGAAAAAGCCTTGAAGCTTGCCCCAAATGATAAAGACATTCAGTTTAATCTGAATTTTGCGAATAGAATGATACTTGATAATATTGAACCGCTTCCTAAAAGTCTTTGGCAAAAGTTTATGGACGGAATCATTTTAAGGCTCACTTATGAGACCTGGGTAAAAATTGCGGTTAGTTTGGCATTCGTATTTGCCATCTTGTTTCTCATGTATCATTTTTCCTATAGCACTAGTAAGAAACGTATATATTTTATTACCAGTATATTATCGGTGATATTTGTGACCATATGCTTATTTTTTGCTTATAGAAACAAGCATTATGTTGAGAATAATATTGAAGCCATTATTTTTTCTACAGAGGCTGAAGTTAAAAGTGCCCCAACAAATTCAAGTGATGTATATTTTGAACTTCACGAAGGAACTAAGGTTGTCATACTTGAAACCCTAGACAATTGGAAAAAGATCAAAATTGCCGATGGAAAAATGGGTTGGATCGATGCAACTACTCTCAAGGAAATTTAATAATGTTAACTTTTTGAAATAGGAGACATAAGTCAACCCCTGAATTAAGTCAGGGGCTTATTTAAGTTAGCCCCTCGCTTAAATAAACCCTTGAGGAAACTTATCAAGGTTTAAAACAAACGGGTAATATTTCACCTTTGGCAAGACAATATTTTTCAACGAGTTCAGGGCTTAATGTTTTGGAATAATCTACTTCTTCAACTTTGAATCCTGCGTTACGCAAGCGATCAAAATAATCTCTTCCGTATATTCTGACATGATCATATTGCCCAAAATGTTTGGCCTTATCTTCAGGAGTTTGAATATTGGGATCTTCGTAGGTTTTTTCTCTTGCTAGTTCCTGCGGTACCTGAAAAATCCCCATACCTCCTGGTTTCATTACTCTTAAGAGCTCCTTCATGGCTTTACCGTCATCTTCGATATGCTCCAATACATGATTGCATAGTACAATATCAAAATCATTTTCATTGAAAGGAAGGTTGAGAATATCTGCCTTCACGTCTACAATAGGAGAATAAAGATCAGCTGTGGTATAGTTTAGGTGTTTCATGTTTTTAAATAAAGACAAGAAACACTGCTCAGGAGCCATGTGTAAGACTTTCATTGGTTTATAAAAGAATTCTGTTTCATTTTTAAGATACAACCAAAGTAATCTGTGTCTTTCTAATGAAAGTGTACTTGGTGATAGTACATTGGGCCTCTGCTCACCATAACCATAGGGTAAAAATCGCTTAAAACTTTTCCCGTCAATAGGATCGGTATACGTCTCACCTTTTAACCAGAAAGCAAGAAACGGTCTGGCTAGGTAACTCATTTTTATTAAATAGGGCCGGGGAATGGTATTCAGCACAAATTTGAAGATCTTCATTGAATACTTTCTTAGTTAGCTCTGAATTCGTCTTCTTCTTTTGTGTCAATGCCCAAAGCTTCATTTATATATTTAAAAGTAGAAAGTAATTCAGGTTTTCCATCTAAAATGGCGACATCATGCTCAAAATGGGCACTTGGTTTATCATCTGCCGTTTTAATCGTCCAGCCATCACTGAATTGCTTGATTTTATGTGTTCCTAAATTGATCATAGGCTCAATGGCCACAACCATACCTTCTAAAAATTTCTTTCCTTTTCCACGCCTTCCATAGTTCGGCATCTCAGGATCTTCATGCATCTCTCTTCCCAAACCATGTCCAACAAGTTCACGAACAACACCATAACCGTGGCCTTCTGTAAATTGCTGAATGGCAAAACCAACGTCACCAACTCTGTTGCCAGTTCTGAATTGTCTGATGCCCATATAAAGACTCTCCTTGGTAATGTCAAGAAGCTTTTTTGTGTCTGTATCAATCTCTCCAACTGCAAACGTATAAGCATGATCTCCATAGAAGCCATTTTTCAAAGCCCCGCAATCAACTGAAATGATATCTCCCTCTTGTAAGGGTTTACTATTAGGAATACCATGAACCACTTGTTCATTCGGGCTCATGCATAAGCTATTGGGGAAGTCATATAATCCTAAAAAACCTGGTATTGCGCCATGATCTCTGATAAATTCTTCAGCGATTTTATCCAATTCCAAAGTACTAATACCGGGCTTGATCACTTTCGCAATTTCACCTAGTGTCTTTGAAACGATAAGAGCACTTTCTCTCATCAATTCTATCTCCTCACGGGATTTAATTTGTATCATGACGTGAATTTAATGAGGCAAAGATACTGTAAAAAGATATTGATCCAAAGGGAATCATTTCTGCTTTTTTATAACAATTTAGTTAGCCAAAACTTGTTTTATTTTATGCACAACAACCTCAGGTTGAATTGTTGTCATGCAATCGGAATAACCTGGGACAATTTTATTACCATAAACTGAAGTTGGTAAAAACGGATATTTCTCTTGGTCAGGAAGAAGACTGTTTTCGATTGGCTGTCTAAAAGGAACAAATCCGGCATATGGGTGAGTATTACCCCACATCGTGACCACAGGTACGCCAAACATAGCTGCCATATGGCCATTACCAGAGTCCATACTTAGCATTAGATCAAGGTTACTAATCAACTCTAATTCCTGTTGAAAAGTTAAAGTCCCTGCAACATTGATACAGCTATTTGAAACAGAAGCCATTGATTTTAGTTGAACTACTTCCTTTTTACCCCCTCCAAATAAGAATATTTTATATTCTTCTTGAAGCAGTAATTGGATTACCTCTTTCATTAAATTCAAGGGATACATCTTGGTTTCATAGGTAGCAAAAGGAGCTATTCCCAGCCATTTTGAATTTTTTTCACCCGTAATTCGCTCAATTTCAATTGACATCGCTTGTCTATCAAGTAAGTTCACTTCTGATAATGATATGGGAAGCTGCAATTTTTTGCAAACTTCAGCATGGCGATCGATCATTGAAGTCATAGGAGAAAGTCTCTTTGGTCGCAAGGCCGTTAACTTTTTTCTTTCTGATCGATCTTTATTTAATGAAACCACAGCGACATTATTCCATTTAAAAAAGGTGGCAATCACTTTTGATCGCAATACATTGTGCAAATCGGCAAAGGCATCAATTCCTAAAACCGACAGGTCTTTATAGAGTTTATATAATCCGACTAAGCCAGTCTGAGAATTTTCTACATCGGCAGCATAAAATTGTACGCCAGGTAAACGAGAAAAAAAGGATTTAAAAAGAGGTCTTGAAACTACGGTGATCTTAAGATTAGGATATTGTTGCTGAAGTGCCAAAACAATAGGAACCGTCATTGCCACGTCACCAATGGCAGATAAGCGCATGATCAATAAATGTTTAGGACGCTTTAATTCATTTTCGAGCACGAAGCACAGGATTTAAATTATCATCATTGTACATTTTCATCTGCTTGTAAACCTTCATGTATTTGTCACCGTTTTCAAAATCTTCCAATAATTCATCAATGGCCATACAGAGATCTGTTTGCTGCTCCAATAGAACCGACAGTTTTTGTTTGCAAGCAGTTCTGTGCGACTCAGAAGCATCTTTTCTTTCAGCTTCTTGCTTCATATGGTAAATTTTAAGTGCTAAAATAGATAGACGATCATAGGCCCATGCAGGACTTTCAGTATTGATCTTGGCATCTGATGCAGCTGTTACACTCTTGAACAGATCAAGAAAATAGCTATCGATGAATTCAACCATATCTGTCCTAACCTGATTAGAACGGTCAATTCGCCTTTTAATCTTCAAAGCTTCTACTGCATCTATTTCAGGATCTCTAATGATATCTTCCAAATGCCATTGGACAGTATCGACCCAGTTCTTATGATAAAAAAGGTGCTTGATATCTTCATTTTCATATGGGTTACCGAGAGGAGTATCTATATGATCATTCACGTGATAATCGATGATACTTTGTTCAAAAATGATAAATGCTTCCTTTGATTTCATAATATAGATTGATATTATAGCGAATCGATTCTCCCTAAGCTTTTCTTCATCACAAAGAGAGTACTTTACCTAATTGAAAGGAATATAAATGTATTGATATACCCTCTATTAAGGCTCGTAAAGGTAAGTTAAAAAACTAAAATAGATAAAAAAAACAAGAATAAAACTAGGGCTAAATATGATATATGAAGCCTAAAACCTAAATAAAAATACTAGCTTTTGAAAAATCCGAAGAGACCTTTTTTAGATTTGTGTTCTTTTGGTTTTTCAGTTTTTAAAAGTTGTTGATAGATTTCACCCCATCCCAGAAGGCCCCCAACATTTCTGTCGTCAATGAATACATCTGCATTTACTTTCCGACTGATGCTACCATCAAATTTTTCTTCGGGGTAACTCTTATTAACCGCATAAAATTCGAGTCCGTTTTTTTGGCAAAAGTCAACAGCTTCCTGTAATCTTTCACCATAGCGATAAGTCCACAGAATCAATCGGTGTCCTTTTTGCTGCAATTCTAACAAAGTATCAAAGGCGAAAATTTTAGCAGACCCAACTTTTGGATAGGCGTCTTCTACTATAGTACCGTCAAAATCAACGGCAATCAGCAAAGAATTTTTAGGTAAAATTTTCATCTTTAAATTTTCATCAAATCTAATCATTATAAGCCCTTAAATCAAATAAAAGCCTTTCTTTAAAATGACATAACATTATTAATAACGGAGCTTTTCAGCTTTTCTTGTATTTTAGATTTCGAACTCGGTTACTTTTTTTATTTCAACAATGATGCTCGAGTCATGGCACCTGGTTGAGAAATGTTTAAAAGATCGAGTATCGTTGGTGCAATATCTCCCAAAACGCCATCTTTTATATTGTTTTCCTTATTCTTTTCGACAAGAATAAGCGGAACGGGATAAGTGGTGTGCGCAGTATTCGGAGATCCGTCTTCGTTGATCATTTTTTCACTGTTTCCATGATCAGCAATAATGATGCTAGAATAATTATTTTCCAATGCAGCAGTCACAACAGTTTCCAGACATCCGTCAACCACCTCAGCAGCCTTTATTGCAGCCTCCATAACACCAGTGTGCCCAACCATGTCTGTATTTGCAAAATTTAAACAAATAAAGTCAGCCTCCTGTGCTTTAAGTTCAGGAACGATAGCATCTCTGATATCATGAGCGCTCATTTCAGGTTGTAAGTCGTAAGTGGCTACTTTTGGAGAAGGACAAAGTAATCTTTTTTCTCCATTAAACTCTTTTTCCTGACCCCCTGAAAAGAAGAAGGTAACGTGAGGGTACTTTTCTGTTTCAGCTATTCTGATCTGCTTTTTATTGTTTTTTTCTAATACCTCACCTAAAGTTTCAGACAGATTATCTTTTGGATAAACTACCGAAACATTTTTAAAGGAAGCGTCATAATTGGTAAGGGTCACATAATATAAAGGCAAGGTGTGCATACCAAATTCCTGAAAATTTTCTTGTGTAAGCACTCTGGTCAACTGCCTTCCCCTGTCAGTTCTGAAATTAAAGAAAATGATTACGTCGTTATCTTCAATTTTAGCAATTGGTTGTTGTTGCTCATCAACCATAACGATAGGTTTTATGAACTCATCGGTTATACCATCACTATAACTTTTTTGCATACTTTCGGCTGCGTTGTTGGATGTTTCTCCAACACCATTGACCATAACATCATAGGAAAGCTTTACTCTTTCCCATCGTTGGTCCCTGTCCATGGCATAATACCTTCCACAGATACTCGCTAGCTTACCCGCTGATTGATCCATATGCGCTTCGATTTCCTTTACGAAACCCAGACCGGATTTTGGATCAACATCTCTTCCATCTGTAAAGGCATGTACATAGACATCCTCCAAACCAAAATTATTAGCGGCATCTAAAAGACCTTTAAGATGATCGATATGAGAGTGTACACCTCCATCAGATAGAAGGCCTAAAAAATGTACTTTTTTATGTTCTTTTTTTGCATAAGCAAAGGCATCAGTAATCACCTTTTCCTGAGCAATTGAGCTATTTGCAACAGCATTATTGATCTTCACAAAATCTTGGTATACAATTCGACCTGCTCCTAAATTCATGTGTCCTACCTCAGAATTACCCATTTGTCCTTCAGGCAAACCAACGTTCAAACCGTCTGTCCTTAAACTTGCATTTGGATAATTGGCAATCAATGAATCAAAGAATGGTGTTTTGGCTTTGTAGATAGCTGATACATCAGGGTTTTGAGTTTCACCCCATCCGTCTAAAATGATCAAAATGACTTTTTTTTCCATGGCTGTTTTTGTATTCAAAAATTGAAAGGCAAAGATACGGAACAAATAGATTTTGAACCCTATTTTCTTTGAAAATTACGCATATTCACGGTCAGAATTGAAGATTTTGAACCAGAAATATAATTGATTCAAAAAACATAATTTGGTACAGATTTTTGGCAACTAGTTGGGAACTAATCTAACGATGCCCAATTGTTCGACTGAAACATAGATATAACCATCAGGACCTATTTTGACTGTTCGGACCCTACCCATTCCTTCCATCAATTTTTCTTCTTTTACAACCTTTCCGTTGTCAAGAAAAACAAGATCTAAATATTTAAACTTTAGTGATCCAACCAAAAGATTACCTTTCCACCCTGGATAGCGATCACTGGTAATAAAGGTCATTCCACTCGGGGCTATCGAGGGTACCCAATAGTGCAAAGGTTGTTCCATGCCAGGAAGATCAGTATCATCCGTGATGACTGAATCATCGTAATTAATTCCGTAGGTTATTGAAGGCCAGCCATAATTTTTACCTGGTTTGATAATATTTATCTCGTCACCGCCCTGTGGTCCATGTTCATGTACCCAGATGTCACCCGTTTGGGGATTCATTGCCATGCCCTGAGGGTTTCTATGGCCATAAGAATATACAGCTCCTTTAGCACCTGCTATTGAAACAAAAGGGTTGTCAGAAGGAATGCTTCCATCATCGTGAAGTCTGTAGATCTTGCCTCCGTCTCTATTGATATCTTGAGGATTAACATCTCTGTTACCGCGGTCACCCACTGAGAAAAACAAGTAACCATCCTTATCAAATTCAAGCCTAGAACCAAAGTGATGACCCTTTTTTGTGTTAGGGGTGGCTTTGTATATGATTTCTTTGTCAATAAGTTCATTTCCTTTTAATCGCGCCCTCATTATTGTCGTATTTGAACCTTCGTCATCATTCTCAATATTCCCTGAAAATGAAAAATAGATCCAGCCATTATTGGCATAATCAGGATGTAATTTTAGATCTAGCAGGCCCCCCTGATTATCATAGACCACATCAGGAACATTTTTTATCTGGGTTGTTTCACCATCTTTAAAGAGCATCATTTTACCCTCTTGTTCTGCAATGAGCATGGATCCGTCAGGAAGAAATTCCATCCCCCATGCAATATCAAGTCCGTCAACGACTGTTTCAGCTTTATAACTGAAATTTTCATCGCTTTTGAATTCAGTATTCTTTTGACATTGGCTCAGAAAAAAAGACAAACAAATAACGAGAAAGCTAATTTTTTTCATAATTCGAGAATTTAGTTTCAAATGTACGATTTTTCAGAAGGAATATTTGAGATTGATACTTGCATAATAGTTTCTGGGATTGCCGGGATAGTAATACCGTGGGGGATTGTTTCCAAAACTACCGGCATTGATTTGCAGCATAGAGGCATATTTTTCGTCAAAGATATTGTTTAAACCGATATGGGTATCCAGCATAAAATGCTTGCCAAACTCTTTTTTAAATCCGGTTTTTACATTGACTAACTGGTAACTCTGTGCATAGATACTGTTATCATCCCTCAAAGGGATATCACCAATATATTGATAGTTGAGAAAGGCATATAACCCGCAAGAAGTATTCAAATGGAGTTGAGAATAGAAAGTTTGATCGGGAACACCAGTAAGGTCATTTCCTGAATAGTCATTATCTAGATCCTTAAAATCCTCAAAAGTATAATCGTTCAAGCTGAAAGAATTTGAATGACTGAGCTGCACCAGTTCTTTGTTGATCAAAAAATAATTCAAAGCAATTTCAATGCCTTTATGTTTCGTATTACCCGCATTGATCCCAATAAACTGATCATCTCCAGTTCTCCGAGCCACAAGTAGGTTGTTGATATCCATGACATACAATGAAATTTCATAATTGAAGATTTTATTGATGATTTTTCCACGGCTACCAATTTCATAATTCCACCCTGTCTCCGGTTGAATATTATTATTGATCAGCCCATCGGGCAGAAGTGTTTCTTCAAGTTTTGGAGGAGAGAATCCATGACTGACAGTAGCAAAGATCATGCTATTTTGATCGAGCTGATAGTTAAGCCCAATTTTAGGAGACAAAATAGCGTCAAAGCGATAATCTCCAGAAAAATTATCATTTCCCTGGTTAAACTTGTCATTGAGATTATAGGCAGTTTGATTCAAGTTTACCCCCAAATCAATTAGAAATTTTTTAGACAAATGATACTTAACCTCCGTAAAAAGGTTAAAATAATATCTCTTTTCCTTGAAATCACTTAACAGTGGTCCCTGCATACTTCCTGTTCCCGGAGGATAGTCCTGATAAAGATTTTCATAGGTTTTTAAAAGATTCAAGTCATTAAAAAATTCGAACCCAACTGTCCATTGAAAATCTTTTTTAAACAAACTCGTATTTTGTATAAAACGTGTCCTCAGCCCTATAGCCTTTGTGTTTTGTTCAAGAATATTAAAGGGTCTGGCTTCATAAGAATCCAATAAGCTTCCGAAAATACTACTGACTTGTTTTGACTTTTGATTGTACTCGTGCTGCCATGAAACCCCGAGCAGAAATTTTGAATAATCCTCAAATCCTTGCGACTGGGCCCAGGTAAAGGCAGCTTTTGTAGGGTCATTTATATAATCATCCTCATTAAGAGAGCTTGGAATATAGGCTTTAAGGTCGATGAAATTAGCAAGTATATTGAAGTTGTTCTTCTCATTGAGGGAGTGATTTGAAGCCAATGTGATTGTTTGCCTCTTTAATTCATTATTCTCCCTATAGCCATCACTTTGGGTATTGGAATAAGTTAATTTGGCAGCATTGCTCTTATTTCCCAGATTCGTATTGATCCAAAATTTTTGAAGGCCATAGGAACCAAACGTATAGGCGGTTTGTATGGATTGTGTATTGAAACGACCTTTATCGGCAATGAGTTGAATGCTTCCTCCCAGTCCCGCTCCATAAAGACTGGATGAAGGTCCTTTTAATATTTCCATTCTGGCAATTCCCTGCAGCTCAATATCCTCAACAGTTGTTTCTCCTGAACCATTGGTTAGCGGAATATCTTCATAATAAGCCCTGATCTTACTTGTGCCAAATAGATTTCTGGAACCAATACCTCGTATGGTAATCCTATTGGTATTAAGTGTTCCGTTATGCATATAAACACCGGGAACACTATTTAGAATTGGTGCAATATTGATACCATCGTTACTTTTGATTTGACTTTCTGAAATTACCGAGATAGCAGAAGAAATCTCTTTTAATTCACTTTGGAAATGACTTGATTTTATAATCACCTCCGCAAGATCGAAAGGTTTTTCAATCATTTCAACAAGAATAAATGTAGCTTCTTGAATAGAAATTGTTTTAGAGAGATAGCCTTGTTTGTCAAAGGTGTAGCTCCCTGTAGATTTTAGTAAAAAAAGACCATTATAGTCTGAAGTTCCCACTTTTTTACCATTTTCGTCAGTTATCTTAACTTCTTGAACGGCCAGTTTATGATCGCTACTGATGACCTTTCCTTGAAAAGATTGGCCATTTAGGGATGATAAGATGGAAAAAAAAAATAAAACGATTAGAAAACTATGTCTCATTTGAATTTTCATCTTTTGGAATGCTTGTTATTTAACAACGGCATTTTTAATGTTGTTTTTATTTTCATTTACATAGTAGACAAAACCATTGACAACAACATAAACAACTTGGTCATTTTTTCTTAGCAAAAAAGTTGCATCAGTTCCCAGGTTGATCGGAGACGCAGGTAAAGTATTATTTTTAGGGATCAAAATCTTTTTTAAGTCGATTATATTCATAGGCATAGGCGTGAATTTTATTTCCTTTGGCATGTTGTTGATGCTTACAGAAGTATAACCTTGTTTTAGAAGTGATAAAAAATCAAGGCTCATAAATTCCTCAAAATCATTCATTATTTTAGGATAAGTTTCTCCCACTTTGAATGTTAAACCCGCAGCTTCCAAAGTTTCGTAGCCATAATGAGTCGAAAGGTCTCCTATATCGGTGATTTTGCCCAAGTAATAGAAATCACTGTGATTCTTGTTTTCAATCTCGTTATAAATAATGCCCAGGTCAACTGTAAAATTCAATCCCAAATAGGAAAAAGTAAGATTTTCAATTTTTAGATCGAACAACTTTCGATCATTTTTAGGTATGGAGAGGTATTTATCAAGTGTGGTTGTTTTATAACCTTGACTACCTATGATCTCGATGGCAGTCAATATACTTACAAAGTTTAGTTGACGAATAAATTGCTTTTCAGGATCATTAAAATGCCCTCCGGATTCAATAAGTATTGTACTGGTGCCCCATTTTTGCATATTGTCACCAAAGGCTCTTGGTTCGAAATCATCCGAATACCTTCCAATCTGTCCCCGGGCATACCTTTGCAATATCCCATTCATCTTGGCGATGACTCTCATGGCATTTCCTCTAGTCTCATTAATGTCTTTTTCAAAATTAAAAGCTGGAGCTAAAAATGAAATAGTTGCCGGTTTAGAAGTTCCCTTTGTATTGTAGTATTTGCTTTGATCGTGAAGATTGAATCCGAAGTCAGCATCAAGACTGTCACGAACCTTTTTTAGCAATATGGATTCTGGCGATTGAAGTCTTAAGGCATCTCTGTTAATGTCAATCCCAATGGCGTTGCGTCGTGTAAATATCTCAGCACCATCCGGATTTAACATTGGAATAAAGTGAACTTTGACATTTTTTAAAATAGATTTATCTGTTTTTAAATAATTAATGATATCAAAAATAGAGGCTGTGGCCGTTGATTCATCGCCATGCATTTGAGACCATAATAAAATTTCTGTTTCACCTTCTCCAACGCTAATCATAGAAATATTGCGCCCTTGAATAGACCTTCCAAGAACTGTAATTTCAAAACCATTTTGTTCCTTAAGACTATCGATCAAAGGTTGAATATCCTTATGCTTGAATCTGCGGGTTTCAATTGTTACTTCGCGGAAATTATCATATGAGTCAAACAATTGTTTGTCCAGAGATTGTTTTTGTCCATACCCCATTAATGGGAGCAATAAAAGCAAAAAGTATTTGGTCATGATCTATGATTTGTCAGGAACAGGTTCCCAGTTCAAAAAAGCGGTTGATACTCTAATATTTTCTATAAAATCTTTACCAGGATCTGTTTTCTCTGTCCTGTAGCCCTTGTCAATTTCCATCCAAAGGGGGTGTTCTTCAAAATGGGTATATTCAAAATGGCCAATGACATAGTCGATCATAGGAAACTTCTCTTTTAAATAATTGATTAGTTGGATATTTGATTTTAGTTGTTTTTGGGTCAAGGGCATGTCAGCTGTTCCTCCAACATTTTCAATACCGATGGCACAGTGATTCAAGCCAATCACATGTCTTGCCATAGCAGTCTCAGGAAGTAGTTGGTATACTTTGCCATCTTGATCTACAAGAAATTGAGCGGATACATTTAGAGCGCTTGCCTTGGTTATGTCTTGACGAGAATTTGGGAGTTTGCTTGGATTAAAAGCATCAAAGGATTTTTCAAAATCAGGAATAGCTGTCCAATGAACAACAATCATCCGAGGCTCAATAGAGGGTTCATTTTTGATGATACCATATCTTTTTTCCAGATAATCCAAACTGAGCTGTTTTCTTTCTTCATCAAAGGTGATAGGTTTGTCTATGATATGTAGAGCGCTACAGGAAGTAAGAATAAGGCTGACTAAGAAGATGAAAAAACCTGATTTTAGCATTGAATAGCATTGAAATTATTTGATTGAGGGCTAATTTAGCTAAATTTAGGTTTGATGAAATCAAAATTTTAATTTTTATTGAAATGCTATGACTAGAAAAAACAAAGCAGGTTTATGAAGATTTTGATGAGGAGACTCATGCTTAGCTTGGTTAATTTATATGATTTGGATGACTTTTTTTATTTTGAAGCCTAATACCGATCAGAGCTTGAGCAGAATTAAATGAAGGCTAAAAAAATTAGGATTGCTATGATCCCGAATCTGATTTTATTATTCCCATCTTTTCTTGATGAATAAGTCATAAAATCACAACTATTAGGGCTTAAAGGTGCGAAAATATGAGCTTGACTTTGTGAAAAATGACAATATGCAAAATTATTCAAAATTTTAAAATTGCATAACTTTACAAAAAGGCTCAAAATGAAGCGAAAAAACCTTTCGAATACAGTGTTGGAAAAACTTCCATACCATCTAAGAGATTTTATCTTAAAGCAGCCCTATGATGAGTACACGGCTCAAAACCAGGCGGTTTGGCGCTATGTGATGAGAAAGAACATGGATTATTTAAAAAAGGTAGCTCACGAATCTTATATTCCTGGTTTGGCAAAGGCAGGTATTTCAGTAGAGGAGATTCCAAGAATGGAAGGGATGAACAGAATCTTAAAGGAAATAGGTTGGGCAGCCGTTTCCGTTGATGGTTTTATTCCACCCAATGCTTTTATGGAATTTCAGGCCTATAATACCCTGGTGATCGCTGCAGACATTCGAACCATCGATCATATAGAGTATACACCTGCTCCTGACATCATCCATGAGGCAGCCGGACACGCTCCGATAATAGCCAATCCTGAATATGCAGAATACCTTCGCCGCTTTGGAGAGATCGGTTCAAAAGCCATTTCCTCTGCCAGAGATTTTGAATTGTTTGAGGCGATAAGGCATTTATCAATCATTAAAGAGGACCCTGCAACCCAAGCAAAAGAAATAGTAGAAGCTGAAGAACAAATCGCTGTAATTTCAAAAAACATGGGAGTTCCAAGTGAAATGGCTGGCATTAGAAATATGCATTGGTGGACAGTGGAATACGGATTAATAGGAACTCTTCAACATCCTAAAATTTATGGAGCTGGCCTTCTTTCCTCTATTGGAGAAAGTAAATGGTGTATGGGAGATCGAGTAAAAAAATTGCCCTATTCAATAGATGCGGCCAAGGTTGAATTTGATATTACCAAACCGCAACCCCAGTTATTTGTCACCCCAGATTTTGCACAATTGAGTTTTGTACTTGAAGATTATGCCAATTCAATGGCCTTAAGAAAGGGAGGCTTGAATGGAGTTCAAAAATTGATCGAATCAAAAAATCTGGGAACCATAGAACTGAGTACCGGCATTCAGATTTCAGGTAAATTCACGGAAGTCATTGAAGACGATCGGTCAAGACCGATTTATATTAAAACGATGGGACCAACAGCGCTGGCCTATAAGAACAAGGAATTGATAGGCCATGATAAACAATACCACGCAGAGGGTTTTGGATCTCCAGTAGGAAAATTGAAAGGGATCAATCTTGCCATTGAAAATATGTCGCCAACTGATCTAGAGGCTTATGGCATTTACGAGGGCAGAACGACACATTTATTGTTTGAAGGAGGTGTGTTGGTTGAAGGTGAAATAATTACGGGTAAGCGAAATCTTCAAGGGAAGATTATTTTGATTTCTTTTAAAAACTGCACCGTTACATATAAGGAGGAGGTTTTATTCAAACCTGAATGGGGGATATATGATATGGTAGTAGGTGAAAATATAATTTCAGCTTTTTCGGGAATTGCCGACCCAAATTCGTTTGGACAACAGTTCGAAATTCCAAAGGAAAAAACACATAAAATACATTATTCATTAAAGGAAAAGACGCTATTTGACTTATATGATCAAGTACGGTTGATGAGAAAATCAAAGGATTTTGATAAAATGGTACTGCAAAAAATATTCGGGCAGCTTATAAAAAACTACCCGAATGATTGGTTATTGGTTCTTGAAATATATGAATTACTAGTTGCTGAACAAACTTCTGAGTTTAGTGCCAAAGTTAAATCCTACCTCGAACAATTCTACTCGGATGAATCCATACATAATCTGATTAAAGACGGAATTCGATTGATCGAAAAATCGGCGTCCTAATACTTTATAATTGAGATACTCTTAGCGTATTCACCATACCTTTGTCATGCACGGGCATGGAAGTAAGATTGATCACAAAATCACCTTTTTTGGCATAATTTCGTTCTAGTGTCATCCTATTGAGATCTTCAACGGTTTCATCAGTACTGACCATTCTGTCATAAAACTGAGCCTTAACTCCCCATAAAAGGTTCAATTGAGCCAGAATTCTAGGGTTATCAGAAAAAGCAAGAATATTTGATTTGGGCCTTCTCGCCGAGATCTGAAATGCCGTGTAACCACTATTTGTCAGCGTAGTGATTGCTGAAGCTTCAATCTCATCAGCTAATTTTGCAGCATTGCTACAAACGGCTTTGGAAATATATCGGTCATTAATACAATTTACACCTTGTACATAACCTTCGATCAATTCTGAATCTTCCACACTGACGATGATACTTCTCATCGCCTTGATCACTTCTACAGGAAATTCCCCAACAGAGGTTTCTCCAGAAAGCATAACGGCATCGGCACCATCCATGATAGAGTTGGCCACATCATTAACTTCTGCCCTTGTTGGAATTTGACTGGTGATCATAGATTCCATCATTTGAGTAGCAATGATTACAGGAATACGGGCCTCTTTAGCTTTTCTAACAAGCATCTTTTGTATGATCGGTACTTTTTGCATGGGTACTTCAACACCCAAATCTCCTCTTGCTACCATTATTCCGTCGCAATATGAGGTTAGATGATTGATATTATCTACAGCTTCAGGTTTTTCTATCTTAGCGATAATAGGAATCTTATAGCTTGATTTTTCTTTGATAAGATCACTTAATTTTACTAGATCCTCAGGAGTTCTAACAAAAGATAAGGCCATCCAATCAACTTCCTGACCAATTGCAAAAATGGCATCTTTAATATCTTTTTCAGTTAAAGCGGGTAAGGAAATTTTTGTATTCGGCAGGTTAACGCCTTTTTTTGATTTTAGAGGTCCACCTCTTAACACTTTCACTTTGACTTTTGTATCTCTGTCAGTATCGATTACTTCGAAAAGTAATTTACCATCGTCAATAAGAATGCTTTCTCCTTTTTGAACGTCCTTTGGGAAGTTCTGATAGGTCATAAAGGCCCTTTCTTTTGTGCCCTTACATTTGTCAGTTGTAAATTCAAACTCGTCATCTTTTTGCAGAATAACCCCGTCTTCCATTACTCCAACCCTAAGTTTAGGTCCTTGAAGATCTGCCAAAACAGCAACATTAAAGTTGTTCTCTTTATTTAATTCACGGATATATCTGATCTTTTCCTTTACATCTTCATATTCCGCATGCGAAAAATTGACTCTGAACACATTAACACCGGCAAGCATCAATTCTTTAATCTTCGCTTTAGTAGCTACAGCTGGCCCCAGGGTGGCAACGATTTTCGTTTTTTTTCTTATTTTCATTCTTCAAAAAATTAAATTATCCCTTGATTTTAAATCCATAGGGTCAATGGCATATGATGCCATAATATTACTTATCTTATTGATGTTGAGAAGTGTTGTACTTAATTCAACATTGTCTTTTAAACCAGCGATCTTGATAAAATAGTCTACTTTTTTCTTTTCGGGAATCAAGTAAGAAATTTTGGTTTCTTCAAGAAATAAATTATTACCTCCCTCAATTACATTTTCAGTGAAAACATGCTTATTGGCTATCAATGACCATGATGTAAACGCCGTTTTATCTTCAAACTTATACAACGGAAAGCTGCAATTTTTGGATTCAAAATCAAGATCATCCTTAAATCGTCTAAGTTGAATATTTAAATAGTCATTCAAAAAATAAGCCATTCTATAGTCTGCGAGAATAGAATGGATCCCGATCAGATCATAATCATGATCAAATTCAAAATCAATGAGATGAATTTTTGACACTATAGTTAGTTTGAAACAAACATTTCGTAAAAATAAAGATAGTTTTGGTAAAACAACTTAAATATTTGCGAAATCGGTTTAGTTCACCATTTTAAATATTAAAAAACCATTCGTATCAGGCCTCTATTTGAGTCTTTAATTTATAATAGGCCCTTTTGGAAGCAATTTCTTCTGCCTTCTTTTTTGATGTGGCACGTCCTTTTGAGACGAGATCATGGTCAACAAGTAATTTTACGCTAAAATGCTTTAAACTATCATTCCCCGTATCTTCATACACATTATACTTGATCCTTTTTTTGTTTTTCTGACTCCATTCTATTAAAACACTCTTGTAACTGGTAATCTTTCCTTCAAGTCTTTCAATATCGACATAAGGTTCAATGACAAATCTGAAAATGAATTTTTCCGTAAAGGAATATCCTCGATCTGAATGAATAGCTCCGATTAAGGCTTCAAAAAGGTTTCCATGGATATTATCGCCAAAATTTGTGTTTGGAATAGAACTTTCGACAAATTGGATCAAATCTAAGTCTTTTCCAAGTTCATTTAAATGCTCTCTACTCACTATTTTTGAGCGCATTTGCGTCAAATATCCTTCGTTTCCAGATGGAATCTTTTTAAAAAGATAGTTGGCAATAACAGCTCCTAAAATCGCATCACCCAAAAACTCAAGGCGCTCATAATTCATAGGTTTTCCAATGCCGTTTAACTTCTTTAGCGAGCTATGAGTAAATGCTTCTTGATAAAAATTAATCTTTTTAGGACGGTATCCTAAAACTTTTTTCATCGCCATAATAAATTCATCATCCTTAGGAGAATGGGAATTTGTTATTTTGCGAATTAGATTCATTCAGGTTTAATCTTCGTATTTTCTAAATAAGATACAAGCATTGTGTCCACCAAAACCAAAGGTATTACTCATTGCGACCTTAACATCTCGTTTCTGAGCCTTATTAAAAGTAAGATTTAGTTTTGGATCAATTTGATCATCATCAGTAAAATGATTGATGGTTGGAGGAACAATTCCATGATTAATCGACAGTATAGAAGAAATGGCTTCTATGGCACCGGCAGCTCCTAATAAGTGACCGGTCATCGATTTAGTAGAATTGATATTCAGTTTATAGGCGCTTTCACCAAATACCGATTGAATAGCCTTCAATTCGGCAACATCTCCTAAAGGAGTTGAGGTTCCATGCATATTAACTGCATCAACTTCTTCAGGGCTAATCCCTGCATTTTTTAAACAGTTGAGCATAACATTCTTCGCTCCCCTTCCTTCCGGATGTGGGGCCGTAATATGATGTGCGTCCGCAGAAAGTCCACCGCCAATTACTTCGGCGTAAATTTTGGCACCCCTGGCTTTTGCGTGTTCAAGTTCTTCAAGGATCAATGCTCCTGCTCCTTCCCCAAGAACAAAACCGTCACGATCCTTGTCAAAAGGACGAGAAGCCGTTTTCGGGTCATCGTTTCTGGTTGATAAGGCGTGCATGGCATTAAAACCACCCACTCCTGCGATGGCAACCGCAGCTTCAGAACCTCCTGTAACAAAAATATCTGCCTGTCCTAAACGAATATAATTCAAGGAGTCAATAATAGAATTTGCAGATGATGCACAGGCCGAAACAGTAGTAAAGTTAGGTCCTTGTAAATTGTGTTTGATCGAGATTTGCCCTGGAGCTATATCAGCGATCATTTTTGGTATAAAAAAAGGATTAAAGCGCGGAGTTCCGTCACCACTTGCGTAATTAAGAACTTCATTTTGAAAAGTTTCCAGACCACCTATTCCTGCTCCCCAGATCACTCCAATTCGGGAAGTGTCTTCATTCTCCAGGTCCAGACCTGAATCAGCAATAGCTTCATCTGCCACAACCATAGCATATTGGGTGAATCTGTCCATTTTACGAGCTTCTTTTCTATCGAAAAAATCTGTAACATTAAAGTTTTTAAGTTCACAGGCGAATTGTGTCTTAAAATTAGAAGCATCAAAATAGGTAATAGGCGCAGCTCCGCTAACACCGCTAGCCAGTCCTTCCCAGTATTCTTTAACAGAATTACCGATAGGGGTCAAAGCCCCCATTCCTGTTACAACTACCCGTTTTAATTCCATCTTTAAAGGTTTAATAATAAAAACAAGAAATTACGAGCCAATTCCAATATTTGGAAAAGCTCGTAATTTTATAAGTAAAGTATAAATTTATTTAGCTTCTTCAATATAGCTAATCGCCTGACCAACAGTACCGATATTTTCGGCTTGGTCATCTGGAATTTGGATATCAAATTCTTTTTCAAACTCCATAATTAACTCAACTGTATCCAATGAATCGGCTCCTAAGTCGTTGGTAAAGTTAGCTTCATTAGTAACTTCATTTTCGTCCACTCCTAATTTGTCAACGATAATGGCTTTAACTCTTGATGCAATGTCTGACATAATTTTTTAATTTTAAATTTAATTATTGCTGCAAAAATAATATATTTTAGGTTCTAATTAGTAAAAAGTAAAAAAAAGTTGAACAAGAGTTAAAAGACAAATATTTTCTAATTTGTTTTTTCAATCTGATTATTATGCTTTTTTTTGCTTAAGCTCCCAAAACAAACGATTATGCGCAGGATTATCATTTTTGCCTCAGGCTCCGGAACTAACGCTGAGAATATCATTGAGCACTTTAAAAATAGTCAATTGGCCGAGGTGAGTTATGTTGTAAGCAACAATTCAAATGCCGGTGTTTTGGAAAGGGCTAAAAGATTAAATGTGCCGTTCAAGGTCTTTACTAAAAAGGATATTGGGACGGAATCTTTCATGAAATTTTTAAAGAAGCATGCTGATTTTATAGTGCTAGCAGGATTCTTATTAAAGATACCTGATGAGATGATCACATTTTTTCCAAATACGATAGTAAATATTCATCCGGCATTACTGCCTAAATATGGGGGCAAGGGAATGTATGGGATGCATGTCCATAGAGCTGTTGTAGCCAACAAGGAATCACAAACAGGAATCACCATACATTATGTCAACGAGCATTATGATGAAGGAGCCATCATCTTTCAAAAGTCCGTAGCAATAGATGCCAATGATACCCCTGATGATGTGGCAGCGAAAATTCATATTTTGGAACAGGAAAATTTCCCTAAGGTGATTGAAAAATTAATAAAGACTATTGATGAGGGTTAATGTATACACTGATGGAGCCTGTAGTGGAAACCCTGGTAGAGGTGGATATGGTATCATCATGGAATTGGTAGGCAAGACTTATAAAAAAGAGTTTTCAGAAGGGTATAGACGAACTACCAATAACCGTATGGAATTGTTGGCCGTAATTGTTGCGCTTGAGCAACTCAAAAAAGAGGGTATGCAGGTCCTTGTTTTTTCGGATTCAAAATATGTTGTTGATTCCGTCGAGAAAGGTTGGGTTTTCGGTTGGGTTAAAAAAGGGTTCAAGGATAAAAAAAACCCGGATCTTTGGCGTCGATTCTTGCTGGTCTATCGAAAGCATCAGGTAAAATTTAGATGGATAAAGGGTCATAATGACCATCCTCAAAATGAACGATGCGACCAACTGGCAGTAATGGCTGCAAAAAAAGAAAATCTCCAGGTAGATGAAGGGTTTGAACTTTCTCAAAATGACGATGCAGGAAAGCTTGATTTAAAATCGTGATTTTTCACCTAAATCAACTTTTCACCTTTAGTTTATTTTCAGAACCTTTTATAATCCTAATTATGAAGAAGAGTCTGTACTATTGAGATATAGCCAAGACAAGCAATTCGTCGTTTTGATCATAGAGATACAATTCCTTTTTGACAATTTCAAATCGTGCTATATTGGGGAGATGCTTCAAAAAAACATCTTCAACGCTCATGTCAGGACAAAGCATTCTGGTAGCACCTGCAGGCCCAAAATTCAAAGTGTTTCCAGAAATTTTATAAGTTGAAAAATAATTGTTGCAACCTGCAAAACCGGTAACTTTGGCATCTTCTTTTTCAAAGATCATAGTAGGTGAGGCACCTAATTGCTCCAAGCCTTTAACCTTGATAACCGTCCATTCTTTAAATAATTCAGAATTGACAGGGGTAGGTATTTTCGACACTATATTTTTCAATTCATACCTTATAGATGAAGCATCTGCAGCAGGGTTAGCTACAGGGATTTCATTAACCAACAATTCATAGGTATATCCTACTTCATAAGCAAACCCTTCAATTTGATCATAAAAATAAGTCCATTCATCCTCAGGATTTTCTTTTACAAGCATACAGCTTTGAGGGCTGACCCCCACGCAATCTTCTAAATGATCGGCTACAATTAACATTTTAGATTGTACTTCGCTATTTGAAGTACAAGCCATGGTAATCAAAAGGAACAAATATTTCATAAGAATTATAGTTTAAGATAACATTGTTTTTGCTCTAAGCAAGGCCTCAATAAAGAGATCAATTTCCTCCTTTGTATTATAAAAGGAGAAGGAAGCACGCACTGTGCCAGGTATTTTATAATAATCCATAATGGGTTGGGCACAATGGTGCCCGGTTCTTACGGCAATTCCTAATTTGTCTATAATTGATCCGATATCATAAGGATGAATTCCTTCAATATTAAAGGAAATCACTGCGGCCTTTTCTTTTGAAGTACCATAAAGTATAACCTTGTCAATTTCCAACAACTTCTTTGTTGCGTATTGTAGCAATTCATTTTCGTAAGCAGCAATCTGATCAAAGCCTATCCCGTTCATATAATCAAGGGCAACTCCAAAGGCGATTACACCAGCTATATTTGGGGTTCCCGCTTCAAATTTATGAGGTAGATCGGCATAAGTGGTTTTTTCAAAAGTCACTTCACTGATCATTTCACCGCCTCCCTGATACGGAGGTAATGTATTTAACCAACTTTCTTTTCCATAGATCATACCCACACCGGTAGGTCCGCAAAGTTTGTGGGCTGAACAGGTGTAAAACTCACAGTCAAGCTCTTGCACATCCGGTTTTATATGTGGAGTGGCCTGTGCACCGTCTATCAGAACAGCTGCGCCAAAGTCATGAGCCCTATCAATGATCTTTTTAATCGGATTGATGGTTCCCAAGGCATTGGAAACATGATTGACAAAAACCAATTTTGTTTTTTCAGAAAGGAGTTTTTCATAAGTGTCCATCTCTAATTCGCCTTTTAGCGTCATTGGAATTACCTTAAGTTCAGCTCCGCTTCTTTCACAGAGCATTTGCCAGGGCACTATATTAGAATGGTGTTCTAATGCAGAGACAATGATCTCATCTCCTTTTTTTAATATAGAAGTAAAGCCGTTGGCCACTAGGTTTATACTATGGGTTGTGCCAGATGTCAATATGATCTCGTGTGATTTTGCTGCATTAAAATGCTGTTGAATTTTAATACGGGCCGCTTCATAGGCATTGGTAGCTTCCTGGCTAAGGGTATGGACCCCACGATGGATATTGGCATTGTAATTACTGTAATAGTCAACAATCGCATCCATCATGACTTGTGGCTTCTGAGAAGTCGCAGCATTGTCAAAATATACCAATGACTTTCCATTGACCTTGCGATTTAGAATGGGAAAGTCCCTTCTTATTTTTTCTACGTCAAACATATTTTATTTAGAATCATTCAAAATACAAATATACGATAGTAAGGTGGCAAGACCTTGAAAAATGAATTGAAAAATTTGTTATTTTTGAAAGACCTGAAAGAATCGTTTTAGAATAAAAATAGTGCTGAAGTACTTGGTAATTATTGTTTTGGCGCAAAAGCTGTTCCTAATTATGCAACGCTTAAGATTCTTACGAGACATGATTGAGTATATAGAATAATCATTGAGATATGGAATTAAATCTTCAACATATAGACAGGGTTAAAAGTATTTCGAAATCAGATTTTGTTCAAAACTACTTAAAGCCTCAGATTCCTGTGGTGATAGAAAACCTGGTTGATAACTGGCCAGCTGTTGCCAAATGGAATTTTGATTATATAAAGGAAAAAGTAGGAGATAAGGTTGTACCTCTCTATGATGATCGTCCGGTAGATTATAAGGATGGCTTTAATGAACCTCATGCCACCATGAAAATGAGTGCATATATAGACCTGTTGCAAAAGGAGCCCACCAAGTATCGTATATTTTTATACAATTTATTAAAGGAAGTGCCTGAATTACAGCAGGATTTCGATTTTCCCGAAATAGGCCTAAGACTAATGAAATCATTGCCCATGTTGTTTTTCGGAGGAGAAGATTCACATACCTTTATGCATTACGACATTGATCTTGCCAATATCTTGCATTTTCATTTCCAGGGAAAAAAAGAATGTATACTGTATCCTAATGTAGAAAAAAAGCATTTATATAAAGTTCCTCATTCCTTAATTACCCATGAATCTATAGATTTTTCGAATCCTGATTTTGATCAATGGCCTGCTTTAAAAAATGCCAATGGTTACAGAACAGAGTTGTCGCATGGGAATGTTTTATATATGCCCGAAGGATACTGGCACTATATGCATTATATAACTCCAGGATTTTCAATGAGCATGAGAGCGATTGCCCGAAACCCTAAAAACTTGTCTCAGGCCATCTATAATATATTTATCATGAGAAATATAGATAACTTGATGCGCAGGGTTAAAGGTCAGCAATGGATTGATGAGAAAAACGAAAAGGCTATAAAGAATACGCATTTGGGCTTATAATTAGCCCTTACATATCCATTCCCAGTTCCACATCAAGTTTTTCAGCGAGTATCTTGTTTATCCTTGATTTGAGTACCGGAATCTTTATTTTTTCAACTACATCATTACAAAAGGCAAATAACATTAACGCCTTGGCTTCTTTTTGAGGAATGCCACGAGATTGTAAATAAAACAAAGCTCTATTGTCAAGTTGCCCTATGGTACAACCATGAGAACATTTCACATCATCTGCGAATATTTCCAGTTGAGGTTTGGCATTGATTGAGGCCTTGTCACCGATAAGGATATTGTCATTTTGCTGGTAGGCATTTGTTTTTTGTGCAAGTTTGTCAACGATTACCTTTCCATTGAACACTCCTGTAGATTGGTCATCATAAATACCTTTATACATTTCATGACTTTCACAATTTTCCTGTTTGTGGTGCACTAAAGTATGGTTGTCAACATGCTGTTTGTTTTGGATCAGCGTTATGCCATTTAAGTTGGAAGTTATATGTTCGCCTTCCTGATGGAATTCAAGGTTATTTCGAGTAATATTTCCTCCAAAAGTAAAAGTGTTCACAGAAACAATACTACTATCTTTTTGTTGAACGTAGGTATTGTCAATTAAAGAAGACGTTTTTCTGTCATTTTGAATTTTGTAAATATCCGCAATAGCTCTTTTATGAGCGAAGACCTCTGTGACTGCATTGGTCAATACGCTGTTATCACTTAGGCTCTGGTGACGCTCATAGATCTGCACATGTGAATTTTCACCAACAACAATCAAATTACGAGGTTGCAACATGATTTCTTTTTCATTTCCTGTTGAAAAATGAAGGATCTGAATAGGTTTTGGAAGCACTACATTTTTAGGGATATTGATAAAAACACCTTCTTTGGAAAAGGCTGTATTTAATGAAGTCAGGCTTTCACTTTTTGACGCAATGGTTCCAAAATAATGATCGATCACCATTTTGTATTTGGGTTGTTTCAAAGCAGATGAAAGTATACAAATATCCGCTCCTTCGTGAGTTGTATCTGATAAAAAGGAGCTATAAGCGCCATCTATAAAAACGAGTTTATACGATTCTATTTCATGCAGAAAATATTGCTTGACTTCCTTAAATTCAATCGCTGTATCACTCTTTGGAAATACGCTATAATCGTTTTTCAAAAGTGAATTTAAGGAAGTGTATTTCCATTCCTCATCTTTCCTATTCGGGAATCCTGACTTTTCAAAATGTTCAATAGCAGCCGATCGGATGCCGTGAATTTTAGAATCAAGATCTACGTTACCTTTATTTTCAAAAGCCATAAAGGAGGCTACTAATTTTTCTTTTAATTCCATAAACATTGTTTATAAGTCAAAAGTCAAAAGTCTTGTATTAAAACTCTTATACTCAAGACAAAACCTACATTTTATTTCAACCAATCATATCCTTTGGCTTCCAACTCATGAGCCAACTCTTTTCCTCCAGATTTAACGATTTTACCATCGTGTAGCACGTGGACAAAGTCGGGAATAATATAATCAAGTAATCTTTGGTAATGCGTTATGACAATTACAGCATTATTTTCGTTTTTCAGCTTATTTACTCCGTTCGCGACTATTTTTAAGGCGTCAATATCCAAGCCTGAATCTGTTTCGTCAAGGATCGCTAAACTTGGCTCAAGCATAGCCATTTGGAAGATTTCATTACGTTTTTTCTCACCACCTGAAAACCCTTCATTTAAAGATCTGGAAAGAAATTTTCTATCCATTTCAAGTAATTCTGACTTTTCCCTAATCAATTTAAGCATATCTCTAGCAGGAAGGTCTTCAAGTCCTTGCGCTTTTCTTTTTGCATTGATCGCAGTTTTAATGAAATTCGTGGTCGATACTCCGGGAATTTCAATCGGGTACTGGAAAGACATAAAGATCCCTTTGTGAGCTCTTTCGTCTGGTGCCATATCTAGTATACTTTCATTCTGAAACTCGATATCACCATCCAAGACTTCATAGGTTTCATTTCCGGCAATAACCGAAGATAGTGTACTTTTCCCTGAACCATTTGGTCCCATAATGGCATGAACTTCACCTGGTTTTACATCTAAATCGATTCCTCTAAGGATCTCTTTATCCTCAATTCCGGCATGTAGGTTTTTTATATGTAGCATTGTATAAATGTCTTAAAAACTTTAATATTTTATAATTTGTTATCCAACAGATCCCTCTAGAGAAATCTCTAATAATTTTTGTGCTTCAACCGCAAATTCCATAGGTAGTTTATTCAATACCTCCTTGCTAAATCCGTTCACAATCAGGGCAATAGCTTTTTCAGTATCGATTCCTCTTTGATTACAGTAGAAAAGTTGGTCTTCTCCAATTTTGCTAGTAGTTGCCTCGTGTTCTATTTGGGCAGTCTTATTTTTCACTTCGATATAAGGGAAGGTATGTGCACCACATTCATTGCCCATCAACAAGGAATCACACTGTGAAAAGTTTCTGGCGTTTTCTGCACGAGCACCTACCTGAACAAGTCCACGATAAGAATTTTGTGAATGCCCAGCAGATATCCCTTTGGAGATAATGGTACTTTTCGTATTCTTACCTAAATGAATCATTTTGGTTCCGGTATCAGCTTGTTGAAAATTATTGGTAACCGCTATAGAGTAAAATTCTCCAACAGAATTGTCACCTTTTAAAACACAACTTGGATATTTCCAGGTTACAGCACTTCCGGTTTCAACCTGGGTCCAGGAAATCTTTGAATTTGTGTGGCAAATACCTCTTTTTGTAACGAAATTATATACACCACCTTTCCCCTTCGCATCTCCAGGAAACCAGTTTTGAACTGTTGAGTATTTGATTTCAGCATCATCAAGGGCAATCAATTCAACAACCGCTGCATGCAATTGGTTTTCGTCCCTCGCCGGTGCTGTACATCCTTCGAGATAACTTACATAACTCCCTTTATCTGCGATGACCAGAGTTCTTTCGAACTGTCCTGTACCACCTTCGTTGATTCTGAAGTAAGTAGATAATTCCATTGGGCATGCAACCCCTTTTGGGATATAGCAAAAAGAACCATCCGTAAAAACGGCAGAATTTAGCGCCGCATAGAAATTGTCAGTTTTGGGTACAATGCTCCCTATATATTTTCTGACCAATTCGGGGTGTTCCTGAATCGCTTCAGAAATAGGGCAAAAAATAATTCCTTTTTCTCCCAAAGTCTTTTTAAAGGTGGTGGCTACTGAAACAGAATCAATCACGATATCCATGGCCACTCCAGTCAAGCGCTTTTGTTCATCAATGGAAATTCCCAGTTTGCTAAAAGTCTTTAACAATTCAGGGTCTACTTCATCCAAACTGTCAAGTTCTTTTTTTGGTTTTGGAGCAGAATAATAACTGATGGCTTGAAAATCAGGTTTCTCATAGTTCACATTAGCCCAATCTGGTTCCTTCATTTGCTTCCATATCTCAAAAGCCTCCAAACGCCATTCAGTCATCCATTGTGGCTCATTCTTTTTCTTGGAAATAGCAACAATGATATCAGCATTTAAGCCTTTTTCGAAGGTTTCAGATTCAATATCAGTATAGAAACCATATTCATACTCTTTGGTTTCGAGTTCTTTTTTTAAATCATCCTCGGTGTACTTACTCATAGTAA
>CAZPHF010000003.1:41197-63960 GCA_964586115.1 uncultured Flavobacteriaceae bacterium | reverse complement strand
TTTTCATAGCAATTTTCCCACTTTTGTTTACAAGAGCGGGATTTTTTTTTGAATCTTATATAGACTACTTTTGCAAAAATTAAAAGTAAGCCATCTTATCGCTGCGCTGTTAATAGCGTGGAGGAAAGTCCGGACACCATAGAGTAGCATAGCGGATAACATCCGTCATCACGTTTCGGCGTGTTAGGACAAGTGCAACAGAAAGTATGTACAGTTCGGCTGTAGTGAAACCAGGTAAACTCTATGCGGTGCAATGCTATGTACATTGGAGATCCGATTCATCGGGAGAGAACTACTCGTTCGATTTCAAGGGGTGAGCAGCTAGAGTTGCAAAGCAATTTGTAACCCAGATAAATGATGAGAGTCCTGCCAACGGCGGGATAACAGAATCCGGCTTATTGGCTTACTTTTTCTTTTGATTCATCCGTAATTTAAGGTTTGTTTTCCAGCTCTATTTTAGTAAATACGCGGCTATTTTCGTTGAATATTGTATAAAATCATTTTAATATTTTGTATTTTTGGAGACGAAAAATTTTAACCTGAATAAATTTATTTAAGATTATGGCATTTGATGTTGATATGATAAAAAAGGTCTACGAAAGAATGGCAGGCCGCGTTGATAGCGCAAGAAGCATTGTTGGACGACCTTTGACTTTATCCGAAAAAATATTATACAATCATTTATGGGATGGTCTTCCCAAAGAATCCTTTAAAAGAGGTGTTGATTATGTTGATTTTGCGCCAGATAGAATAGCTTGTCAGGATGCAACGGCTCAAATGGCTTTGTTACAGTTTATGCAGGCTGGGAAAAATAAAGTAGCTGTACCGACAACTGTACATTGTGATCACTTGATACAAGCTAAAATTGGAGCTGATAAGGATCTTCAGGAAGCAATCAATACTTCAAGCGAAGTTTTTAATTTTTTGGCTTCTGTATCGAATAAATATGGAATTGGCTTCTGGAAACCAGGCGCAGGTATCATTCATCAGGTAGTACTTGAAAATTATGCCTTTCCAGGAGGAATGATGATAGGAACTGATTCACATACTGTGAATGCTGGTGGATTGGGTATGATTGCCATAGGAGTTGGAGGAGCAGATGCTGTGGATGTGATGGCGGATATGCCCTGGGAATTAAAATTCCCTAAATTGATTGGTGTCAAATTAACCGGAAAATTAAGTGGTTGGACAGCACCCAAGGATGTTATTCTTAAAGTAGCCGGTATTTTAACTGTTAAAGGTGGTACCGGGGCTATAGTAGAGTATTTCGGTGAAGGCGCGATTTCAATGTCTGCCACGGGAAAGGGAACTATATGTAACATGGGAGCTGAAATTGGGGCAACAACCTCAACATTTGGATATGATGCTTCTATGGAAAGATATCTTAGAGCAACAGGAAGAGATGAAATTGCTGATGCAGCTAATGAGGTTGCCCCTTATTTGACTGGTGATGATGAGGTTTATGAAAACCCAGAAAAATACTTTGATCAGGTAATTGAAATTGATCTTTCAACTTTAAAACCGCATGTAAACGGACCTTTTACTCCGGATCTTGCCACTGAGGTTGGAGGAATGAAGGAAAAGGCTGATAAGAATGGCTGGCCCCTAAAAGTTGAATGGGGTTTGATCGGATCTTGTACCAATTCATCTTATGAGGATTTGTCAAGAGCAGCATCTATTGCAAAACAAGCTGTAGATAAAAAAGTTACAGCAAAGGCAGAATTCGGAATAAATCCTGGTTCTGAACAAGTTAGATATACCGCAGAGAGAGATGGACTTTTGGAGATATTTGAAGATCTTGATGCCATGATATTTACTAATGCTTGCGGACCTTGTATCGGTCAGTGGGCCAGAAAAGGCGCAGATAAAAAAGAAAAAAATACCATAGTTCATTCCTTTAATAGAAACTTTTCAAAAAGAGCAGACGGTAACCCAAACACGCATGCCTTTGTAGCTTCTCCTGAGATGGTGGCGGCTATTGCGATTTCAGGACGACTTGATTTTAATCCGATGACCGATCCCTTGGTAAACGAAGATGGTCAGGAAGTAATGCTCGATGAACCCACTGGTTTTGAATTACCTCCTAAAGGATTTGATGTTGAGGATCCAGGTTTTCTTGCTCCTGTTGAGGATGGATCTGGTATCAATGTCGTAGTTGATGAAGACTCGAAGAGATTACAACTTCTGGACCCTTTTTCACCTATCGGTGATCAAATCAGAGATGCTAAATTATTGATCAAGGCCTTTGGTAAGTGTACTACTGACCATATTTCTATGGCTGGTCCTTGGTTAAGATTCAGAGGGCACCTCGATAATATTTCCGAGAATATGCTTATTGGTGCCGTGAATGCTTTTAACCAAGAAACTAATTCAGTAAAGAATCAGTTAACTGGTGAATACGGACCTGTACCTGCAACGGCCAGATCCTATAAGGCTGCGGGTATTTATTCTGTGGTGATTGGTGATCATAATTATGGAGAGGGATCTTCCAGAGAACATGCGGCTATGGAGCCAAGACATCTTGGTGTGGCAGCAGTAATTGTAAAATCTTTTGCCAGAATACATGAAACCAACCTTAAGAAGCAAGGAATGCTTGGTTTAACTTTTGCTAATGAGAACGACTATGACCTCATCAAGGAAAATGATAGCTTCAATTTTGTTGATCTTGATCAATTTGCTCCAGGGAAACAATTGACCCTTGAAGTGGTGCATGAAGATGGAACTAAAAATGTTATTAAGTTAAATCATACCTATAACGATAACCAGATAGAATGGTATAACGAGGGTTCTGCCTTAAATTTGATAAAAAAGGAAAACGCTAAATAAATACTATCGGTCATTCATTGATAGAATTAAAAGCTTCGATTTATCGAGGCTTTTTTTATGTCTTGATGCAAAAGGGTGAATAAAATTATTAGGGTCTATGGTTTTTTAGAGCTTAGAATCATTATCGATTCCTATTGTTCTTTATAAAGGTATACCTGTAAGTAAGGGCGAATCTCTTCGACTGACGCTTAAAACTATCACTAAGATGAAATATTATATAGAGAGAATCAGTGCTATTATGGCCGCCATTATTTTATTACAAACCCTTTATTTCAAATTTACAGGTGCACCTGAAAGCGTATATATCTTTAGTCAATTAGGTGTGGAACCTTATGGTAGGATTGGTACAGGGGCTTTGGAATTAATTATTTCTGTATTACTTATCCTAAAAAGAACCAGTCTGATTGGGGCTATTCTTGGCTTAGGAGTCATATCAGGGGCCATACTCTCTCATCTGTTTGTTCTTGGTATAGAAGTTCAAAATGATGGAGGTGCATTGTTCGGTATGGCGATTTTAGTATTCATTTTATTGCTGATAACTCTTATCTTGCAAAAGGATAAATTAGTGGCCATGTTACAATCACTAAAAAAATAGACTAAAGAAAGAAAGGCTATGAAATTCTTGCGAAAAAACCTCTCAAATATTTTGTTTGTAGGTTTTATAATTTTCTTATTTACTCCTTATGGATTGCCTGTAAGAGCTACCTTGATTAAGGCTGTTAGCTTTGTTACAACCAGAGTTTTTTCCCTGGAAATTGACAAAGAAGATCAAATTCGTTTGGCAGACTTTAATTGGCAGCTGCAGAGTTTGGATGGTCAACAGGTCAATATGGCATCATTTCAGGGTAAGGTGATTGTTGTTAATTTTTGGGCTACCTGGTGTCCACCGTGTGTTGCTGAAATGCCAAGTTTTCAAAAACTTTATAATGATTATGGTGATAGGGTAGTTTTTTTGTTCGTCGCTAATGATGACCCTGAGAAAGTCATAAGGTTTCTTGAAAAAAAAGGATATGATTTGCCTGTTTTTTTTCAGACCTCCAAAGTTCCAGAGGAAATAAGTTCAAATTCGCTTCCTACCACTTATGTTATTAATAGTGACGGCAATATAGTGGCCAGTAAAGTAGGAGCTGCGGATTGGAACAGCAGTAAAGTGAGATCACTACTTGATCTACAATTACCATAAAAAAAAGTTGCCCTTGGCTAAGGACAACTTTCTTATTCAAATAATTATTAATGTTGATTAAATTTCTTTTACCATTTTTACTGGTAACAAATAGATCTCGCCGTTTTTACTAGGTCTGTGATGTACTTTTTTGTAATTCAATTTTGCTTTCAAATAGTATTCTAACTGATCATTGTTAGTATCTACAGATAAAATGATCAACTCTTTGTTTGAGTTCACGGTGAACAATACATCTGCTTGATCTTGGTCAGCTAGCATTTCATCCATGTAGTCTGATCCGATCAAATCAACGATTTCGATTCGCAATTCATCGGTTGGGTTAATGGGGTGTAAGTTGGCAGCGGAAAGATTAATGGTAAATAAGCCAATTGCAAGTACAAATAATTTTAAATTTTTCATGTGTTATAATTTAGATTAGACAAATAGATTAGACATTTATATATTAACAAGACGAGTCGATTGTAATAATTGTTACACTTTGAAACAATAAAATTTATCAATTAGGAATTATTTAACATTTTGAGGTGCTGATATTTCATAACCGCATGAAGCCTCAATGTTGGGCACAAAAAAAAACTGTTCGATAAGAACAGTTTTTTGATTCAAATAATATAGTGATAACGATTAAAGCTCTTTAATCATTTTTACAGGTAATAAATAAATCTCACCGTATTTACTAGGTTTGTGATTTACTTTTTTGTAGTTCAATTTTGCTTTTAAGTAAGATTCTAACTGGTCGCTATTAGAATCTACAGATAGCACAATCAATTCTTTATTAGCATTTACAGTAAATAAAACATCAGCATCATACTGATCAGCTTGCATTTCTGTCATATAATTGGTTCCGATCAAATCAACAATTTCAAAACGCAACGCATCTGTTGGTTTAACTGGATTAAGATTTGCTGCCGAAACATTAATGGTGAAAAGGACAAGTGCAAGGGCAAATAATTTAAAATTTCTCATGATACATAATTTAGATTAGACAAATAGATTAGACATTTATATAATTAAAGGACGGAACTTTTGTAGTAATTGTTACATCTATTCGCGTTAAAGTTTCATGAATTAAGAAACATTTAACTTTTGACCAGTATAAGTAAGGTATTATTAAGAAAAACTTAACAATATTAACAACTATCTAAAATAAAAAGTTATTAATTATGAAATGTATAAAATACAGTAATAAAAATAAATATATAGTAATTCAGTTTTTTGTAGAATAGGAAATCAAATAATGTATGTAAGATTGTTATTTCCTTTCACCTAGAATATTCAAAATAATTTCACATCCCTCCTTGATTTCTTCAGTAGAAATGTTCAGTGGGGGTGTAATACGCACCGCTCTTGGCTCGTATAAAAGCCAAAACAATAAAATCCCTTTTTTCATTCCGTTCAGAATAAGATGATCTGCAGTTTCCTGATCTTTCATGATCAGGGCAATCATCAAGCCTTTACCGCGGATCTCTACTATATCCTCATGAACCAATAATTTTCTGAAAAGGGCCTCTTTTTGATTGGTATGTTCCATTAAGGTAGAATCAAAAAGTGTTTGCAAAGTTGCCAAGGCAGCAGCGGCAATTACAGGATGTCCACCAAAAGTGGTGATATGACCCAGTTTTGGGTTAGTTGTGAGCAAGTCCATAGTTGATTTGGAAGAAATAAAGGCACCTATCGGCATTCCACCGCCAAGTCCCTTACCGGTAATGACAATATCAGGTATAAAGCCATATTGTTGAAAGGCAAAAAATGTACCAGTTCGTCCAATACCACATTGAATTTCATCCAATATTAATAAAGCCCCGACTTCTTTACATCTGTTATAGACTTTTCTGAGATAATTGTTTTGAGGTACTATAAATCCTGCTCCTCCCTGAATTGTTTCGAGAATTACTCCAGCAGTAGTCTCGTTTATTTTAAGTAAATCATCCTCATTATTGAACTCTATAAAAGAAACTCCAGGGACCAGAGGGCGGAAAGCGCTATTTTGTTCCTCCTTGCCACAAACGCTCATGGCGCCTTGTGTGTTACCGTGGTAGGCATTTTTTGCGGCGATTATTTCAAACCTACCTGTGGCTCTTTTTGCCAGTTTTAGGGCTCCTTCGGTGGCTTCTGTTCCTGAATTGGTCAGGTAAGTACAATTCAGTGATTCGGGTAAATGTTTAGCTATAATCTTTGCGAGTGCTACTTGTGGTTCCTGGACAAATTCGCCATAGACCATGACATGCATATACTGATCAAGTTGGTGTTTGACAGCTTTAACAACTGCCGGCGGTTGATGGCCCAATGTGTTGGCTGATACTCCTGCTATGAAATCCAAGTATTTCTTGCCATGTTGGTCATAGATATAACTTCCCTTTGCTTTTTTGATTTCCAATAAAAGCGGGTGATTGGATGTTTGTGCCTGATATTTTAAAAAATCACTCTTCATCTTTTATAAAAATATCATTTTTTGACATGGGCTTTTCAGCTTCTCTCCATATAAAACCTCTCAATTTTCTTGCATTCTGAGGCAGTTTAGATGGAGGATAAGTTTGTCCGTCAGGAGACGTAATAAATTTAGAAGATTCAATTTTTCCGTCTCTAAGAACAAAATGAATCTCACTACAAGATGTTTTTTCAATGCCAATAAGTACTTCTTCCTCATCTCGCACAAAATGAATCACTTCTGAATTACCAACTATATTGATAAATCGAAGATCATTCTCTTCAAATTTACCGAAAAGGTCCCGACCCTTGATCTGATTAAAACCTATGGAGTCTTTATCAATTACAAAAGCATTTTGAAGTACTTTTAGACTATCCAATTTGTTGGTTTCCGTATTGTTAAGCATTTGAATAGTATCTCCTGTAATCTGACTTTTCTGTGACCATAGTACGGGAGATCGAAACATTTGCGTTAGTCCGCTTCCCTGATCAGAATGAATAGAGTCACATTTGCCGCTAAGGTCACTTTTAAAGAATTTTACGTGATGATAAGCCCTTATGATTCTTTTTTCAGGCTTCCCAGTGGCCAGGATAGTGTCTCCGTGAATAAAAAGTGAGTCCTTATTGGTATTGGTAATGGCTACAGCTTTTTCAATCACAAAAGCAGAATCAACTTTTTCAAAATATTCGGCATAATTACCCTTTAAAACGCTATGATTGAGCGTATCAATAATAACTATATTTTTAGTAGCAGAAGCATAGCCCAGGTTTCTGTTATAAAAAAGGCTGTCTGCCCTAATTTCTTTACTGTCATATTCTATTCTTGCATTTCTTGTAAAATGAGATATATTTTGCTGGGTGTCATAAAAGCCTTTTTCACAGTATATCAAATTATTGTCGCTAGTTATGGTAGAGGCGCCATATAAAAAGGCCCTCCCACTATCTGTATAATAGTCAAGATGGTTCGATTCAAGCACATAATCTGGATTGGTCAGCACGACATTGGAGATGGCTTGAAATTTATTATTTTCTAAATAATAATTACCGGTATTACTGGTAAGGACATTAATACTGTCTTTGATTGTGGCTCCGTACTTATAAAAAAGAAATTGTTTGGTCCTGTCAAAATTAAGGGTATCGGTACTCAGGGTCATTTTAGCATCTTTAATAACCACATTTCCCCAAGACAAGGCTTTCTGAGTATCCCCGTTATATTCTGTATACTGACTGGTCTGGATCACGCTGTCACCTTGGTTTAGCACAACATCCCCATAAGCTTTTATGAAATTTTCATTTTTGTAATGAACGGCTTTTTTACAATTGAGTTTGATGCCTTCATGCCTGATCACAATATTTCCTAATAGAATTGTCGCTCCCGGTAGCCTGACCTCGTCAATACTTGAGTTGTCAGAATGGATAATTTGAATTCTTTTTCCCTGTGCCATGGCAGACAAGGAAAATAGGCAACATATGATAAACAGGAGTGTCGACTTCAATAGTACTGTGTTTTGATTTATCATTACAAATATAACTAAATGAAAAAAGGTAAATTTCCCAATAAGAATCTTTACCTTTTTTTTAAATAGTTGAGAAATGATTATACCATGATCGTTTGTTTTCTGTCGGGACCTACAGAAACAATGCTAACCTTTACGCCAACAAAATCTTCAATAAAAGCGATATAGTCGTTCAGGTTTTTCGGTAATTGCCCCGCATCTGTCATGGCTGTTAGGTCTTCTTTCCATCCTTCAAACTCAGTATAATTTACCGATACGTTTTCTTCTTCAATATTAAATGGGAAATGTAAAATGTCTTCTCCTTTATATGTATATGAGGTACAAGCTTTTAGCGTCTCAAATCCAGAAAGAACATCTCCTTTCATCATCATCAATTGGCTAACTCCGTTAATTTGTACCGCATACTTCAAAGCGATAAGGTCTAACCAGCCACAGCGCCTTGGTCTCCCTGTTGTTGCACCAAATTCATGACCAACTTTACCCATTCTTTCACCATCTTTTTCAAAAAGTTCGGTTGGAAAAGGGCCTGAACCCACACGGGTTGTATAGGCTTTAAAAATCCCGAAAACGTCACCAATTTTATTAGGGGCAACACCCAGTCCTGTGCAGGCTCCTGCAGCTGTAGTGTTGGAAGATGTCACAAAAGGATAAGTACCGAAATCTATATCCAGTAAGGAGCCTTGAGCACCTTCAGCAAGAATCGATTTACCATCGGCTAAAGCTTGATTGATATATTCTTCGCTGTCAATAAAAGTGAGTTCCTTTAAAACATCAACGGCATGAAAGAACTCTTTTTCCAATGCATCAAGATCGAATTCAAGTTCAACAGCATAAAAATTGATCATGTTGAGATGCTTTTTAGTTAAGGCTCTATAACGTTCCTTCCAGTTGCGCATTTCAAGATCTCCTATTCTAAGGCCATTTCTTCCAGTTTTATCCATGTAAGTTGGACCTATACCTTTAAGCGTTGAGCCAATTTTTAATTTACCTTTCATCTTTTCAGAAGCAGCATCCAATAATCGATGCGTTGGTAAAATGATATGGGCTTTTCTTGAAATAAGTAGTTTGGTTTTGAAATCAATTTTATAGCTGCTAAGATTGTCAAGTTCCTTTTTAAAGATAACAGGATCGATCACTACGCCATTACCTACCAAATTTATGGCTCTATCATGAAAAATACCAGAAGGTATGGTATGCAATACATGTTTATTACCATCAAAAATTAAGGTATGCCCAGCATTCGGTCCTCCTTGAAATCTGGCAATGATATCGTAATTTTTAGTCAGTACATCAACGATTTTTCCTTTTCCTTCATCACCCCATTGCAGGCCTAGTAGTAAATCAATCATTTAATAATTTTTATAAGTTATTCTGCTGTTTTGTTCTTTTGACCATAGAAATAAAGAGAATGGCTATCAATCTTGACATCGAAAACCTCCTCAATAGATTTTTTGATATTCTCGATTCTGGGATCACAAAATTCGATCACTTCACCGGTATCCGACAAAATAATATGGTCGTGTTGTTTGTTAAAATAAGATTTTTCATAATGTGCCTGATTCTGTCCAAACTGATGACGTCTTACCAGCCCACATTCCAATAATAATTCAATTGTATTGTATAAGGTTGCTCTACTAACCCGATAATTTTTATTCTTCATTTCGATATACAAGGTCTCGATGTCAAAGTGATTATCGTTGTCATATATTTCCTGAAGAATCGCGAATCTTTCTGGCGTTTTCCTATGATTATTGTCTTCTAAAAACTTGGTAAAGAAGTTCTTAACTGTTTCCTGATTTTTGCTATTACTCATGTAAATAAAATCCTGGTTCTTGAGATGCAAAGTTACATTTAATCCCCACATTAAAGTTAAATAATTGTAAAAAAAGCGTCAATTAACTCGTATTTCTGGTCACCTTTTCTAAACCATCAATCTCAAGGAGTTTTTTTATAAGATTGTTCAATTGCTTGTTATTGTTTATATGTACGGTGATCATTCCATGAAAAAAACCTTCATCCCCAGAAATGTTCAAACTGTGAATATTCACATTCAAGATTCCGGAAATCACTCTGGTGACATCATTGACCAAGCCCAGATTGTCAACTCCTGTAAGTTTAAGTGTTACTTTGAAACCCTGCTGGGATGAATCCACCCATTTTGCTGAGATGACTCTATAGGCATACTGTGATTGCAAACTCACGGCATTTGGACAATTGTGCTTATGTACTTTGATTCCATCTTTGATCGTTACAAATCCAAAAACTCGATCACCGGGAATTGGATTACAGCATTTTGACAAACTGTACTTTAGTTTTTCTTCTTCTTTACCAAAAACAAGCATGTCATAATTGGCTGTGACTTCGTCCTTACTATTTCCATCCTTCACTGCGGTAGGCCTGTTCATGCGACTTTTTAGAAAATGCATCAATACATTAGACCGCTGGCTGGCGTACTTTTTCAGTTGTTGGTTGTCGATACTGCCGTCTCCAATCTTGTAGAACAAATCAAAACTGGTTTTCTGTTTAAAGAAGTTGACCAATTCATTGACCGTTTTTTCATTCATCTTAATTTTGAGATGCCTCAGCTTTCTGTCAAGCACTTCCTTACCTTCCTTGGCAATAACTTTGTGCTCATCTTTCAGGATACTTTTGATCCGGGATTTGGCTCTCGCTGTTTTTACAATATCCAGCCAGGCCAGTTTGGGTTTTTGATTTTTTGCCGTTATGATTTCTACTTGATCACCACTGTGGAGTTCTTTACTGATTTGAGTAAGCCGGCCATTTACTTTTGCGGCCCTGCATTTCATGCCAACTTCAGAGTGTATGGCAAAGGCGAAATCAAGTGCTGTGGCACCCTTAGGAAGTGATTTTATATCGCCGTTTGGAGTAAAAACGTAGATTTCTTTAGCATAGAGATTCAATTTAAATTGCTCGACAAAGTCAACAGCATTCACATCAGGGTTTTCAAGAGATTCACGTAGCTTATTCAACCATTCTTCCAAACCACTTTCCTTTTGTGAGCCATGTTTGTATCTGAAATGGGCCGCATATCCCTTTTCGGCGATTTCGTTCATCCTACTGGATCTGATCTGAATTTCCACCCACTTTCCTTTAGGTCCCATCACTGTGGTATGCAAGGATTCGTAGCCAGTAGTTTTTGGATGTGTGATCCAGTCGCGCAATCTGTTTGGATTAGGACTGAAATGATCGGTTACAATTGAGTAAATTTTCCAGGCATCGAATTTCTCCTCTTTCAAGGTTGATTGATATACGATACGAATCGCAAATTTATCATAAACCTCTTCGAAGGAAACCCTTTGATTCATCATTTTCCTTCGTATAGAATATATAGATTTGGTTCTCCCTTTTATCGTATAAGAAAAGCCTTCCTGATCTAAAGAATTCTTGATGGTTTTGGTAAAACTATCAATATATATTTTCTGATCTTCTTTACTTTCAGATATTCTTTCTTGAATATCATTATACACTTCATTTTCAGTATACTTAAGCCCTAGATCTTCAAGTTGAGTTTTAATATTATATAAGCCGAGGCGATGGGCGAGAGGTGCGTAGATAAATAAGGTTTCTGATGCGATCTTTACCTGTTTGTCTTCTCTCATAAACTCAAGAGTCTGCATATTGTGAAGTCGGTCCGCAATCTTGATAAGGATCACCCTGACATCATCATTAAGGGTAAGGAGCATCTTTCTAAAGTTTTCAGCTTGAATGGATACGTCCTGGTCCTTTTGTAGTTTAGAAATTTTAGTGAGTCCGTTGACAATTTTTGAAATAGTTTCCCCAAATAATTGTTCAATATCGGCAAAGGTATACTCTGTATCCTCAACCACATCATGCAAGAGCGCTGAAGCGATAGAATAGGCCCCTAGGCCAATTTCATTTGCAACGATCTTTGCAACAGATATGGGATGGTAAATATAAGGCTCACCAGTTTTACGTCGCTGGTCCTTGTGGGCATCAGCGGCTATGTCAAAAGCTTTACGAATCAGAAGCTTATCCTCATTGGATAAGGTCTGATACGTATCTTTCAGCATATCTTTGTATCGACTTGCAATTTCCTTTTTCTCTTCTTCTAGCGTTACGGTATAAGCCATAGATTAAAAATACTATAAAGCATACTAATTAACAAGTTTTTAATCAGCAAATCAAATTCAGGAAATATCTTATATGCTAAGAGCTGATAAGATTTTTCACTCTTTGCAATAGGGTAGGATGGGAATAATGTAAAAACACATTTGCTTTGTGGGGTGTTAGATTGCTCAGGCTATTTCGGGATAGCTTTTTAAGGGAAGAGATGAGGTCTTCTCCGTTATATTTAGTCTTGGCATAATTATCAGCTTGATATTCGAATTTTCTTGACATATGGTTCATTAAAATACCGGTTAGTTCAGAAATCGGACTGTAAAGAATCCCAAAAGTGATCAAACCAATATGAAAACTTGGCATTTCAACAGAAAGTGCCTCAGAAAGAATGGCGTTATTGATCAAAAGTGAAAACACAAAAAGGGTAATTCCCGTAAGTGACAGGGAAGCCAACATGTTAATCATAACATGTTTTTTCTTATAATGTCCAATTTCATGAGCCAGTACAGCTACAATTTCGCTGGTACTGAGGTCGTTGATCAATGTGTCGTATAATACGATCCTCTTTTTTGCGCCAAACCCTGAAAAATAAGCATTGGCTTTTGTTGATCTTTTTGAGCCATCTATGACATAGATATTATTTAAAGTAAAGCCAGCTTTTTTTGAAAACCCATATATAGCCTCTTTTAATTCTCCTTGTTCAAGAGGGGTTTGTTTGTTGAAAAGCGGTACAATAAGGGAAGAATAGAACATGGTCATAAAAATTGTAAAGACGCCTATAAAGGCCCATGTGTATATCCAAAACATATCTCCCGTTTTTTCATAGAACCAAATAATAATCGCCAGAATACCACCTCCTATGATAGCACTCAATAGCCATCCTTTGATTTTATCAACAAGAAAAAGTTTTTTCGAAGTTTTATTAAACCCAAATTTTTCTTCAATCATAAAAGTATGGTAATAGGCAAATGGGGTGTTCAAGATATCACTACCTATCATGATGACACCAAAAAATATAAGAGCTACGCTGATTTCATTCTCACTAAAGCTGCGTGCAAACTCATCCATCCAGGCAAAACCCTTGAAAATAAAGAAGCACATGGTGAGTATCAAGGTAAAACTACTTGTTATCAGTGAAAATTGGTAGTTCTCTTTTTTGTAGGCTTGTGACTTAAAATACTCATCCTTGTTGTATACGTCTTTTAGCTCCTCTGGAATCTGATCGTTAAAATGTTTTGCATTGAGATAATTAATGTAACTATCAATTACAAAATTCAGAAGAAGAATACCGATAATAATATAAAATAAAAATTGTGGACTCATTATTTATTTAAGTGGGTTTATGAATGGAAAGTAAACTTAAAGTTTAAAGCCCCTTTGTCTTTTTGCTTCAAAAATAACAATTGCCGCTGAAACAGAAACATTTAGAGAGTCAATTTTACCTTGCATAGGAATAATAATATTCTCAGTCGTATTTTGAAGCCATTGTTCACTTAATCCGGTTGCTTCGGTTCCAACTACAACTGCAGATGGCTGTGTGTAGTCTATTGTATGATACGGAACACTGCGTTCGTCTAATGCCGCAGTGAAGATATTGATCTGTTTTTCACGGAGTAAACTTAAAATTTCATCTGTACTTCCAAAAGCTATTTGATTGGTGAACACGCAGCCCACACTTGATCGGATAATATTGGGATTATACAAGTCAGTTTTTGGATTCGCAATAATTACTGCATCGAGATGAGCAGCATCTGCAGTTCTTAGTAAGGCCCCAATATTCCCTGGTTTTTCAGAAGCTTCAGCGACTAGAATTAAAGCATTGTCACTTAGTGATAACTCACTTAATGACAAATTTTTAGAAACCGCAATCGCAACAATTCCTTCAGTAGTTTTTCGATGTGCAATTTTTTGGTATACTTTTAATGAGATCTTGACTAAAGCAGGTTGTATGCCAGGGTAGGTTGCTAGTATCTGATCCAACACATTTTCAGTGATGATCTCTTCACAAAACAGCAAATAATTGATCTTATAGTCTCCTTCAACAGCTAAAGAAATTTCTCTGTGACCTTCGATAACGAAGAGTCCCTTTTGTTTTCTAATTCTTGATTTTTCCTGTAATTGAATGATTTCCTTGACAAGATCATTTTGCAGGCTTGTAATTTCCTTTGTCATGAAATAAATTTAAAAGATTAAATCAATGGCTTTAATGTTTATTTTGCAGCCTGTGAATATTTATCCATATAACGTTTCCACAATACTGTCTGATGCGTTTCAAGGCTGATCTCTCGACCATCTATAAATGCCTGAGACAGCATGTTTCCTCTCATGTCAAGTGCGTTTCCCTGGCTGATAAATAAGGTGGCGCTTTTTCCTTTTTCTAAAGACCCGTATTCTTCATTTATACCTAAGATCTTTGCGGCATTCAAAGTGATTAATTGCAAAGCTTCTTCAAAAGAAAGTCCATAGGCGGTAGTTGTGCCTGCGTAGAAAGGAAGATTACGCCCATTCATTCTTTCCATGTCTCCACTGTTCTCAAGACTTACTAAGATACCGTTTTTGAACAATGTGGCAGCGTTTTTATAAGGTAGGTCATAATCGTCATCTTCATTATTTGGAAGTGAATGAACCCTTTTAAAAACAATCGAAACGTTTTCACTTTTGATCAACTCCATGATTTGATGTGCTTCATCAGCACCAACAATTACTATTTCATCAACTCCCATGGATTTCATCAAAGCAATAGCGTCTATGATTCCTTTTTGTTTTGAAACATGCACAAATACTTTTTGTTTTCCATTAAAAATCCCCTGAGATGCTGCGAAAGGCAGGTTCTTCTTGGTTGCCCCATCTTTTTTATATGCCTTCGCATTGGATAAAAAAGTTTTTAGTTCGTTCACTTCTTTCTGATAGTCCTTATTTTCTTCGGAAATGATTATCCGTCCGAAAGAAGCATATTTATATTTATAACTTCTTGGCCAGTTGATATGTATGGCATCATCTACCTTAACAGCAGCATCTTCCCAGTTCCATGCATCCAATTGTACTATAGATGAAGTTCCGGAAATTCTTCCACCTCTCGGAGTTACCTGAGCAAGTAATATGCCATTGGGCCTCATGCTTTCTACAACCTTCGATTCCGCATTATACGCAATTAAACTCCTCACATGGGGAAGTAAACTACCCAATTCATCAAAGTCTCTGGTTGCCCTAACGGCATCAATTTCTCCTAAGCCCAAAGTAGAATTTGGCATAATAAAGCCTGGATATACATGTTGACCTTCAGCGTTAATGACAGTGCCTTGTGCTTCTATTGTGCTACTTTCACCTATTTCTTGGATCAAGCCTCCCTCTAAAATAATAGTGGCATTCTCAATAACGGAGCCATCACCAATATGGGCGGTAGCACCAACTATACTTATTGTTTCACTCTGTAAAACCGCCGGAGTCTGTTGGGCCTTGACCTGACTTAAGCTGAAGAATAGCATAAAACTAGTAATGATATAAATATTTTTCATGGAATATATTTTTTTAAAAATCTACCGTATCACAGTGATTGATTCTATTTTCTTTCTTTTTAGGTTTTTGGGTAGGACTTCCTTTACTTTTTTCAGCAAGCATAAGATTGATCAGTTGACTTTTTTCTTGTTGAATGCGACTTCTCATTTGAGCGTCTCTTTCAAGATCGAAGTAAATCTTACCTTCAATAAGGGTTTTTTCAGCTCTGGTATTGATTGACAAAGGGTGATCCGTCCATAATACCAAATCAGCTTCTTTCCCCACTTTTACGCTTCCAACTCTGTCATCAATATGCAATAGTTTAGCAGGATTCAGTGTGACAAACTTCCAGGCATCTTCTTCGCTAACACCTCCGTATTTTATTGTTTTGGCAGCTTCCTGATTCAATCTTCTACTCATTTCGGCATCATCAGAATTAATAGCAGTTACGACCCCTTGACTGTGCATAATAGCCGCATTATAAGGAATAGCATCATTCACTTCATATTTATAAGCCCACCAATCACTAAATGTAGAGCCTCCGGCACCATGTGCTTTCATTTTGTCAGCAACTTTATAACCTTCCAAAATATGGGTAAATGTATTTACCCTGAAATCGAAGTGGTCAGCCACCTTCATCAGCATATTGATCTCACTTTGAACATAAGAGTGACAGGAAATAAACCGTTCTTCGTTTAGTATTTCAGCAAGAACATCCATTTCAATATCCTTTCTGTATGGCGCTCCGGATTTTTTTACAGCATCATATTCTTTGGCTCTTTGAAAATAATCCTGATACACTTGTTCAACTCCCATCCTGGTTTGAGGAAATCTTGAAGAACCGCTACTTCTTGATTGCTTTACATTTTCACCCAAAGCGAACTTGATAAATTTGGGGGCCTTTTTATCAATCATATTCCCTGAAGTTTCCCCCCATTTCAATTTAATAATGGCAGATCTACCCCCAATCGGGTTTGCAGAGCCATGGAGGATTTGTGCTTCTGTTACGCCTCCAGCCAAATTGCGATAGATATTAATATCTTCATGATTAATGGCGTCTTCCATACTCACCTCAGCGGTCGAATTATGGCCACTTTCGTTGGTTGAAATGGTAGCAATATGTGAGTGCTCATCAATGATTCCAGAAGTTAAATGCTTACCTGTTCCATCGATTTTTAAAGCATTACCAGAATTCAGGTCTTTCCCTATTTTAGAAATTTTCCCATCCTTGATCAATACATCCGTATTTTCTAGAATGCCTTCATTTTCATTGGTCCATACGGTTACATTTTTGAATAATATGGTTTGCTGTTCTGGAGCTTCTTCAAAGCCGTAGCCATTATTTGGAAAATAAACGGGAGACAGGTAAGGTGTTTTCTCTTCTTTTGTTTTTTTGTCAGGAACTGTATCAGGTGTTTTTTTAGCAGTCCAACTTATTTTTTTTCCATTAGAAAGAATTGCTTCTCCCTTAATAAGTTCGGCGTTATCGACCCTTGCCGATAAGCGAATGAATTCTTTTGAATCTGCATTGGCTTTCAAATTGATACTGAGCCAATTTTCTTTAAATACAGATTTGTTTGTTATGGTTTTATCACCTTTCTTAAGGGTAATTTTAGGTTTAGTCAAAGAATTTTTAACAGATAGTTCAAAGTTATTTTGATCAAAGGTCAAGAGGTAGTTTCCATCAATATTGTTGAGATCGAGAGAATGGATTGTATAGGGCATTCCCTGCACCCAATTCTCATAAAGCACTGTTTTTTCATCGAAAATATCTCCTGAGGTAATCAGGAAATTAGCAAAAGCCCCTTGTTTTAAATGCCCAAGTTCATCTTTCTTGTTAAGAATGCCAGCCGGGACGGTTGTCAAAGCTGCTAAAGCAACCTTTTTATCAAGACCATATGAGATCGCTTTTTGAAGGTTCTTTTTAAATTCACTCATCGATTTTAATCCATGTGTAGAAAGAGCAAAAGTAACATTGTTCTTTGCCATGACACCGGGATTTGTGGGCGCCAGATTCCAATCTTTCATATCTGCTAAACTAAGTCGCTCAGCTTCAAATGGATTTTCCACATCATATGCTTTCGGAAAATTTAAAGGAAGAATATAGGTGGCATTGGTCGATTTGATATCTTCAATTAATTCATATTCATTACCGCCTCCAAAGATGACATAGTTTATTCCGAAAGATGCCCCAATTTGATGTGCTCGCAGGTCATTTCCTTTGTTACCCGCGTAAAAAATTTGGGTTAAATTCTTGTTTTGTTCCAAAGCTTCTAGAGAAAGATCTCTAGTTAAGGAAGAGCCCTTTGAATACCAAGAAGCATCGTGATACATTTGTCTAATCAAAGCCATACTCCCCATTAATGAATTAGGATATAGTTGTTTATTGTATTTACTTTTTTCAAATGACAGGTATTGTACAGATTTTGGCAATAAGATTCGCTCATTGTCAGTTCCATGCGGATTCAAAGCAACCATCAAGCCACTTCCTCTGACAATTCCATCTTGAACATGGGTATTGACCACGCCGAAACCTTCTTTAAGCAATTCTTTGGCCTTTTTCTCGTCAAAATCAAATTCAGCAGTAGCTTCTTTCTCAGGCATAACATGTTCGTTCCAATAATAACCTTCTCTTTTACTGTCATATTGGGCAACACGAGACCTCTCTTTAGAAACTTTCGGTAGTTTGATACCAAAATCAGAAAATACATCTATGAATGAAGGATAAATACTTTTTCCTTTGAGATCGACAATGACAGTGTTTTTGGGTATGCTTATACCAGATCCTGATTCAACGACTTTACCATTTTGTATCAAAAGGGTGCCATTTTTAATCACCTGATCAGGAGTGATATGAATTTCAGCATTGATAAATGCGGTATAATTTTGATTTTCGGATTTGACTCCATCGTTTTTAGGAAAGTACTCTTGTGCAGACACAGTGAGAAACTGCAACATGAAAACAAAGGCAACTATTTTTTTCATAAGTGTAGGAAATTTTGGATTCAAATGTATCAATTAAAATCCAATGTGTATATTTTGTCATAAGAAATGACAAGCCCCATAATTTGGTTATAGCTTTCCAAACCATCTTTTTGCTGGTTGTATTTTAGGTAATGATCATAAAAGGATTTAAAAAAGGGCTCAACAGGATTTTCATATTGTTTCCAGAATTCATCTGATTCCCTAATGTTTTTAAGGACTCCTATGGGTACCTTATCAAGATAGGTTTTAAAAAGATCGTTGTCATATCTTCGAATATCGAAAAGGGCATAGCGCAATACAAGTAAATGGGCAGCATATTGAAAATATGGATCCTTATGGTGCGCAGATGCTAGAAATCCAATAAAATTCGCTTCATTTTCTGAGGCAATTCCCAGTTGGTGAGCAACTTCATGTGAACAGGTAAAGGGAAGGTTTATTTTTGGAATCAAGTGATCTACCTGTGCTTCACCAGTGAGGGGGTTCAAATAGCCAGAAAAACCCATATAAGTAAGGGGTAAGCTAAAAAGTGATTTTTTGATCGAAGGTCTCTGATAAGTCATACTAGATAATTGATCACTAAGTTCCTGGTAGCCGTATTTTGTAAGCTCTATGATTTTTTTCTTTGAATAGGGCACCTTAACGGCTACTGTATCATGAGATGATAATTGTCTTTGCAGCCGTTGGGTTTTGAAAAGAATTTTACCCGTAATTATTTCGAGTTGATGTATATCAAAAGCTTCCTGTTCAAGACCAAGTGTTTTTGACAAAGGACTGCGTGAGTAGTTCAAACCCCAAAATAGATAAAAGCAAAAATAAAAAACGGAAATTCCGGCAAAAAACTGAAAAATCAATGCGCGCCTGTTCTTGGATTTATTGATCAATAGTTGCTTTAGAAATCGGAGAATCAAAAAGATGAGAACAGCATATATGATATCTCCTACAGAAAATGGAATCCATCCAAATAAAAACCTTAAAGTATTGGCTATGATAGGGTAAACACCGTTAACGTAATATTTATCAATAATTGATGGGAAATGTGATAATAAAGCTACAATTCCAATTTGGAAAAAAAGGAAAATCGTTAATACTATATTTCTTTTTTCTTTATACATTGCAGCTTATTATTCTGAACAAAAGAACAAATTATTAACAACAATTACAATTTACTTTTTGTATTAGTTAGCTTAAAAATTGTAGTTCAGAAATTGCTAAAGAATTGCAAATTAATTTATTAAGTTTTTCATAATTCTGGAAGGCCTGAAAACGTAGTTATAGGTACAAGAATGGAATTTGGTTATTAGACCTGTTTTATTAACATATATTCTCTTGTTAACAATAATTGTTAACTTTAAATATGCCTTTAGCTAAGGTTTACATCCCTAAACATTTACATTTGCCGCATGGATTCAGCGAAATCATTATCATATAATAAGAAGGGGAAAGGAACGATCATTAGCCTTGAACAGGGTAAAATACCACCGCAGGCTTTAGACCTTGAAGAAGCTGTTCTTGGGGCTATGATGATCGATAAAAAGGGGGTGGACGATGTTATTGATATTCTTCATAGTGAAGCATTTTACAAGCCAGCGCATCAATTTATTTATGATGCTATTTTTAAGCTTTTTGAAAATTCTGAACCCATTGACCTTTTAACAGTATCCAATCAGTTAAAAAAGAATGAGAAGCTTGACGCCATCGGTGGAGATTTCTATTTGATCAATTTAAGTCAAAAAGTATCCTCGGCGGCACATATTGAGTTCCATGCGAGAATTATTCTCCAAAAATATATCCAAAGAAGATTAATTAGTATATCCAGCGAGATCATTACCAGTTCTTATGATGAAACCATAGATGTATTTGATTTACTTGATGAAGCTGAGACGAAACTTTTCGATATTACCCAAGGGAATTTAAAGAAAAGTTCAGAGGCTGCACATAATTTGGTGGCTCAGGCCCTGAAAAAGATAGAAGAAATTTCGAATCAGGAAGGGATGAGTGGAGTTCCTTCGGGGTTTAGTAAATTGGATCAGCTTACTTCAGGGTGGCAACCTTCTGATTTGGTGATACTCGCAGCTAGACCTGGTATGGGTAAAACGGCTTTTGTAATGTCAATGGCAAAGAATATGGCCATTGATTTTGATATGCCAGTAGCTATTTTCTCATTAGAAATGTCATCGGTGCAATTAATCACAAGGATGATTTCCAGTGAAACTGGGATTTCTTCTGAAAAATTAAGAAAAGGTAACCTTGAGACATACGAATGGGAGGCTTTGAATGTAAAAGTAAAAAAACTGTCTGACGCTCCAATCTTTATAGATGACACTCCTTCGTTGTCAGTATTTGATCTTAGAGCCAAAGCAAGAAGACTGGTATCCCAGCATAATGTGCGATGTGTAGTCATTGATTACCTTCAACTAATGACGGCCGGGTCTACGAATAAGGGCGGAGGAAATCGTGAACAAGAGATCTCAACCATATCCAGAAACTTAAAAGCGCTGGCCAAAGAATTAAATGTGCCGGTGATTGCCTTGTCTCAGTTATCAAGGGCAGTAGAAACCAGGGGTGGGAGTAAACGTCCATTGCTTTCTGACCTTAGAGAATCCGGAGCTATTGAGCAAGATGCAGATATTGTATCTTTTATCTATAGGCCTGAATATTATGGTGTTACCGAATGGGATGATGACGAAAGAACTCCCTGCGATGGGCAGGCAGAATTTATCGTTGCAAAACACCGTAATGGTGGATTGGAAAACATCCGAATGAAGTTTATCGGAAGACTGGCTAAATTTGCCAATTTGGATGAGGGTTTTGAAACAGAATTCCAATCTTCTATGAATACCGGGCAAATTTCTCCTAGCAGTTTTACCAGCGCCAATGATGCGTTTGGAAAAATAGAAAATGACGATGATGTCCCGTTCTAATAAACAGCAGTTATAAACACATGTATTTAAGGAAGGTGCTTTACTCAAATCAACTCTTTTACTGTTTGGTTGTATTTTTGTTGATGAACTCTACTGTTTTTGCCTCCTATCTGCTGATTCCTATGGATGAGGAATCTCAGTCAAACCATCTTAAGGCTTACGGAATTACTTATCAATCCCTTATACAAGGGAGAAAAGTTCAGTGGCTTTTGAATTATCGAGGAGGATCGTTTCTTTTGGAAGATCATGAAGATTTCAGGCGTGAATGTACCATAAGAGGGGTTTCTTTTGAAATTATTTCGGAAGCTGAAACACTAAAAATCATAGAATATATTGCCAGTCCTTCTCAAAATATGGAAGCTGTAGTTTTAGAAAAGGCTCCCAAAATCGCCGTATACTCTCCTAAGAGTAAACAACCATGGGATGATGCCGTTACCATGGTACTCCAATATGCAGAGATTCCATATGAAATTATCTATGATCAGGAGGTATTGGAAGACAAACTCCTTTTATATGAATGGCTTCATCTTCATCATGAGGACTTTACCGGGCAGTACGGTAAATTTTATGGGGCTTTTAGAACAGCACCCTGGTATATAGAAAGCAAAGTAAATGCTGAGAAAATGGCTCAGGAGATGGGGTATCAAAAGGTGTCTCAACAAAAACTGGATGTGGTGTTAAAGATCCGTGATTATGTTTTTGGAGGAGGTTTTATGTTTGCCATGTGTTCGGCGACAGATAGTTTTGATATCGCGCTTGCAGCTCAAGGTGTTGATATATGCGAGGTCATGTTTGATGGAGATCCTTCCGAAAGAGGCTATCAGAATAAATTAGATTATGAACAAACTTTTGCTTTTAATGATTTTTTACTCGAAAGAAATCCGGTAGTCTATGAATTTTCAAATCTTGATACCACCAGAAAGAGAAAAGTACTCAAATCAGAAGATTACTTTGAATTGAAGGAGTATTCTGCAAAATGGGATATGGTACCCAGTATGCTCTGCCAGAATCATACTTTACTGGTAAAAGGGTTTATGGGACAGACCACGGCCTTTGAATCAGCACTTATCAAACCCACAGTGATGGTCATGGGGCAAAATAATGTGAATGGCGAAGCCAGGTATCTACATGGAGTAAAAGGAAAGGGAATGTTCACCTTTTTCGGAGGACATGATCCTGAAGATTACCAACACAGGGTTGGTGACCCTAAAACGGAACTTGACTTGCACCCAAATTCACCTGGATACAGGCTGATTCTTAATAATGTTTTATTCCCGGCAGCCAAGAAGAAGAAACAAAAGACCTGAT
>CAZPHF010000003.1:0-41097 GCA_964586115.1 uncultured Flavobacteriaceae bacterium | reverse complement strand
CTATGATTTATTTTTCAATCCATTTTCTGGCATTGACAAAGGCTTCTATCCAAGGGCTTACATCATCCTTGCGATCCGCAGGGTAATTGGCCCAGTTCCACTGAAAGATCGACCGTTCAATATGTGGCATCATAATCAGGTGTCTGCCGTCATCACTGGCCATCATGGCCGTGTTAAAATCTGATCCGTTTGGATTCGCAGGATATCCCTCATAGCCATATTTAGCCACAATATTATATTTTGATTCTTCATATGGAAAGCTGAATTTACCTTCTCCGTGCGATATCCAGACACCAAGCGTTAAGCCAGCTAATCCAGAAAGCATTACAGAGTTGTTCTCCTGTATTTTTACAGAAGTAAAGCCACTTTCATGTTTTAAAGAATCATTGTGCAGCATTTTTGGTTTCTTGTCATGATCAGGATTGATCATTTCAAGTTCCACAAATAACTGACAACCATTACAAATACCCACTGATAAAGTATCTTCTCTTTCAAAGAATTTTCTTAAGGTCTTATTAGCTCTTTCATTATATAAAAAGGCCCCTGCCCAACCTTTGGCTGAACCGAGTACATCTGAATTGGAAAACCCTCCTACGGCACCGATAAATTGAATGTCTTCTAAAGTCTCACGCCCGCTGATCAAATCAGTCATATGGACATCTTTTACGTCAAAGCCTGCGAGATACATGGCATTCGCCATTTCACGCTCACTGTTCGACCCTTTTTCTCTGATAACTGCAGCTTTAGGTCTTGGTTTTGAAGGGTCAATAACAGGTAGTTTTCCTGAAAAATTCTTTGGAAATTGATAGGTCAAAGGTTGTTGCTTATAGTTGTTAAACCTAGATTCAGCCAAATTATTTGCCGTTTGCTCCTTGTCTAACAGATATGAAGTCTTGTACCAATAATCTCTATAGGTTGCTATATCAAAGCTTAAATCAAAATTATTTATTTCAAGACTATCTGAATTAATGGCAGTCCCTATTTGATGAAAGCTAATGTCATTCGATGTCAGGATTTCGTCTACTTCAGTTGCCCTGGCAGTTTGAATAATGATCCCACTTTTTTCTGAGAACAGTAGCTTTGTAGGATCTTTTTCATCAAATCCATCTAGGTGAATATTTGCCCCTAACTCATTCTCAGCAAAACACATTTCCAATAGTGTGGTAAGCATTCCTCCCGCAGAAATATCATGACCAGCCAGTAACAAATCTTTTTTAATCAATTCCTGTACTGTGTTGAAACATCTTTTAAAATAAGCAGCGTCGTTTATAGAGGGGGTATCTGAACCAATTCCATTTCTGACTTGAGCAAAGCTCGACCCACCCAAATGAAACTCATCTTCAGAAAAATCTATATAGTAGATCCTGTTGTTTTCAACTGCCTGAAATACGGGCTCCACAACTTTTCTGATATCTGAACATTCTCCAGCGGCCGAAATAATAACGGTACCAGGAGCGATGACTTCTTCATCTGCATATTTTTGCTTCATAGAAAGGGAATCCTTTCCTGTTGGGACATTAATACCTAATCCGATCGCAAACGATGATACAGCTTCCACTGCATTATATAATCTGGCATCCTCACCTTCATTTCTGCACGGCCACATCCAATTGGCTGATAAGGAGACAGATTGCAGTCCCTCCTTTAAAGGTGCCCAAACGATATTGGTTAAAGCTTCTGCAATAGCATTTCTTGAACCAGCTCTTTCGTCTATCAAAGCACTAGCCACCGCATGGCCAATGGAAGTCGCGATTCCACTATGTCCTTGGAAATCGAGCGCCATGACCCCTGCATCGTTCAATGGTAGTTGAAGCGCACCGGCACATTGTTGTTTGGCTACTTTTCCGCCTACACATCGGTCAACCTTATTCGTAAGCCAGTCTTTACAGGCCACAGCTTCAAGTTGCAACAGATTTTTCGTGTCTTGATAAATTTCATCTGCACTATAGGTGAGAGATTTATAGGTGCGTTGAAGACTCTTATCTTTCATTATAGTTTGAGGAGAACTGCCAAACATGTCAGCCAAGTCAAAATCCATGGGTTTTTCACCGGTTTTTTCTGAGGCAAAAGTGAATCTGAAATCATCTGTTACCTGACCCACATCATAAATCGGGGACCTTTCCCTATCAGCTACTCTATGCAAATAATCCAGGTCTTTTTCATGGATGACCAAGCCCATTCTTTCCTGCGATTCGTTCCCAATGATTTCTTTAGAAGACAAGGTTTTATCTCCTACAGGTAAGGCATCTAAGTTTATAAGACCGCCTGTTTCCTCTACGAGTTCAGACAAACAATTCAAGTGTCCTCCAGCGCCGTGGTCATGAATGGAAATGATCTTATTCTCATCACCTTCTACCATTCCTCTGATGGTATTTGCCACCCTTTTTTGCATTTCAGGATTTGATCTCTGAACCGCATTTAACGTGATGGCTTTGTTAAATTCTCCGGTATCGGCTGAGGATACGGCCGCACCACCCATGCCAATTCTGTAATTATCACCTCCTAGAAGGATGATACTATCGCCTTTTACGGGTTTTTCTTTAAGACTGTCTGTTTCCTTTCCATACCCTATGCCACCGGCGAGCATGATCACCTTATCAAAACCTAATTTTCTATTATGCTCCTCATGTTCGAAGGTATAAAGGGATCCTGAGATCAAGGGCTGACCGAATTTATTTCCAAAATCAGAAGCTCCATTAGATGCCTTGATCAATAAGTCTATAGGTGTCTGGTATAGCCATTTTCTTTCAGGTATGTTTTCCCATGACCTGTTTTTTGTTAGCCTGGAATAGGGGGTCATATATACTGCGGTTCCAGCCAAAGGTAAGGAGCCTTTTCCACCAGCCAGCCTGTCTCTGATTTCTCCTCCTGATCCGGTTGCAGCACCGTTAAAAGGTTCAACCGTTGTGGGAAAATTATGAGTTTCAGCTTTTAAGGAAATAACTGATTTTACTTTTTTATTGATGTAATAATCTGGTCTGTCTGCTGATTTTGGAGCAAATTGTTCAATAACCGGGCCTTCAATAAAAGCGACATTATCTTTGTAGGCCGAAACGATTGTGTTAGGATGTTCGAGAGAAGTCTTTTTGATCATTTTGAAAAGAGAATGGGGTTTCTTCTTTCCGTCAATAACAAAAGTACCATTGAATATTTTATGACGACAGTGTTCAGAATTGACTTGTGAAAAGCCAAAAATTTCAGAATCTGTTAATTTTCGATCTAATTTAATTGACAAATCATCTAAATACTTGACCTCAGCCGGGCTAAGTGCCAGCCCTTCAGCTTTGTTATAGGCAGTAATATTATCGATCTCTTTGATAGGCTCAGGGGCTATGTCTATAGTGAATAAGTCCTGATCAAGTTGTTTATAATGGTGTTGGATCATAGGATCAAAAACCGGGTTGTCAGCACTTGTTTTAAAAAATTCTTCGATACGAGTGATTCCTGAAATCCCCATGTTTTGAGTAATTTCAACGGCATTGGTGCTCCAAGGGCTGACCATTTCCTTTCTAGGGCCGATAAAATCACCAGTAACGGAATTTTCCTTTAGTTTTTCAGCACTGCCGAATAGCCATTTTAGTTTTTCAATGTTTTGTTCGTCAATTTCTGAAGGAGAAGAAACGGCAAATACCGTTTGTTTCTGAGTAAAAAAGTAGATCATTTGACTGCTATTATCTTTGGATTTTGAAAAACGCAAATTTAATCAATTGACCTTGTATTACAGTAGGCAATGTTAATAATATTCAATAAATAATTATTAAACTCAAATAAAATACCTGAGTTTTTATCTTCATAAATTGATAGCGAACAAAACACATTTTTTAAGTGTTGGGTATGCTACGAGTTTGGGGTGTTCAAAGTCTTTGATATAGGTCATTCCTATCTTTTTCATAACCTGTATAGATTTTGTATTTGTTTTTGAAGCCATCGAATAGATTCGATCCTGCACCAAATTGTCTTTCGCGAACTTAATGCATTCCAAGGCACCTTCAGTAGCAAGTCCTTTTCCCCAGTATTTTTTATCAATTCTCCAGCCAATATCCACACATGGCGTAAAATCACTTTCAAAATTTTGTAATGAAAAACCAATAAAACCAATAAATCTATTGGTTTCCAAGTGATCTACAGGGAAATAACAAAAGCCATTTTCTGAGAATTGATTTTGCATGCGTAGCATAAATTCACCAGTTTGTTTTTTGGAAGGTAAAAACGGGAAAAACTCCATGACTTTTTTATCTGAGTTCAGTAAAGTCATTTGCTCAAAATCATCATTGTGCCAGGTTCTGAATCCCAGTCTTGAAGAAGTAAACAGATATTTGACGTTCAGGTGATCCACTCAAAAATAAACTAAATTGATACTAGGATTTTTTTTCCATCAAGGCCATATAAAACCCATCAAACCCAGTAACTGCTGGTGATACTTTTTTGTCTTTGATCAATATAAATTCCTTGTGATTGGCTAAAAATATTTCGACCTGTTTTTCATTTTCAGAAGGTAGTATAGAGCAGGTAGCATAGACCATTTTTCCGCCAACTTTTACCATAGATGCATATTGATCTAGTATTTCTGCCTGGGTTTTTCTAATGCGATTTAAAAATTCAGCATTGAGTTTCCATTTGGAATCAGGGTTTCTTCTCAATACGCCAATCCCACTGCAAGGTGCATCGATGAGTACGCGGTCAGCTTTACCTTTGAATTTTTTTATGGATTTGGATCCCTCAATGGGTCTTGTTTCAATATTATGGGCTCCGTCTCTTTTGGCTCTTTTCTTCAGTTCTGCCAGTTTATGAGCATAAATGTCCATAGCAATGATCTGCCCTTTGTTTTCCATTAACGAAGCCAGATGCAGTGTTTTACCACCTGCTCCAGCACAAGTGTCAATTACCTTTTGACCTGGTTTCACATCTAAAAACGCCGCGACCAGTTGAGAGGAGGCATCCTGCACTTCAAACAAGCCATTTTTAAAAGCTTGGGTAATAAATACATTTTTACGCTCCACCAATACTAAAGCATCTGGGGCTTGAGGAACAAACTCACTAAATACCTCTTCATCCTGAAGTAATTTTTGCAATTCCTTTCGGGTAGTTTTAAGGGTATTGGTTCTGAGAATTACCCTTGCCTGTTTATTTAATTCCTTAATTTCATCATCCCAGCGCTTGCCTAATTCTGCCTCACAGGTCTCATCCATCCAATCGGGAATCGACTCTCTGAATTTTCTTATGCTTTGCAATTCGTCAAACTTGCCTTTGATTCGCCGTGTAGGGGTACCTTCAAAATATCGCCAGTCAGGTAATTTAATTCCTTTTAAGATTGCCCAAACCGCAAAATTCTTCCATAAATTGTCTCTTGAATAATGCTCTTTTGTTCCTGCAATTTCATTGTAAAGACGTTTCCATCGCACCATATCATATATGGTTTCGGCCACAAATTTTCTATCTCTAACACCCCATCTTTTATCCAGTTTTAGGGTTTTTTGAACCACCTTATCTGCATATTCCTTTTCATTGTAAATAAGATCAAGCGCATGGATCACTGCCAGTACAAGATTTCTGTGTAAACGCATCAGTAATGAATTTTAGGCCGCAAAGGTAGGGATTAAATGCAAAGGGAGAAGCACCCTTAAAACGAATTGATCAAAAATAATGACTGCTCGATTAGTCTATTAAGAAAATTTTTCAAAAACCCCTAAGCCAAAAAGAGCAAAATCGTATTTTACAGGATCATGTGGATCCATTTCTCGAAGTTTGTCGTCTAATTCCTTTAGCGCTTTAGCATCATTTTGCTTGCGGGTCAATAATCCAAGTTTTCTTGCAACATTCCCAGAATGAACATCAAGGGGGCAGGATAAAATTGAGGGGGAAATGCTATTCCAGATACCAAAATCCACACCCATATTGTCATTGCGTACCATCCATCTTAAGAACATATTGATCCTTTTTGCTGCCGATCCTTTGTAAGGGTCAGAGACATGCTTTTGGGTTCGTTGAGGATGTTCTGGTTGAAAAAAAAGTTTTTTAAAATGATGTATACTGCTTTGGATACTATCGGGTGTGGTATTCTTGCTAAAAACCGCTTCCAAGCCCTGATGATTTTTATATATATGCCTGAGTCCTGTGATAAAATATTGCAGATCAATTGGGTTAAAAGTTCTGTGAACAAAATTTATATTTACGTCCGGCTTTGATTCCATCACATAGTCATAGGGTGAGTTACCCATAATGTCCATGAGTTGTTGAGCGTTTTTAATGATCATTTTTCTATTGCCCCAAGATATTGTTGCCGTTAAAAAGGCTGCGATCTCTATATCTTCTTTAAGGTTGTACCTATGAGGAACTTGTATAGGGTCACTTTCAATAAATTTGGGATGGTTATATTGACTGACCTTTTCTTCTAAAAGTTCCTTGATATCGTTTAATGGCATAATTGAATTATAAAAAAATCAAATGTAAAGAATCTGGAAAAGAATTAAGTTTTATATTTTCGCAATTCCTTATAAAACTATTATCATAAACTTTCAAACGTCCATATCGTATTTAAAAGGAGTGGGACCTTCAAGGGCTCAGCTATTAGGAAAGGAGCTCGGGATTTTTACTTATGCCGATCTTGCCAATTTTTTCCCGAACCGATATATTGATAGAACGAAGTTTTATAAGGTCAGTGAATTGCAAATAAATAGTGCTGATGTTCAGGTTGTTGGGAGAATCACAGGAATTAAATCAGTGAAGCAAAAAAGGGGTAGCAGGTTGGTAGCTCAGTTTACTGATGACAGTGGTAAGATGGAACTCGTATGGTTCAGAGGCACAAAGTGGATTCAGGATGCTCTTAAAATAAACGTACCCTATGTGATTTTTGGAAAGGTAAATTTTTTTAATGGAGCGTTCACTATGCCTCATCCTGAGATGGAATTGCTCAGTGATTATAAAAAGGGTTTCAAAATAAGCATGCAGCCTGTTTACAGATCTACTGAACTTTTATCAAATAAAGGCATTAGCAATAGGGTCATGCAGAAAATGCAGCAACAACTTTTTACAGAGACCCAAGGGAAATTTGGAGAGACACTTTCTGAAAAAATACTTCAGGAGCAGGCATTGATTTCTAAGAATGAAGCCATGTTTAATATACATTTTCCGCAAAGTCAGGAACTGTTAGTCAAGGCGCGTCACAGATTAAAATTTGAAGAATTGTTTTTTATTCAACTGCAACTTGTGGTTAAAAATCTGACAAATAAAACCAAGAATAAAGGTTTTGTGTTTGATCAGATCGGGCAATATTTTAACGGATTTTATAAGGATCACTTGCCTTTTGACCTTACGAATGCTCAAAAAAAAGTACTCAAAGAAATTCGTAAAGACCTTAATACAGGGGCTCAAATGAATCGTTTACTACAGGGTGATGTTGGGTCTGGAAAAACGATTGTTGCGGTCCTAAGCATGCTAATCGCTTTAGACAATGACTACCAATCAGCGATGATAGCACCAACCGAGATATTAGCTAATCAGCATTTCAAGGCAGTAGAAGAATTGCTTTCCCCTATAGGACTAAAAGTACGTTTGCTAACAGGTTCTTCAACAACGGCGCAAAGACGGATTATTCATGAAGAGCTCGAAAACGGTAGCTTACATGTTATTATTGGTACGCATGCCCTATTTGAAGATAAGGTGTTATTCAAGAACCTGGGATTGGCGATCATAGATGAGCAGCATCGTTTTGGCGTGGCCCAAAGAGCCAAGATGTGGATGAAGAATAATTTGCCGCCTCATATTTTGGTGATGACAGCGACACCAATACCCAGAACCCTGGCGATGAGTGTTTATGGTGATCTCGATATTTCGGTGATCGATGAATTACCTCCGGGAAGGAAAATGATTAAGACCATACATCGTTATGACAGTAATCGTCTGGCTGTTTTTAAATTTATGAAAGATGAAATTGGAAAGGGCAGACAGGTATATGTTGTTTATCCATTGATCAAGGAGTCTGAACAACTGGATTATAAAGATCTTATGGATGGCTATGAAAGTATTTCGAGAGAATTTCCTTTGCCTGATTACAGGATAAGCATCGTTCATGGTAAAATGAAATCTGCAGATAAGGAATATGAAATGCAACGCTTTGTAAAAGGGGAGACCCAGATTATGGTGGCCACAACCGTTATTGAAGTTGGGGTTAATGTACCAAATGCCAGTGTGATGATCATTGAGAGTGCGGAGCGTTTTGGACTATCCCAGCTACATCAGCTTAGAGGAAGAGTGGGAAGAGGGGCAGATCAGAGTTATTGCATATTGATGTCTGGGTTCAAACTTACCAAAGAAGCCAAAACCAGGCTACAAACCATGGTGGAAACCAATGATGGCTTTAAAATTGCTGAGGTAGACTTGAAGCTAAGAGGCCCCGGCGATCTTATGGGGACACAGCAAAGTGGTGTTTTGAATCTGAAAATAGCCGATATCGTTCAGGATTCAAAGGTGCTTTACCTGGCAAGAAAGGCTGCTACTCAGGTGGTTTATTCGGAGCTGGGTCACAAGGATCCTGATTATAAAACTATTTGGATTACTTTTGAAAACATCATGAAGAATAGATCAATATGGGCCAATATTAGCTAGATTTAGCCGATTCTATTTTTTATCTAAAATTTGTTTTTTTATATTTGCTTTATATCCCCATATCATGAACAAACAGTTACTTTTTACTTCAATATTTATCTTATTAAGTGTATTGGTTTTTGGTCAAAAAGACACTTTAACACTTTCAAATAGTGACGTATTAGTTGGAACTATTGAAAAAATGGACCGAAGTATCCTTACGTTCAGCACCTCCTATGATGATTCTGATTTTAAGATCAAATGGGGGGAAGTGAAGGAAATTAAAAGTCAGCGACAATTTATAATTTCTGTAAGAGATGGAGACCGCTATACAACGGATATTAACAGTATATCCGGAAAAGAAAAAATAGTGGTATTGAACGTTGAAGAAGGGGCCAGCGAATACGCACTAATAGACATTGTTTTTATAGAGCCCATTGGGAAGAGCTTTTTTTCGAGACTTACTGTAGATATGGATCTGGGGATCAATATGACGAAGGCCAATAATTTCAAACAAATTACTTCAAATCTAAGCGCTACATATCTGGCATATAAATGGAGGGGCAGAGGTCTCTATAAAACGGTTTTAAGCCGTCAGGATGGGGCTGCTGATATCAACAGAATGGATGCAGAACTTGGAGGGGAGTATTACCTGCCTCATGATTGGTTTGTTCAGGCAAAGGCCATTTATCTTTCAAATGATGAGCAATTATTAAAATTACGATCTACCTATCAAGCAGGTGTCGGTTATTATTTTGTCAGGAACAATACTATGTTTTTTTCGGCAAATGCAGGTTTAGCCTATTCAAATGAAAACTTCACTAGTGACACCAGTGATCGAACAAGTACGGAAGGTTATGTGGCATTGGGCTTTAGTAAATATGCCATCGGAGATTTAAGCGTGGGAACTAACGCAGCGCTTTATCCCAGTTTTTCTCAAAGTGGTCGTTATAGGGTAGATTTTAACTTTGATATGAAATATGACCTGCCACTTGATTTTTATATACGATTAGGATTGTCTTATAACTATGACAGTCAGCCAGTTGAGAATGCAGCAGATAGTGACTATGTCTTTAATACTTCCTTCGGCTGGGAGTGGAATTAGTCTAAAGGAGAGGCTTTGAATAAATTGGTCAGGATTTAATGCTGGTTTTCTTTTCAAGCTTTTTTAGGTCGTCAATAAGTGTGTCTTTTTCTCCTAAATAACGCCTGCTTCCTAAGTACCTGTTCGTATTAAACTCATCATAGAAGCTTGAATCCTCATTTATGGAACTCATTTTAACCCTGCCCGCGGCATGTATGAATTCACCCTGGCCATTGCCCAGCCAGATCCCGACATGAGTTACCCTTTGTTTTGTGCTGTCGGTTGCCTTTCTGCCAAAGAACATCAAGTCTCCTTTTTGTAAATCCTCTATTTTTAATGTAGGATCTACATCTTTCCCGGCCATAATTTGCTGTGAAGCATCTCGGGGAATCACGTAACCATTCATCAGGTAAACCGTTTTGGTAAACCCACTGCAGTCCATGCCTTTACTAGAAGTTCCTCCCCAGAGATATGGTGCCCCTAATAGTTCCTTGGCATATAATTCGATAAGGGTTCCAGAGGCTTCAACCTCGTTGATCCATGCTTCGTATTTTTGACTTTCGGATTTTTTAAGATATCCTTCTCTTTTGTCGGGATATTGAACTCTAAAATAATCTCCTTTTTCCTCCAGTAATAGCAATTGTGACCCCAGTACGATATCACTGATTTTATCAAGATCATTGTGCGATTGCTTATAAACAAATCCAAAGCTTTTGGTAAAAATAACTTTGGGTGCGTTTTCCCAGTTCGCATACTGATCAGATGAAAGAAGTGTTACTCCTCCATGATCGACCCACGAGATATACCCATCAGGGGTTTGGACCAAATAAAAATCTCCTTCAATTTTTAATACTTTTAAGGGGGTGCCTAGAATGGCCTGCGTGGCCAATTCGCCAGAATGTTTTGCAGTTGAGCGTATATTGGCCACCGAATTGTTGACAAGGGCATGTTTCCATTGTCCGACAGTTGAATCGGGAAGGACCCTTGTTAGGTTTTCGATTTTTTCCCCATTGGTTTTCAATAGTTCAATCAAAGTTGCAATGGCCTCTGCTTGATCGGTTTCACCTGTAATCTTTATCTGATCTGCATCAGATGACAAACTGATATCGTATATAGCGACTCTTTTGTCTGGGGCATAGATCTTTTTAAGACTATCATTTAAGGTTTGAAGCTGTTGCAGATCATCTTTAACAGAATCCTTGCAGGAAATAACAGAGAGTAGTAAAGTCATCACCAATACTATTGAAAACTTGATATGCATGATAAGGTTTTAAAAAATATGAACTAAACTACAAAATTAACCGGGAAACATGTCAATGGAAAACTTATACTATCTATGGTGTCGAGCAACGTTTTTTCACCCAACTGTGGAGGTCAAAAAAATTCTGAGGTGCTACGCCATGCCCCACCGGGTACTCTTGGTAACTATGCTTTATATGGAGCTTTTCGAGAAAGGGTGTCGTTTTTCTTGCCCATTCAACAGGGATAACCTGATCAACAGACCCATGAGATACGAAAAAGTCAAGGTCTTTAAAACTCTCTTTTTCAAGAGGTTTTTGAATCAATTCTTCATTAACATAGCCACTTAAGGCTACTACATGTTTTATCTTATGAGGGTGGTTAAGGGCATAGGCAGTACTCAGTATTGTTCCCTGGCTAAAGCCAAGAAGGAATATGTTTTGACTGTCAACCTCATAAGCCGATACGATTTCATTGATAAAGTCATCAATGAGTTTTAAGGCCGCCTTGGCTTCAGGAATATCAGAAAACTTATCGCTACTGCTGGCATCAAAGTGAATCGTATACCAGGCATAGCTTCCGAATCCTAAAGACAAAGGAGCTCTTGCGCTGATAATGAGTAATTCATCCGGTAATTCTTCTGCGAAAGAGAATAAATCCTCTTCATTACTCCCATAACCATGAAACATGATCAAGAGGGGAGGATTGGTTTGAGGAGTTTTAGGATGTCTGATCAGGTATTCTAAAGAAAATGTCGCCATGCAAATTGAATCTGTATTTTAAACTATGAGTTTTAACCGATGTTTCTGAACCATTCCTGAAATTGATCACCAAGTAGGGGGACTCTTTTTTCCTCACCTTGAATTGCTCCGATAAGGCCAATAACCCATAAAATTAACACACCAATCCCCAATATCATATCTAGAAAATCAAAATTTGAAAAACGATTGATAAAATTCACAAGTAGTCCAAGCACAAAAATGCCAATCGCCTGACGAATGTGAAACGAAGCAAAATGATTATGCTTGCTTTGATTCATGATAAAGGCGATCAAAGTTCCGATTACCGTAATATAACTTATGATGGCCATAATTTTGCCGTCTTGTACAGATTGATTTTGCATATTTTTTATTTTAATTTTTATTCTTCTTTCGCTCTTTAATTTTCAACTTAACACTTAACACTTAACACTTAACACTTAACACTTAACGCTTAACACTTAGGAAAGTACAAGTTTATTGTTTGAAATAATACCAAAAGATTTCCCTTTCAGGTTTTTACCTAAAAATGCGGAGTTTTTTGATTTTGATAAAATATCATTTTTTTCAAAAACATACTCTATATCTGGATCAAAAAGTGTCAAATCAGCTTTGGATTCTTTTTCTATGACTGAAATAGGAATATTAAAACGTTTCCTAGGTTTATCAGTCAGACACCTAATGATTTCTTCCAGTTCCAGTTTTTGTCTTGCACTTCCAAAAAGTGTTTCCATTCCAATAGTTCCGAAGTAGCCATTTTCGAATTCCACATTTTTATTTTCAATATCAATAGGATTATGGTCACTTACAAGCATATCAATAGTACCGTCTTTCAATCCTTTTATAAGCGATTTTACATCCTTTTCAGATCTTAGTGGAGGCATTACTTTGAAATTCGTATCAAAGGATTTTATTTCCTGGTCAGTTAAGAAAATGTGATGGGCAGCAACACTGCAGCTAACATTCAATCCTTTTTTCTTTGCTTCCTTGATCAATTGAACGGCCTTGGCTGTGCTGATTGTCGGGATATGTAGTTTTCCACCTGTATACTCCAATAAGGCCAGATCTCTTGCTATTTGAAGCTCTTCAGAAAGATTTGGAATCGAATTAAGACCAAGTCGTGTGGTATTTTCACTTTCATTTACAAATCCATGCGTTCCGATCCCCGCATCCTGTGGAAAGCTCATCACCATTCCCTCAAAATTCTGGGCATAGAGGAGGGCTATTTTTAACAGATTGGCATTTTTAATAGATTTGTTATAATCTCCAAAGGCGATGGCTCCTGAATTTTTCATGTCATACAACTCAGCCATTTCCTTTCCCTCAGCTCCCTGAGTGAGGTTGGCTATAGGATAAAGATCAACAGCTGAAGAACTGCTTTTTTGGATTAAAAATTCAACTGCTGATTTATTGTCGATAAAAGGATGGGTATTTGGGTTTAAGGCAACTTTGGTGAATCCCGAACGTGCCGCTACATCTAACCCATGTTTAATATTTTCTCTCTCCTCGTATCCGGGCTCACCTAAAGATACGCTTGTATCAAACCAGCCGTTGGATACATGAAGGTTTTTTAATTTTATTTCTTTGCAATTACCAGGAAGGTCGAGTTTTTTTCCAATATCAGCAATGATGCCATTTTTAATGAAAATATCCACCTTTTGGTTATGGTGTTTTGAATTGTCGTCGATGATCTTGGCAGATCTGAGAAGTATGTTCATTTATTTCTTGTTTTGATGCTAATCATCTAAAATATTTAGTTCTTCAAAAATTTTTGAAGTAGAATTTCCAAGATTAAAAAAACCAAGGCAAAAATAATAAATAATTGCCATAAATCTTTATTAATATTACGGTCGTTTCCTTCTTTTAATGCTTTGTCTAAAGAATCATAAAGATGCACATTTTTGTATGCATCAGTCAAAGGTCTAAGATCGTTAAAGTTTAAATCGCTCTCAATTCGGTTATAGTTATAGGCAAGCTTTTGCAAAAATTTTCCTTTTGACTGTAATTCATAAATTCCCTGAGTCAGTGGAAATTCTTCCGTAGTCACCCTAATGACGTCACTTGATTTTGTTTGCATGGGAATGAATTCGGTTTCTTTTTGAACGATTTTTATCGGAGCATCATCTGAGTTGTCTTGATCAACAATGATCTCATTTTGTTGTCCAATGGTAAGGTATATGGCACTGTCATTTTTGTTTTGAACGGAGAAATTATAAAAAACGGGTACTATCAAAGGAGAATTCACAAATTTATTTCCCTGGCTTGATAAGGGAGAAGCAATCCAGTATACTTTATTTTCAAAATACTTGATCTCTGATATGAAATCGGTAAGGTCATCAAACTGTAGGAGGGAAGATGCATTTTTAAAACTACCAACATATCCACCAGTCAATACAGGATACTGAAAATTATAAACTTCTTTTTCAAAGACCTGATTAAAAAACGGGTGATCGTAATTGATTCGGGTCACACTTTTAGCTTCTTTGAAGGCATCTATAATGCCGCCGGCTTCGAATGATTGCAGTAGCTCGTTATATGAGCCTAAGTCAATGTCACCGGCAGGAATAATCACCAGGTTACCTTTTTGCTGTACAAATTTCTGAAGGCTTTGACTCAATGGTTTGGAAATTTTATCCAGCTCATTAATGATAATAAGATCCTGAGCAGGAATAATACTCTGGTCTAGCCCGGTATAAGTTGTTTTGGTCAGGTTGAACTCATTTTTTTGATAGATACGTTCCAGAAAGTCATTCTGCATTCCTATCATAAGCACATTTCTTTTTGTCCTTTGGGGAATATGGAAATAGAGCTCATTGTCAAAATTTAAGCGATGGTCAGTCAATGAAATCTTTCCTGAATTAGAGATGCCTTCAGGTATTAAAAATTCAATTTCCTTTTTTGACCCCGGTAACATTGAGACTGTTGTTTTGCCGTAAAGTTCTTCATTAAGAAAGAGTGAAACGCTAAGATCATTTACGGTCATTTTCCAACTGCTCAGACGTGCTGTTAAGGAAATTTCATTTCCATCATTTTTAGCTATCCAGAGGCTGTCAATAGAGATGTTTTCAGTTTTAATGTTTGAAAGATCGATGATGTTATAGTCATTGATTTTATGTATCAAACTCACATCAATATTATCGTTAATACGCTGAAAATCAGAAATTAAATATACATCAAGTAATGTTTTTGTTTTATCCTTATAACGGTTGTTAATTTGTAATAACACCTGATTGATATCTTTTTTTAAAGGATGAAAATCGAGTGAAATCAACTCTTTGTTAAGACTTTTAGGATCGAGTTTACTTAGATTTTTATGATTGGTAATCAGGCTAATTTCCTGACCTGATGCTACCAATTTATCAAGAAGTATATTTTTACTGACCTGTAACTGGTCAATACCCGATGCTCCCATGGCTTGAAGGCTCATGGAGTTGTCTATATAAATAACACTTTCTCTTTGCTGTAGGCCTTCGTTTTTGTTGATGTAAGGTTGGGAAAAGGCAATGATCAAAGCGGCAAGGGCCAGCATACGTGATATAAGAATAAGTAGCTTTTTTAGTTTGGCACTTTTTCGTGTTTCAAGTTCTATTTTTTTCAGGAAATTAACATTGGTAAAAGCCTCTTTCTTAAATCTTTGTAGTTGAAATAAATGAATGAGAAGCGGAATAAGGAGCAGAAAAAGAAAAAATAGAATCTCTGGATTTTTAAATTGCATTATTCCGAATTACTTTGTTCAAAAGTAGGAATTTATTTTTCAACTTTAAAAGTTAAATCCGTAAATGATATCTACTGATGTTTTTGAAATTTAAACGGGTAAATTATTCATTATAATTCAGTTTTAAGTCCCTCACTATCAATTTTATATCTTTTATACTTGTTTTTATTCCTGATCAAAAACAATAACTGTGTCGCAGCGTCATCAAGATCCGTTGTCAGTAATTTACCATCATATTTTTCTGTAATTGTTGGCAAGGTGGTATGCGCCACTACATGTATTTTCGATGTATGTTTATTGAGCATAGCATTTAATTGAGGGCCCAAGGTATCCGAATTTACATAGCCTCTGAACCAGTAAGGTCCTTCTCTATTATAGAAAAAATACCTCATGGCCTTCCAATGATTTGGATCATATTTCGTGCTGTCGGGAAATTCTTTCATCACATCAAGATACATCGGTTCCTGCATATAATAGTAGGCAGTATTGTTGAATTCCTCCAAAGAAATTGGACCCAAATCTAGAATTCCGCCATGAGCAAATACAATCTTATCAATTTTAAGTAGAGAGACTTTACTTCTTAACCATGAACCCAGATATGAATTGATGGGATGAAACAAGGCATCGTAAGTTAATCCGTGTGCGATACCAATATTGCGCTCTTTTCTGCTTACATACCTCAGGTCTTTGGTCATGGTCATGATTTCGTGATTTCCCAATACCATATGAACTTTGCCTCCAGCCAAGGCTGATTTTTCTTCTAATTCATGTATAAACCATAGCACTTTGGTGACATCATCCCCTCGGTCAAAAACATCCCCAAGAAAAACGATATGCGAGCTTCCTGCTATCCAATTTAAATCCTGATCAATGATATTTGCTTTAAACAAAAGGTTCGTCAATTGATCATATCTTCCATGAACGTCACCAACAACATACAAAGAGTCAACCCTTTTATATGAAGTCTTACTTTGCTTAAAGTTTTTTTTGATACCTACCTGGTGCATTGCACTATTTTTACCTCCGAATTTAAAAGTAAAAGGTCCTTGTATCTTTTTGTTGAGGTCGATATTATGGGTTCGTGACAAATTGGTTTCACCTGTGGCGATGACTTTTTGAGATTGATCGACTACTTCATAACGACCTATATCTTCTGAATCGGTAATCCATCGGAAATTAAAATGATCTGTTTTTTCAGCATACAAACCATATGTCCCTTCATATTTTAATTCATTCTGAGGGATTTCCAAATTTTTCCCGGCATTTTCCACAAATCCCATGATTGTGATTGCCAAGATCAAAGATGCTGCGATAGATACAGACTGCTGAATCGTTTTTTTAGTCATACTCATAGGCATGTTTGTGATTTACTTTACAAGCTCTGATAATTTTCTTGTCAACATATTTGTCAGAGTTCAAATTCTCATAAAAACTATCCATATATTTATTTATGCTGTTCCTGCTTTTGCCACTTAAAAAGCTCACCTTGTTGACCTCATCGTATAAATCGGTCTCAATACTTTTGTAAAAGTTGATGGTTTGCTCGTATCCGTTGCGCCTGCAAAATCCTCTAAATAATCTTGTTCTTACGTCTGGTAAGTCAAGTTCTACTGGAGCAAGTGCATAGGGCGTATTTACCATACCCGAATAGTCAAAATCATATGGAACCCCAACAGGTAAGGCTCCCTTATCTCCAATGATAAGTTTCATGTTGTGCCTTTCTGTAATGGACCAATCCAAATTGCCAATCAAAAATTGGAAGAACACAAGTTTATCAAGATTATCCTTGTCCAAGGTTTCCTGATTTCTAATTTTACCTTTAAAAACCGTCATGTCATTTCTTTTGGCTACTTGACTTATTGACTCAATTAAAATTCCCCAGTGAATATTTTCCTTATTGGGTTTGTTTATATCTACATAGTTAATTCGGCAAAGTCTTACATTGTGGCTGTATGGGCTTATATTTTGATACAACTTATAAATTAAATATTCTCTTTGAATGTAGTCTATAAAAGTCCTATCATTTTGACAATGAGTAACTAACTTAACCTTTTTTTGGCCCTTAAAAATCGAATTTTCGGTATCTTTCTTATTAAAGCGCAATTGCAATGGAGGGAAAGAACAAATTTGCTTGAAGGCTCTAGTTTTACCCCTTACTTTTACCTTGATCTGATGATTGTAAGTTGTTCCGTCATCCCCGATAAAAGACAATTCCGAATCATATTCAATTCTTTCCTTTCTGTTATTGATCACATCTTTTAAGGGTAGCATAATGGTCAATTCAAGAATTGAATCGGATCTAAATAATTTTTTTGGGTTCTGGCTGTATAAAGAGCAAGTTGAAATAAATAATAGGAAGAATATATATAGTGATTTCATCTGTATGGCTTGTTACTTGATTTTCATATTTACCTATTCTTAAAAAAGTAAAAGGAACGAAAGTCAAATTCTAAGGCAACTACAATCGATTGCGAATCACTAAGGCTAGCTAGATGCGAATACTGGTTGCATTACTATAAGTATAAAATCATTAGTTAAACAAAATCAAAGATTGTAATTGTCGGTTCACGTAAATATAAGAAAAAAAAATGAGGGTTATTTTAAAAAAAACAACCCTCAGCTATGTAAATCAAGCTTAAGACAATTTTCTTGGATTCTTAACCTTTTGCTTTAATAATGCGATATCGATTACTTCTTTCATATCATTGACATAGTGAAAGATCAATCCTCTAAGGTATTTTTGATTTATTTCATCTATATCTTTTCGGTTTTCTTCACACAAGATGATTTCCTTAATATTAGCTCTTTTTGCCGCCAATATTTTTTCTTTGATACCTCCAACCGGCAGCACCTTGCCACGCAATGTGATTTCTCCGGTCATCGCTAGTTTTGCTCTTACCTTACGTTGGGTAAGCGTTGATACCAATGAAGTTAACATCGTAATCCCTGCACTTGGTCCGTCTTTAGGCGTAGCACCTTCGGGCACATGAATATGAATATTATTATTAATGATCGTCTCATATTCAATCCCAAATTCCTCTAGATTCGCTTTAATATATTCAAGGGCTATCGTAGCTGACTCCTTCATTACTTTACCCAAATTTCCAGTAATCGATAAAGTGCCTTTTCCTTTTGATAAGATAGATTCAATGAAAAGAATATCACCACCAACACTTGTCCATGCCAGCCCAGTTACCACACCAGGGATTTCATTATGTTCATATTTATCTCTTTCCATGTGAGAAGGCCCTAAAATGGATTCGATATCCTGATCTGTTATTTTGACGTTATATTCCTCTTCCATAGCAATGGATTTAGCCGCATATCTAACTACCTGAGCAAGTTTCTTTTCCAAACCTCTAACTCCTGATTCTCGGGTGTAGCCTGTAACCACTTTTTCAAGCTGTTTTTTACCTATTTTGAGATGAGAGGAGGTAAGTCCATGCTCCTTTAATAATTTAGGTAGTAAATGACGCTTGCCAATTTCAACTTTTTCTTCAACCGTATAACCACTTACATTGATAATTTCCATTCTGTCTCTAAGGGCCCATGGAATGTTAGACAAACTGTTTGCGGTTGCGATAAACATCACCTTCGAAAGGTCATACCCCACTTCAAGATAATTGTCATAAAAATCAGAATTTTGTTCAGGATCAAGTACTTCAAGCATTGCTGAAGAAGGGTCTCCACTATGACTCGAACCCAATTTATCAATTTCATCCAGTACAAAGACCGGATTGGAAGTTTCTGCTTTTTTGATGCTTTGAATGATCCTTCCTGGTAAAGCACCGATATATGTTTTTCTGTGTCCTCGGATTTCGGCCTCATCCCGAAGTCCTCCCAATGACATTCTCACGTATTTTCTTCCCAAAGACTCAGCTACTGACTTACCTAACGAAGTTTTACCTACACCCGGAGGTCCATACAAGCAAATGATGGGAGATTTCATGTCGCCCTTGAGTTTGAGTACAGCCAGATGCTCAATGATCCTTTTCTTCACCTTTTCCAGACCATAATGATCTCTGTCTAATATTTTCTGCGCTCTTTTTAAGTCAAAAAGATCAGTTGAATATTCTTCCCATGGCAATTCCAACAGAAGGTCTAAATAATTTCTCTGCACTGAATAGTCAGCGACCTGTGGATTCATTCTTTGTAATCGTCCAATCTCTTTCTCAAAAGTATCGGCAACTTCCTTTGCCCATTTTTTCTTTGTTGCCAACGCTCTCAATTCTTCAATCTCCTCATCATGAGAAACGCCGCCTAACTCTTCCTGAATAGTTTTCATTTGCTGGTGCAAATAGTATTCCCTTTGTTGCTGGTCCATGTCTTCACGCACCTTCGACTGAATGTCATTACTCAGCTCAAGCCTTTGTAACTCTTTATTCATTTTCTTAAGTGTAGCCAAAGCGCGGTTCTTAAGACTATTGATATTTAAAAGTTCCTGTTTTTCTTCGGTAGTCAAATTCAGATTTGAAGAAACAAAATTGATCAGAAAGGAATTGCTCTGAATATTTTTAATGGCAAAGGAGGCCTCACTCGGTAAATTAGGATTTTCTTTAATGATCCTGAGAGAAATATCTTTTACAGAGTCAATAATTGCATTGAATTCTGTATCCATTTTTGCCGGAACACTTTCAACAACTTCTTTTACTTTCGCTTTTAAATAGGGTTTTTCCTGAATTACTTCTTCAATTTCAAAACGCTTTTTTCCTTGAAGTACCACCATAGTGTTACCATCAGGCATTTTTAATATTTTGAGAATTCTGGCAACTGTACCTATTTTAAAAATATCATCTCCACCTGGATTTTCAGTGCTTTCATTTTTTTGTGCAACGACACCTATGATTTTATCTCCTTTATTGGCCTCTTTGATCAACTTGATAGATTGATCTCTACCTGCAGTTATAGGAATCACAACTCCTGGAAACAATACTGTGTTTCTTAGAGGAAGTATGGGTAAAACGGCAGGTACGCCCTCTTTTCTCATTTCTTCTTCATCCTCAGGTGTCATTAAAGGAATTAATTCAGCCTCTTCATCCAAAATGTTCTGAAGTGACAAATTGTCAATATTTATAAATTTTGATCTGCTCATACCTTAATTAAGTCATTTTGACATTATATATACAAACTTGTATTAAGTATGTATATTTTATCTTTTTTCAATTATCTCATAAAGAGGGACTTGAGATTTAAAACCTTGCCCTCGTCTTATCTAATAGTCAATTCCTGTGCCAAGCAGCAGTATCTGAAAATAAAATTAGAGTTGTTTCTTTGCTATATTATTCTGTTGAGAATAAATATCTTATAAAAAATTGTAAATTTATTTAGCACAAAGTGTAACACCTTTGTAAATCATTTGTCATTAATATAGAAGCGAAGCATTGCAAACCGAACAACCACATATAACCGAACTGTTACAAGCTTGTAAGAAAGGAAGTGCCACGGCGCAATTTGAGATATACGAATTGTATTATAAGGCGATGTTCAACACAGCCGTAAGGATACTTCAGAATAGTTATGATGCTGAAGATGTAATGCAGGAGGCTTTTTTAAATGCCTTTACAAAACTAGATAGCTATAAGGGGGAGGTTCCTTTTGGAGCATGGTTAAAAAAGATAGTGATCAACAGGAGTTTGACACATATTAAGAAAAAAAATAAATTGCAGGAAGTGAATTTGGAAGTTGTGGATAGAAAACTTGAAAGTGATAATGGGCAAGAGGAAGTTGACGTAAAAATTGATTACGTCAATTTGAAAGTAAAAGAAGTATCAAAGGCCATGGGTAAGTTAAAGGAAAGTTATCGGACCATTCTCAATTTAAGCTTGATCGAAGGCTATGATAATGAAGAAATTGCCGGGATCATGAACATAAGTAACGAGAATTGTAGAACGACCATATCCAGAGCAAAAAGCAGGTTACGCAAATTACTAACGGAGTCATCCGTTTTAAATTGAAAGATTATGAAAAATACTATAGAGGATTTTTTTAAGGAAAATAGAGAGGAATTTAATTTGACTGAACCAAATGTCGGGCATTTTGAAAGATTCCAGGCAAGATTGCAGAAAGTCGATGAGAAGCCTAAGAAAAAGGGAGGAACACCTTGGTATGTATTAGCAGTTGCTGCTTCCGTATTAATGTTTTTTGGTTACTGGATGGGAAATTACAATCAGAATAGTATCGATAAAGGAATAGAATTGGCAGATGTATCTCCTAAAATGGAAGAAACCCAGAATTTTTATCTCGCCACTATTCAAAAGGAATTAGAGGTGATCAAGACAAAAAAAACGACAGCGAATCAAAAAATAATTGATGATGCCTTTATACAATTAGAATTACTTGAAACAAATTATCGCAAACTTACTTTAGAGCTAAAAGAAAGCAATGCTGATAAACGAGTTATATACGCCATGATCACAAATTTTCAAAACAGGCTTCAAATCCTACAGAATTTGATGGATCAACTTGAGGAGTTTGAAGAATTGGTACCTCAGGAAAATAGAGTTTAATAAAATAAAATAAGAAATCATGAAAAGAAGAATACAATTATTAATAGCGTTGATTATGGTTTTGCCGATGTTGAGTATGGCAAACCCCATAAAAGGAAAATGGGATTACGAAAAGACGAAGACCATTAAAAAGGAATATGAAGTGAATGCGGATGCTTCGCTCCTTATAAAGAATAAATATGGAAATGTTGATGTAATTTCTTGGGATCAAAATAGGGTAGAGATTGAAGTAACGATTACTGTAAGTGGTAATAGTGAATCTAAAGTGATCGATAGGCTGTCTAAGATTACTGTGAATTTTGAGAACAGTAGGTCTGAGGTTTCTGCAAAAACAAGTATTGAGAACAGTTCTAAAGGCTGGTATAATTCAAATAACAAAATGAATTATCAGATTGACTATAAAGTGAAGGTACCAGTGACCAATAGTGTAGATCTCAATAATGATTATGGAACCATTACTTTGAATGAGATCAAAGGGAAAGCCGAGATCAATTGTGATTATGGTAAAATTTTGATCGGAAGCCTTTTCCACGAAAACAACAGCATAAATATTGATTATACCTCAGAGTCTGAAATTGAATTAATGAATGGAGGAAGTATCAATGCTGATTATTCAAAATTCAGGATAGAGAAGGCTAAAAAGATTGAATTAAATGCCGATTATACAGACTCTGAATTCGTTAATATTGAAGATTTGAATTTTGTTTGTGACTATGGGAAACTGCAAGTGGGTCAAGCGAACAATGTTGATGGGCATGGTGATTATCTAACCATTCGTCTTGGGACCATCTATAAAAATTTGAGTATCGATGCAGATTATGGGGGCATAAAAGTAGACAAATTAATGAAAGGATTTGAAAGTGTTCGTATACATTCTGATTATGCTGGTATTAAGATCGGTATGGAGAATGATATTTCCTTTAATTTTATAGGAAAGTCCAGTTACGGAGGTTTTGATATTGAAGGAGACAATGTTACCTATTTGAAAAAAGCAGTTAAATCGACCTCAAAATATTATGAAGGATTTGTAAAACAAGAAAATTCAGGAGCTACCATAGATATCTCCTCAGAATATGGAAGTGTAAAATTATATAAAAACTAATAAAACCAAACAATGAAAAACTTAATTTTAAAATCAGCTGCTATTTTATTTATTTTCACCTTATCTCTGGGTGGTGTTTATGCGCAAAAAGTAAAAGGGAATGGTGAAACAATTAATAAAACACGAAATGTAGGAAATTTTGATGGAGTAGCCGTATCTGGCTCTTTTGATGTCTTTTTAGTGGCAGGAGATGAAGGGAAACTTGACATAACTGTGGAAGAAAATCTGGAACCATATTTAGTTACAGAAGTTAACAACGGAAACTTAAAGATCAGGTGGAAAAAAGGCACCAACATCAGAACAATGAGGAATACGACAATAACAGTTTATTTTAAAGATGTTAATTCTTTGGCTATGTCAGGCTCAGGTGATATCATATCGAAAGATGTCATAAGAGGTAATTCCTTGAGTATGGCTGTTGCCGGATCTGGAGACATTAAAGTTGAGATGGATGTTCAAAAAGCTAAATCAGCCATTTCAGGTTCAGGAGATATTGAGCTCTCAGGAAAGGCTACAGAATTTGAAGCGGCTGTATCAGGATCAGGAGACATAGATGCCTATGACTTAAAAACTGAAAAGGCAGAATTAAAGATTGCTGGATCAGGTTCAATTGGAATAAGTGTAGAGAAGGAGATTGTAGCCAGAGTTTCAGGCTCAGGGGATATCAAGTATAAGGGACAACCCAGAATCGAAGATATAAAGGTAAGCGGTTCAGGTACTGTAAGTTCCTATTAAAAATATTGTGGTTAGTTTATGAATAAATGTCGATACCCTCGGGTATCGGCATTTGTTTTTTTCATTTTTCTGAAGGTCTCAGAGGTGAGGGTTTCAGTTCCGAGGGGATGAGAACTTATGAGAGCTATTTTTCCTTTCTGGTTTTTGTATCTAAAGTCTTCACAACAGCAGTTGAATCACATAATTCTACCGTTATAATGAGGTCCTTTTGATCAACAGATCCTTCTATCCAATATTTTCGACAGGGTTCGTTCTTTACCTGACTTTTTGAGAAATCTATTTCTCCTCTTTCGAGAATCTGCATGATATCCAGACTATCGGTTTCCGTTGAAGCAAGTTCTTCTTTTACATTCTTACTAAAAGTGATGTTTTTTTGACTGATAATGTTTAGGATTCGGTCATTAGGCAACCAGTTACAGGATGCTTTTTTACCACCAAGAAAAAAGAAAACGAGAACGATTCCGATCCCGAAACCAATTCCATACAGCGTAAAACGCGTTTTCATATCATCCATGGACTAGAAAATAAGTAAGTTGATGTCGGTAAAAGGCAAAGTAAACCACTCTGCAATGCGTTTGTTTGTAAGAATTCCATGATAGAAATACATACCCTTTTGAAGGCTTTTGTCAAATCTGGCCGCATTTTCTATACCTCCCATTTCACCAATATCTAAAAGGTAAGGAGTGAAAATATTGCTAATCGATACAGAAGCCGTTCTTGAATACCTTGAAGGGATATTAGGAACGCAATAATGAATAACGCCGTGTTTAACAATAGTGGGTTTACTATGGGTAGTAATTTCAGAAGTTTCAAAACATCCGCCATTATCGATACTGACATCGATGATTACAGCGCCATCTTTCATTTGTTCCACCATAGTTTCATCTACTACAATTGGTGTTCTGGTTTTACCCCTTAATGCTCCAATTGCGACATCACATTCAGCAAGTGATTTAGTCAAATTCTTTGGCTGCAGTGTAGAGGTTGCGATGGGGTGTTGTAATTTGTGTTGAACACTTCTTAGTTTTGTAAGTGAATTGTCAAAAACTTCAACACTGGCTCCTAAACCTTGCGCTGAACGTGCCGCAAATTCACATACGGTTCCAGCACCAATAATTACAACCTTACTCGGTGGTACCCCACCAATATTTCCAAGTAAAAGCCCATTGCCCAGATTATTGTTATTCATGATCTCTGCAGCAATGAGGACAGACGCAGTACCTGCAATTTCACTCAAGGATTTGACCAGAGGATAGATGCCATGGGTATCCTGAATATAATCAAAGGCTATTGCTGTAATCCTTTTTTCTGCCAATGCTTTAAAGTATTCCTTACTTTGTGTTTTGATCTGCATGGCTGAGATTAAAACACTTTGGGGATTTATCATTTTGATCTCATCCAATGAGGGCGGCTCAATTTTTAATATAATATTGCAGGCAAAAACGTCATTGGAATTATAAGATATTTTGGCACCAGCCTCAGAATAGTCACGATCGCTATAATTTGTGCCATCACCCGCTCCTGATTCAACCACGATCCTATGACCATTGGAAGTAAGGGCAGCAACTCCGTTAGGAGTTAAACAAATTCGCTTTTCATCAAAATGCGTTTCTTTGGGAATCCCAATATACAAATCGTCCTTATGCTTTTTAATTTCAAGCATTTCCGGCTTGGGCATCAGCTCTTCTCTGCTGAATGGTGATAGTTGTTTGGACATTTTAATTGATTTCTATGGTTCGGGAATTATCCTGATTAATGGTCAGTTTTATAACAACCGACTCTAAAGGTAATACATTTTGGACTTTTTCCGGCCATTCGACAAAACACCAGGCATCGCTGTCAAAGTATTCTTCTATTCCCATGTCATATGCCTCCTCTTCATTTTCTATTCGATAAAAGTCAAAATGATAGATGATGTCATCATTTATAGAATGGTATTCATTGACTAAAGAAAAGGTAGGAGAACTCGTAACATGAACAACGCCAAGTTGATGGGTAAGTTCCTTGATCAAAGTAGTTTTACCACTACCCATGGATCCATGAAAGAGTAAAACACGTGATGTTGATGATTCCAGTACCCATCGGGCTATTTCCGATAAGTCAGAAAGTTGGTAAGATCGTTTCATGATTGATGCTTGTTTGATCTATCTTATTTCTAAATCAATTAACTCGGATCCATTGAATGATACACATTTTGAACATCATCTTCCTCTTCCAGTCGTTCCAAGAGTTTATCTACATCAGCTTGTTCCTCTTCGCTCAGTCCTTTAGTAGTTGTAGGGATTCTTTCAAAACCCGAAGAAAGTATTTCTAATTCATTTTCTTCCAGGTATTTTTGAATGGCACCAAATTGTTCAAAAGGAGCATAGATCAATATCCCATCTTCATCTTCAAAAACTTCTTCTACATCAAAATCGATCAGTTCTAGTTCAAATTCTTCAAGATCCATTTTTAAGCCCTCAGAATTGATCCTAAAATTACAGGTATGATCAAACATAAAGACCACAGAACCTGAGGTTCCAAATGTCCCGTCACATTTATTGAAAACTGCACGAACATTGGCAACGGTACGATTGTTGTTATCTGTTGCTGTTTCAATCAAAACAGCTATACCGTGCGGGGCGTACCCTTCAAAAAGTGTTTCCTTGTAGTCGGCGGTATCTTTATCAGAAGCTTTTTTAATGGCTCTTTCTACATTGTCCTTTGGCATGTTGGCAGCCTTGGCATTTTGCATAACGGCCCTTAATCGTGCATTGGTCTCAGGATTTGGCCCACCATCTTTGACAGCCATTACGATATCTTTACCGATTCTCGTAAAGGTTTTGGCCATTGCTGACCAACGCTTCATTTTTCGGGCCTTTCTAAATTCAAATGCTCTTCCCATGATTTCTTATTTTGTAAATTTTCATATCTATTAAACTTGTATGACCCCAAGATTAAATTGTTTCTCGATTGGTGACTGATTGGCTGCATGAATACCCATACTGATCCAATGTCTTGTTTCCAGGGGATCTATAATGGCATCTGTCCATAGTCTTGCGGCAGCATAATATGGAGAAATTTGTTTTTTGTAACGATCCGTGATCGTTTGGAGAATCTCATTTTCCTTTTCCTTGGTTATTTTTTGTCCTTGCTTTTTTAAAGTCGCAGTTTCTATTTGCAATAATACTTTAGCGGCTTGAGCACCTCCCATGACGGCCAATTCAGCGCTTGGCCAGGCAACGATCAATCTGGGATCGTAAGCTTTACCGCACATGGCATAATTTCCAGCACCATAACTATTTCCTATCACTACAGTAAATTTAGGCACTACTGAATTACTAACGGCATTTACCATTTTAGCTCCATCCTTTATAATTCCGGCATGTTCCGACTTACTACCCACCATAAAACCTGTGACATCCTGTAAAAATACAAGAGGAATTTTCTTTTGGTTACAATTGGCAATGAATCTTGTAGCCTTATCAGCACTGTCAGAATAGATTACCCCGCCAAACTGCATTTCGCCTTTCCCATTTTTAACCACTTTTCTTTGATTCGCCACGATACCAACCGCCCAGCCATCTATTCTAGCATAAGCACATATCAATGTTTTACCGTAATTGGCCTTGTATTCCTGCATCTCGGATTTGTCTACCATACAGGCTATAATTTTTTTCATATCGTATTGGGCAGATCTTTCTTTTGGCAAGAGCCCAAATACATTTGATTCTTTCTCCAAGGGCAATACTGGTTCAATTTTGTTGAAACCCGCACATTCAGGGCTACCTATTTTATCCACAATATTAATGATTATGTTTAGCGCATCTTCATCATCTTTTGCCTTATAATCGCAAACGCCGGAAATTTCAGTATGCGTTGTTGCACCTCCCAGTTCTTCATTTTCGATCAACTCACCAATAGCAGCTTTTACCAAATAACTCCCGGCGAGAAAAATACTCCCGGTTTTATCAACGATGATTGATTCATCACTCATAATTGGCAAGTAGGCCCCGCCGGCAACACAACTTCCCATCACAGCCGCTATCTGTGTAATCCCCATGCTACTCATGATGGCATTGTTTCTGAAGATTCTCCCAAAGTGTTCTTTATCAGGAAATATTTCATCCTGCATAGGTAAAAATACTCCTGCGCTATCAACCAAATAAATAATAGGGAGCTTGTTCTCCATAGCAATTTCCTGTGCCCTTAGGTTTTTTTTGGCGGTAATAGGGAACCAGGCTCCCGCTTTTACCGTTGCATCATTAGCAACAACGATGCACTGCCTTCCTTTAATAAAGCCGATTTTGACAACAACACCACCCGAGGGGCAACCCCCATGATCCTTATACATGCCGTCGCCAGTAAATGCGCCAATTTCTAAGGACTTTTCCGGTTCATCCAACAGGAAATCAATTCTTTCTCGAGCTGTCATTTTTCCAGCTGCGTGAAGTTTGGATATCCTTTCTGTTCCGCCTCCTTTCTTTACAAGGATTAGTTTCTTCTTGAGTTGGGAAGCCAGCAATTTATTGTGGTCTTCATTCATATTGAAGTTAATATCCATTATATTTTGATCAAGTATAAAGAGCTAAAATACAAAATACAGGTTAATTAAATAGTGAAATATACCATGTAAATATATACCATGGTAATTAATATAGAATTTATTGTATATTTGTGATCTAATTAAAAAATATAAAAGATGAAAAAAACGAAAATTGTGTATTGGTTAAGCACTGGATTATTAAGTGCACTTCTTCTAATGTCGGCTGGAATGTATCTATTCAACAATGCTGAAGTATCGAAATTATTTACTTCTTTTGGTTACCCACTGTATATAATTTATCCATTAGCTGCGGCTAAGATTGCGGCTGTTGCAGTCATCTTGAGTCAAAAACAATCCACTATTAAAGAATGGGCCTATTCTGCGCTTTTCTTTGAATTTATACTGGCATTTTTTGCACATTATATGGTAGGAGATGGAGACCAAATGGGAGCAGTCATTGCTTTAGTATTATTAATAGCCTCATACATAACAGGTAGAAAATTATTCAGCGTAAAAAACGTATAATATGAAGAAAATTATCACAATAGGTGGCAGTACAAGTAAAAACTCTATCAATAAACAGCTTGCTGAATACGCAGGAGGTGCAATGAACGGTGTTCATCTTACCAAGCTAGACCTAAATGACTATCAATTGCCACTGTATTCGATAGATGTTGAGAATGAGCATGGTTTTTCTCAAGACCTTCAGGATCTCAATCAAGTTATTGAAGATACTGATGGTATTGTAATCTCTCTCGCAGAGCACAATGGTGCATATAGTGCTGCATTTAAAAATGCTTTTGACTGGTTGTCGAGAATAGAGGGTAAGGTTTGGCGTAACAAACCTATGCTACTATTGAGTACATCTCCTGGTCCAAGAGGAGGTCAATCTGTAATGGATCTTGCTCTAAACAGGTTTCCTTTTAACGGAGGTAATATTGTAGGATCGATGACCTTTCCCTCTTTCGGCGAGAATTTCAAAGATGGTGCTATTGTAAATAAAGATTTACAACTAAAGTTATCTCAGTTAAGCGATATTTTCATAAAGAACCTCTAATTATGGGAGATTTGTCCAAGGAAATCAATTCAACATTCCCAACTCAAAGAGTCAAAGCCTTGCTTAATATTAAATATACGGCAAGTTGGCTCGACCAGATAGGAACGGAGCTACTAAAGCCTTATAATATTTCAGAGCAGCAATACAATATTCTAAGGATTTTAAGAGGCTCAGCAAAGGAGATCACCGTCACAGAAGTAAAGGAGCGTATGATCCAAAAGTCTCCCAACATGACGAGATTAATGGACAAACTATGTGAGAAAAAACTGATCGACAGGAGTAGGTGTGATAATGATAGAAGAGTAGTATTTGTTAAGATATCCAAAAAAGGGTTGACGCTTCTTGACAGGATCAATATAACAGATTTTGATATGTATATGCATCGATTGACTGAAGCAGAGGCAAAACTATTGAACGAATTATTAGATAAGATTAGATAAATTTTGGAGAAATGAAAGCAAAATTATTTAAGGCAAATCAAAGGGGGCATGCTGATTATGGTTGGTTGGAAGCGAATTACTCATTTAGTTTTGCAAATTATCGAGATGCTGATAAAGAACATTTTGGGGCTTTAAGAGTATTAAATGATGATTTCATTAAAGGAGGAGCAGGTTTTGCCGAGCATCCGCATCACAATATGGAAATTATTAGCATTCCATTACATGGAGGTCTAAAGCATAAGGATTCTATGAGTAATAAATGGATTCCCTTACCGGCAGGAGAAGTGCAAGTTATGAGCGCCGGCACTGGTGTTGTGCATACTGAGCGCAATGATTCATCTACAGAAATGTTGAACTTATTTCAAATCTGGATCATACCTGAAAAGAATGGGATAGCCCCTGCTTATGGCCAACAAGCATTTCTTCCTGAAGACAGAAAGGATACTTTACAGGTACTGGTCAATAGCTATAAGGATGAAAATGAAGACGTGTTAAAGATTCATCAGGATACTCGGATATCCAGAATTGATCTAAGTAAAGGAAATAACTTTATATATGACATAAAATCAGCCAATCATGGGGTTTATATGATGTTGATATCCGGAAAATTACAGCTTGATGAACTAACATTAGAAACACGGGATGCTGTTGGTGTTTGGAAGACTGATCGTTTGATGCTCAAGGCCGATGAAAATACTGAAATCCTTTTTATTGAGGTTCCTATGATTTTTTAACGAGAATAAAGGATTCCAGGAAAATTCATAAGGGCTGTATATGGCTATTCAAGATATTGTAAATTTATAGTGTTTTCTATATAAATTCTGCACTGCAATTCTTATGTTTGCAGCAATTATTAATGGCAAATATTGATCGGTTAAGATGAAGAAATTGAATGATTTTATTTGGGAAACCCACGGGATTCATGCGGGAACTGAAAATGATCATGTGAAGCATGGAATTGACAAATTAGAGGATATAGTTGATAAGGCTATTGAGCAAAACCATCCCAGTATTACTTTTATTATTCATTCTCCCAGGTTGACAAATTTCAGGTATGAGGCAGAGAGGGATACGAATATTAAGTTTATAAGAGGCGACAGATCCTACATCAATTACCCTAAAAGGATTGCGAATCTTCGCAAAAAATATGAAGGGCGTATCAATATCAAGTATGGAGTAGAGCTGGAATGGATGGGTGCGGATCTGGGTTTGCTTTGGAGCAGATCAAAGATATTTCAAGCTGAGGAAGCCGATTTTGTTATTGGTTCGGTGCACTTTGCTCCTGAAGGTCTGCCTTATGACGGATCAAAAGAAGAGGCTCTTGAGCTTTTAAAACGCAGGGGTTCATTGGAAGCATACTGGAGTGGCTATATCAATGAGATGATCGAAATGATTGAATGTTTTGGCGATATGATGCAAGTAGTGGGGCATATAGACCTGCCTAAATTAAATGTAGAAGTGCCGGAAGTATTGAAGAATTTTGAAACAAGCTCTCATCCGCTTGCTAATAAATTCAGGACATTATTGGAGATCATTGCTGACAGAGACTTGGCCCTGGATGTAAATATGGCAGGAGATTTTAAAGGCGTCGGGGTATACCCGTCTCAAAATATACTGAAGCGAGCCTTAGAGCTTCAGATACCCGTTTCGTTGGGTACAGATACACATCATGTTAGGTATTACGGCATTAACTTTAAGGAAAGCCTGGCTTATATTTATAGTGCTGGTTATGAGCAATATGTTAGTTTTTCGAAACTTATTCCTGAAAAAAGAACCATTTTTGATGACCATGACTTAAAAGTTAAATATACGATTCTCAATAAGGGAATCGAATTGCTCAATCAACGGTTTCATCGTGGAAGTAGAAGAATTATCCCTGATTTTTCCTTTGGAGGTTCATTTTCTGAGTTTGTTGATATTTATAAGAATGCCACGGGTATGGGGGACTATAACGCGGTAAGAATCAGAAAAGGAAATAAATCTGTGACTGTTTCGGATGAAACTCCGGCAATGAACAAAACAAAGGTGAAAGGTTTGTTTTCAAAACACCTGGATAAGGCTGGGGTATTGTCTTCCCTTTTTAATTCATTGGCTTCAGAAAGAGTTAATGTTGAAACGGCTCGTTTACATTCAAATAATGATGGTACAGCAGTGGCGTTTTTAACACTTGAACAAGAAAATGGCAACGTCAATAATGCCATAGATTTTGTATATGGTACTGATCAGGATACGTTTTTAGCGCTCAATTATAGTGAAGATATAGAATTACCTAATTTTTATGGGGAAGGTGTTTACCTCTATGAAATGGATGGAGTAGATTTAAAAATAGCCTTGAGTTCAAAAATGATCTTGACCAAACATGAAAATTCGCCAGGGGTTTTATTGATCTTGTTATCTGCACTTGCTTCAAAAAACATCAATATCATTGATATGCGTTTGGGTAAACGAAACAAAGTAGGCTATTCCGCTTTGGCTATTGACGGAGATTCAAATATCATCAGAGCGCTTCTCAATAAGCTAGGGGAACAATATTACGAGGCCAACTTGGTCGAATTTCACAGTAAGTAAGGTAAAATTTTATTTACTGAATAGACTCTCCATATTTTTAAAGGTTTTAAATTCTAGTGCATTGCCCTCCGGGTCAAGAAAGAACATGGTGGCCTGCTCACCGGCCTGGCCTTTAAAACGAATATAAGGCTCAATAATGAATTGAATATCTTTATTTGAAATAAGGGCTTTTAATTCATGCCAAATATCCCATTCCAATACCACTCCAAAATGTGGAACCGGAACGTTTTGCCCATCAACAGGATTATATACTTTTTTGGGCGCTTCATCCGTTTCGGGTCTTTGATGGATCACCAGCTGGTGTCCAAAAAAATTAAAATCTACCCAATGCTCGGAACTTCTTCCCTCTTCACAGCCTAAAACGTTTCCGTAAAACGCCCTGCAAAGAGATAGGTTATCAACTGGTATGGCTAAATGAAATGGGCTAATATTTTTCATAATTTTATGATTTAGTAGTCTTTCAGTACTAGTGTAAAGTGAATAATTATTTTCTTTTCTTTGTCTTTTATTGATTTCTATAAATATATACATTTGTTAAAATATATCGAATAGAAATGTATCTTTATTGAAAAAAAATAGCATGAAGACGATTGTTTTGATCTGTGCTTTTCTCAGCATTTTTTGTTTGAACTCTTGTTCGGATCAAAGCGCTAAGAAATATCAGGAATATAATATGAATAAGGAATTTAAAAATTCAGAAAAATTGAAAAAATTAAGGCATTTTGTATTGTTTAAATTCAAGGGAACAGCCTTGGTTTCTGATATAGCAAGAGTAGAGCAGGCTTTTGCAGAACTTCCCTCAAAAATAGAGCATATCAAAGAATTTGAATGGGGAATTAACAATTCTCCTGAAAATTTAAACAATGGTTTTACCCATGGATTTTTGCTCACTTTTGATAGTGAGGAAGGTAGAGATAAATATTTACCACATCCTGATCATAAAGCTTTTGGTGAAGTATTAAGTCCTTTAATCGAGGACGTTCTTGTGTTGGATTATTGGACTAATTAAACATTAAATATATGAAATTAAAATTTTTACTATCTCTCTTGTTATGCGGTTTGATCATGCAGGCTCAGGAGGATGACAAGGCGGTTAAAAGCATCTACAGTAACTCTTTAAGCAACGGTATGAGCTATGCCTGGCTTGATCACCTTTCTAACAATATCGGAGGACGTTTGTCTGGTTCAGAAGGAGCGCAGAAAGCAGTAGCCTATACAAAATCTGAATTAGAAAAGCTAGGGCTTGATAAAGTATGGTTGCAGCCTGTTATGGTGCCAAAATGGGTTAGAGGAGCAAAGGAAACCGGCCATTTCATTTCAAAAGATCAAAGACATGATCTGAATATTTGTGCTTTAGGTGGATCCGTGGCTACTCCGGAAGAAGGACTGATCAGTGAAGTTATCGAAGTTCAGGGTATTCAGGAATTAAAAGATCTTGGTCCTGATAGGGTTAAAGGGAAGATCATTTTTTTTAACCGCCCAATGGAGCCAACCCTTATAGAGACTTTTAAAGCGTATGGCGGCTGTGTTGATCAGCGTTATGCAGGCGCTATGGAAGCAGGTAAGCTTGGAGCCATTGGAGTAGTAGTAAGGTCTATGAATTTACGTTTGGATAAATACCCTCATACAGGTTCTATGACTTATGGTGACCTCTCACCAACACAAAGAATTCCATCTGCTGCCATCAGTACAATTGATGCAGAAGCACTAAGTGAAGCGTTATCTAAGAATCCAGTATTAAAGCTCAGTTTTAAACAAAGTTGCAAGCAATATGACGATGTTGAATCTTTTAATGTAATCGGTGAGATTACCGGTTCAGAATTTCCTAACGAATTTATTGTAGTAGGCGGGCATCTTGATTCTTGGGATATGGGAGATGGCTCTCATGATGATGGTGCCGGAGTTGTCCAGTCTATGGAAGTCCTGCGATTAATGAAGCTTAGTAAACAAAGACCTAAAAGAAGTATCAGGGTGGTATTGTTTATGAATGAGGAGAATGGTTTGAGAGGTGGACGAAAATATGCTGAAGAAGCGAGATTGAATCAAGAAAAACACATCATGGCACTCGAAAGTGACTCAGGAGGATTTACCCCCAGAGGGTTTTCCTTTGATTGCAGTGATGAAGAATTTGAACAGGTCAAAAGCTGGGAACCTCTTTTTAAGCCATATTTAATCCATTATTTTGAAAAGGGTGGCAGCGGAGCTGATATCGGACCACTTAAAGAGGACGGAATGGTATTGGCTGGATTAAGGCCAGATTCACAACGTTATTTTGACTACCATCATACCAGTATTGATACTTTTGATGCGGTGAATAAACGAGAACTTGAATTAGGTGCTGCAACGATGGCATCTTTGGTTTATTTGTATGACAAATACGGTCTTCAAAACAAGATGAGTACTCCAATTAAAAATTAGTGATTCAAATGAAATATCGATTAGTATTAACGTTAATTTTAAATATTAGTTTATTTATGAGCCAGGCGCAAGAACATAACCAAGGGTTACCATATTACGAGATTCCCGAGAGCCCGGAAACCTATACTCAAGGAGCGGTCGTAGCCAGAATGGTAGATGGTTTAGGATTCAGATATTATTGGGCAACAGAGGGTCTTAGTCCGGAGGACCTGGCCTTTAGACCTTCATCCGAGGCCAGAACTTCAGAAGAAACCATTGATCATATCCTTGGACTTTCCACTGTAATCTTAAATTCAGCACTGCACAGGACCAATGAAGGCAATGATTTTAAAGATTTGAGTTTTTATGAAAAGAGAAAATTGACCTTAAACAATTTGAAAACTGCTGCTGATATTTATAGAAAATCCGAAAATTTGAATGATTTTACAGTGGTCTTTAAAGGAAAAAATGGAACCAACACTTTTCCATTTTGGAATCAAATTAACGGACCAATATCAGATGCCATATGGCATTGCGGTCAGCTCGTGTCGTTTAGAAGGTCTTCTGGGAATCCTTATAATTCCAAAGCCAGTGTTTTTACAGGAAAATTAAGAGATTAATAGCATAATTAAGATGAAAAAAGCACTTCTTCTATTTAGTTTTTTGTCACTTTCTCTTCAGGCTCAGATTTTGACAGAATTCGAAAGAGCCGAACTGAAAGATGAAATTCTCAAAGATAGATTTGACCATTTATTACCAGACTTGATGGATAGGACTGACATAGATATGTGGCTAATCATATCCCGTGAATATAACGAAGACCCGGTGATGAGAACTATGTTACCCTCAACCTGGCTCAATGCAAGAAGGAGAACTATAATTTTATTTTACAGGGATAAGACAAATAATTCCATAGAAAAACTAGCGGTGGCGAGATATGATGTTGGAAAAAATATAAGTTCTGCCTGGGATAAGGAAGCAGAACCTCATCAATGGAAGGCACTTGTTGATTTGATCGAAAAAAGAAATCCAAAAAAAATTGGTATAAATATTTCAAAATCTTTCACAATTGCTGATGGTTTGGTGCAGACAGATTATCAGGAATTGAAAGCTGCTTTGCCTCAAGACATAAAGGATAAGTTGGTGTCAGCAGAGCCTCTGGCCATTGCATGGATTGAATCAAGAACTGAAAAAGAAATGGAATTGTACAATACTTTAGTTCAGATTACTCATGATATCATCGATGAGGCTTTTTCATTATCAGTTATTGAACCGGGAAAGACAACCACTGACGATGTAGTTTGGTGGATGCGTCAAAAGGTAACGGAATTGGGCTTGAGTACCTGGTTTCACCCAACGATAGATGTCCAGAGAAATGAGGAAGCACTAAAAAGTCATATCTATTCCTTTTCAAAAGGGGAGGATAGCAAAGTGATATATCCGGGAGATTTGCTTCACTGTGATTTCGGCATTACCTATATCGGGTTGAATACGGATTGTCAGCAACACGCTTATGTACCTAATCAAGGAGAAACTGAGGTACCGGGTTATCTCAAGGATGCTTTTAAAAAAGGCAACAGGTTGCAGGACATTTTTACCGGGAATTTTAAAGAGGCACATACAGGTAACGATATTCTTTTAGCCTCTCTCAAAGAAGCAAAAGATGAGGGGCTTCGTCCGTCTATTTATACACATCCTCTTGGGACTTATGGTCATAGTGCAGGAACTACATTTGGGATGTGGGATGCTCAAGAAGGAGTCCCTGTAAACGGCGACTATCCGCTACATTTTAATACAGTTTATGCTATTGAATTAAATACAACCGTTTTTATTGAAGAATGGAAAGGAGATATTCGAATTATGCTGGAGGAGGCCGGTTTTTATGGGGACAAAGGCTTTAGATATGTCAATAAAAGACAAGAGCAAATTAAATTAGTACAATAATTTTAAAACCTTGATCGATGATGTGTGCTTTTTAACTTCTCACTTCTCACTTCTCACATTTCCTTTACATTCTACTATCAATGATTTCCATAGCAACTTTTTCGGCCTCGAGGGTCTTTTTGTAAATTTCCTTTGAGTCTGCAAGGATCTTGTTGACAAAATCCTTGTCTTTTATGTCTTTAGCGTTGATTCTTACATTAAAATAGGCTCCTATGACAGCCGTCCGAGCGCATAATACACCAACACCTGCATCCGAAAGGGAATTTGGTAAGCCTTCTTTCATCATGGCTTGCATAACCTCAATTGACTGATAAGCAGCTTCCATAACCTGAAAGGGAATTTCAGTAGCGTATTTGGTGGCGCTTTCCACTGCTTCCTGACGGATGGTCTTTTCTTCAGAACTTGTTTTAGGCATCCTAAAAGCCTCAATGATACGATTGAATGAATTGGTGTCTTCATCCACTAAATACAGTAATTTATTCTTATAAACTTGCCCTTTTTCCGCCCATGCAGAGAAAGCTTCCCATTGATCATCCCAGCCTGGTTTATGCGCTGAAAGATTAGCAACCATTGTGCCCAAGGAAACACCTAGAGCACCTACATACGCAGCAATGGATCCGCCCCCAGGCGCCATAGATTCGCTGGCTGTTTCTTCAGCCAATGCTGCTGCACTAAGGTCAATCAGTCTAGAATGTTGTTCATCCTTAAGCAAGTATTCAATGATCTTTTCTTTAGGATTAAAAGGTTTGAGATCATCTAAGCCCAAAGATTTTACTGCGATTTTTATTTTTTCACTTTCAGCGATGCCCAAAGAGCGTTGTTGCTTGATCAAATAGTAATCAGCAGCATCCAACATGGCCTGCAAAGGAATCAATCCGATCAGTTCTGAACCGGTAACTCTTAATCCTCTTTGATCAGCAGCTATACATGTAGCGTCAAAGGCCTCATGCATGGAGGTAATGCTAATATTGGTCAGGTTATACGAAATCTGTGCGATACCATATTCTTCTATATACCATCCAATGCCTTTAACAGCTTTTAATTTTCCCGGAATTCTAACGGGCTCCCCATTGGCATCAAGTACTTTTTTACCAGTTGATGGATTTCCTTCTCTTTTGATCCTTCCGGCTTCTCTGATATCAAAAGCAATTGCATTGGCCCTCCTTGTTGAGGTCGTATTTAAATTGATATTGTAAGCGATCAGGAAATCTCTGGCCGAAATAGCAATGGCACCAGTATTTGCAATTTTTTCACTGAATTCAGTTGGTCCGAAATCAGGTGCCCAAAGAGGATTTTTTAGCTTGTCTTTAAGGCCTTCGTATTCTCCTGAACGGCAATTCGCCAGGTTGATTCTTTTCTCTGTTTTCGCTGCCTTTTCATAGAAATAACCAGGAATACCAAGTTCTTTTCCAACCCGGTCACCCAATTGATGTGCATATACAGCCGTTTCCTCCAAACTGATACCCGATATAGGTACAAGTGGACAAACATCAGTTGCACCAAATCTCGGGTGCTCACCTGAGTGCTTTTTCATATCGATCAGCTCAGAAGCCTTTTGGATCAAAAGAAAAGCGGCTTCAATCACTTTTTCAGGTTCTCCTACAAATGTGATGACGGTTCTGTTCGTGGCTTTTCCCGGATCTATATCCAGCAATTTTACCCCTTCTATGGTTTCCACTACCTCGGCGATAGCCTTAATTTTATTACTGTCTCTACCTTCACTTATATTTGGAACACATTCAATAAGTCTTTTTTCCATCTTTCTTTATTTGATTCATCAAATTTAGGAATTGCCCCAAGAATAAAAGTTTTTTTTTAAAATAAAAACAGCAATGTTCACATTACCCTATTTCGACTTAAAATCTGAACATTGTTTAAAGGAATTTAAAATTAAGACCTAAAACGATATTGCGCCCCGGGTTGGGAATCAGGTCGGTTTTCAAAACCGACAGATGAGATATATAGGTTTCATCCAGCAAATTATTAAAACTAAGGTTCATCCCGATGTCAATTTTTTCAAATGAAAGGTTGGCGCCCATTCTAAGATGTAATAAATTATAAGCTGGGGTGACGGTTTCATTAACACTCACTTTATTCTGCTCAAAGAATGAATCCAAAACCAAGGCTGTGTAAATCTCATTAAATGTCTCCGTACCCTTGATTTCGACTCTTACGGTGTTTGCCCATTTATTGGCAGGAATAAGAGGTAGGTAATCTCCGCCGTTTGTCTGCTTGCCGATAACCGTCTCATAAGAACTCTCTAAATGCAACCAATCAAAGGGATGGGGGTGAAAGTGAATACCGAATTCGCCTCCGTACAAGTTCGCATCACTTTGAACATATTCGAATACCTGAAAATCTTCAATCATTTCACCAGTTGGGCTTGCAAAAATATAATTATTAAGGATATTATAAAAGCCATTGGCAAACACCTCAATGTGCTTATTGCCGTATTCCATAGATAGATCCATTTGAAAATTTTGTTCACTCTCCAAATCAGGATTTCCTATTTCAAACCTATTTGAGCCATGGTGAACCCCAAAAGAGGTGAGCTCTGCAAGATTTGGAGCCCTGAATCCACTAGCCATATTAATTCTTGTAGTCAACTTATCAAGGAACACATTTTTATACCCTAAAGAAAAGGTGAAGTTGCTAAAAGATCTATCCAAACCATCGATAACAATTTCTTGTGAAACCATATCAGGATCTTCTTTTTCAAAAGATGAGGATGATAAATTTCTGTGGTCATATCGAATTCCACCCTGTAAAGAATTTTTGTCATTAATGGAGAATGTACTTGTCACCAGCAAGCCGATATCATTAGTGATGGCATCTGGAATCAATATTTCTTCTCCGAAATTCTGATTTTCCTGATACATTCCCTGCAAACCGGCTATGGTCTCAAATTGCCCCATTTTAGCCAGGTTATACTTTAGGTCATAGGAAAAGGTTTTCAGCTTCATGTCAAGGGCGGCTTCCTCATCTCCATGTTCATCTTCATCCTCAGCATCATGGTCTTCATGTTCGTCTTCGAATTCTTTTCGGTTATTGACGGTAAATCCTAAGTTAAGATCAATTTTTGACTTGTTGAGATAAAAATGGTTGTGTAAGCTCAGGATATGCGTATTGAGATCCTGATAAGGAAGCGCCACGGATCTTGATGTGGTCTGCTGCTCAATACCTTCAGGTATACCAATTTCTGATTGGTTATAGTTATAACGGAATTCTGTTACAAATTGATCCAGGTTCAATCCGATTCCTGCTTTAAAATCTTTTTCTGTAAAGCGGGAATTGGTCACCCTGTCTCCATTAGGAATTTGATAATCAGCATGACTGTTAAAACCTCCTCTGGCAATAAATTTGATCTTTTTTTTCGAAGTTTTAACCCCTATAGAGGTATTGCTTCCCAAGGTATTTGAAAAGAAACTCTGACTCAGAGTTACCTTGGTTTCATCCTGGTAAGCAAATTTTTCCGGATTCAAATAAAGAACCCCACCTAAAGCATCTGATCCATATAGGAGGGAAGCGGGCCCTTTGATAACTTCCACACTTTCAATACCGGATTCGCTCATACCCAACCCATGTTCGCTGCCGAATTGTTGATTTTCCAGACGAACACCCTGTGTGTATACCAAAACCCGGTTACCGCTTAGACCTCTGATCACAGGTTTTCCTATACCGGTTCCGGTTGTAATTTCAGCAACTCCGGGGATGTTACTGATCCCTTGCATTAAAGTTGGGGCACCAGCTTTTTTAAGCGTCTCAATACTTTTGGATTCAATTTTCATCACATTCTCGCTTTGCAGTTTATTAAAAGGAGCGGAAAGGATGACTTCATCCATATGAAATATAGAAGGGCTTAGAGATACTTCCAGTATTTTTTCTTCGGAAGTAATATTCAGTTCCAGGTTTTGTGTATTGAAACCTACAAAGCTAATACTTACCTTATGCGTTCCGTTGGGGATATTGTCTAGTTCAAACAAACCTGATTCGTCTGAAGTAGTTCCTATATGTAATTGCTCAATATAAATATCGGCGCCAAAGACGGGCATCTGATTTTCATCGGTAATGGTTCCTTTGATAACGTTTTGAGCCATTAAGGCATATTGAGATGCCAATAAAAAGAGTAAAAGGGAAATAAATTTTCTCATAAATTTTAATTCAATGCATTCGTAAAAATTGTTAAATTCTTATTAAACATTGAAAAAAGGCGGTCCCCGATCTAGATCAGTTTCGTCTAAATTGAAGGTAAAAAGTGTTGCGTAGGTGACATCATCAATACTTGCCCAATATACGTTGATTACGGGAATATCGGTCCAAACCTCGTGGCTTGGAGTCTGACTAAAGTAATGCAGTTGGTCACAATCTATTGTTTCCTTATGGATATGTTTTTCTCCTAAGGCCGAACAGATGGTGTTATCATGATCGTGAAAGGCATGAGCCA
>CAZPHF010000002.1:10068-86232 GCA_964586115.1 uncultured Flavobacteriaceae bacterium | reverse complement strand
CTCCATTAGGAACACTTTCATTAAACTCATAAATAGCATCATAATCGATATATCCATCACTAGTTCTGATACGGTTACCACGGTTACCCGTTCCACCACCTCTACCCCAAGAGGCATATACAACTGTTGATAGGTTAGAAGATTCATTAATACTGAAATCCCAGTTCAAGTTAACAACAGGTTTGTGATAGAAGTTTCTTCTTTCTGTTTTGTATTTACCTTGATAGGTACCCCAGTTGTTGTTGTACTTGTCACCGTATTCCTCATAATTATCCAAACTTTTTGTAAAGTTTTGGTCATGCCATTGTGGTGCACCAGTTAAAATGAAATTAAAATTATGATTTTCGTTTGCTTGATATCCTATTGAAACAAAATAATTTTGTCCTTGACCAAAATTTCCTTCGTTATAACCATCACCTTGCCAGTGAGAGAACATAACACTAGCTCCCCAGCCATTTTCTGATCTACCAGAGTTATAGGCAATTGTAGTTTTGAAATAATTATCGTTGGCAACACCGAAATGAGCAAATCCACTTTCTTTTTTATCAGTTGATTTTGTTACAAAGTTCGTAGTACCACCAACAGATGAAATAGCCAATTTAGAAGATCCTAAACCACGTTGTGTTTGCACAACATTTGCAATGTCGGCCATACCAGACCAGTTAGACCAGTACATTTTTCCATCTTCCATACCATTAATAGGTTGTCCGTTCAAAAGGTAAGCTGTGTTGTCTTGACCAAATCCCCTAACGGCAATTCTTGAATCTCCATAACCTCCAGCCTGACCTGCTACATAAACAGAAGGTGTGTTTACTAAAGCCATAGTGATATCCTGGGTTCCAATTTTGTCTTGGATTTCTTTAGCCTTGATAGTAGATACCGCAATTGGTGTCCTTCTTCCTTCAGCTAAATCAATTATACCTGTTCCTACAAGAACAACTTCTTCAAGAGAGTTAGCATCTACTTGTAGTAAAATTCTACCAATATCAGTACTTCCGTCAAAGGATACGGTAAGCGTTTGATACCCTAGGAATGAAATTTCCAATTTACCAGAACCTGAATTTACAGTAAGACTAAAATTACCATCAAAATCTGATGTTGTTCCGTTGGATGTCCCTTTTTCAAGAACATTAGCTCCAGGAAGAGCTCCATTTTCATCAACAACAGTTCCACTAACTGTAGTTTGTGAATAAATAACTGCTGATATTAAAAATAATACAACAGTTAAAAACGATTTAAGCGTTTTCATAAGTAGTTTAATTTGAGTTAATAACTGCAGCAAAACTACTTAAAAAAACAAAATATTATGTTAAAAAAAGGCTATTTCTTTTAACAGTATTTAACAATTATTTAACTAATAATTTATTGGCCAATTCTTTGCCTAATTCAACACCAAATTGGTCAAAACTATAAATATTCCAAATTATTCCCTGAACAAAAGTTTTATGTTCATAACTGGCAATGAGTGCTCCAAGGCTTCTTGGGTCAAGTTTTTTGATCAAAAAGGCATTTGAAGGTCGATTCCCATCGAAAACTTTAAAAGGCAATAAGGAATTTATTTTCGTCTGATCGCCGGTAAATTTCATATCAAGATGCACCTCTTCAGCTGTTTTACCCGCATAAAGGGCTTCTGCCTGAGCATAAAAATTAGCCATCAGCTTTTGATGATGATCTTTATTGCCATATAGTGATTCTTCAAAGCCGATAAAATCAACTGGAATTAACTTGGTGCCCTGGTGTACAAGTTGCATAAAGGCATGCTGTACATTGGTTCCAGAATTTCCCCATATAATATTACCTGTTTGATACGCTACTTTTTTACCATTTCGATCAACAGATTTGCCATTGCTTTCCATAGAAAGTTGCTGTAAAAACGGAGCTAGTTTTTGTAAGTATTGGGTATAAGGAATAACCACCTCTGACTCTGACCCAAAGAAATTATTGTACCAGATACTGATCACTGCCATGATTACAGGAATATTTTGACGGAATTCTGTGTTTTTAAAATGCTGATCCATGGCATAAGCACCATCCAGAAACTTTCTAAAATTGTCAAACCCTATGGAAAGACTTATGGATAATCCAACAGCGCTCCACAAGGAATATCTTCCTCCCACCCAATTCCACATGGTAAAAATATTGTCTTCGGCTATACCAAAAGCTTTTACTTTTTCCAAGTTGGTTGATACGGCTACAAAATTATATTTAATATCATTTTCAGTGGCTGATTGTAAGAACCACTTTTTAATAGTTTCTGAATTAGTAAGGGTTTCCTGGGTCGTAAAGGTTTTTGAAACGATCACAAACAAAGTTGTCTCAGGATGAAGCTCCTTTAAGACCTCTGTCACATGGTCACCATCAATATTAGATACAAAATGAGTTTTTAAGTGATTTTTGTAATAATGAAGTCCTTCCACCACCATGTTTGGTCCTAGATCAGAACCTCCAATACCCACATTAACCACATCGGTAAAAGGTTTTCCGGAGTAGCCTTTGAATTCACCTGAAATTACCTTTTGGGTAAATTCCTTAATTTTATCCAAGGTTTGATTCACTTCAGGCATGATGTCTTGCCCGTTTACAAGTATAGGATCACTATCATTATTTCTTAAGGCAGTATGCAATACTGCTCTGTTTTCGGTTTCATTGATCTTGTCACCTCCAAAATACTTTTCGATGGCATCACCCAACTGACTCTCTTTGGCAAGCTCTAATAATAAAGCTAAAGTCTCTTCTGTCATTCTGTTTTTTGAGAAATCCAGACTAAGCTCCTCAAACGAAAGCGACATGTTTTCTTTTCTGTTGGCTTCCTGAAGGAATAAAGATTTCATTTGAACATCTTTAATTTCTTCATAATGCTTACTGAGTTCCTTCCAGGAAGTTGTTGTTGTCGGGTTGATATTGATTAATGACATGGTATGTGCTATTTAAGTAGTTTTTATTGAGCTGATAAACTCGCAGCGATCTCAGTTTCCAAATAACTGTTCGGAATATTATCTAATTGTAGTTTTAACGGAGAGATATAGGTAAAATAATCATCCTTTAAATGTTCTTTAATGGGTTCTGCAGAGGGGAGTTTCTGTTTAAAAGGATCCACCTGTTTGCCATTCTTCCAAAAGCGATAGCAAACATGAGGGCCGGCTGTATTTCCAGTCATGCCCACATAGCCTATTACGTCTCCTTGCTTTACATACTGCCCTTTTTTAACGGCACGTTTCTTCATATGTAAATACTGAGTGCTGTAGGTCGAATTATGTTTGACCTTGACATAGTTCCCATTTCCTCCTTTGTAACGTGATTCGATAACAGTACCATTGGCAGTACTCAGGATTGGGGTACCCACATTGGCGGCAAAATCAGTACCTCTGTGTGCCCTTACTTTATTGCCATAGTATTTGATCCTTCTCTTTAGGTTATACCTGGATGAGATCCGACTAAATTTGATGGGGGATTTTAAAAACTGTCGCCTTAATGTTTTGGCGTTCTCATCGTAATAGTCGTTGATGTTTTTAGTGGAATCGGTAACGAAATTAAAGGCATAAATGGGGTTATCCTTATGGACAAAATAGGCGGCTTTAATATTACCTATGCCTACAGGAATCGTATCATTGATGTATTTTTCCTCATAGATCAATTTGAAATTATCTCCCTTTTGAAGGTGAAAGAAATCAATGGTCCAGGCGTAAATATCACTCATTTCATGGGCTAGAATATAATTCAGGTTCTGACCCTCAATGGCTTCAGATAAAGAACTCTCAATAATACCGGTTGCGGTTTTTTCGACTATTTTTACTTCTTTTCGACCAAATTTAGTTTGGACAGAATCTGTAAAATCTACTATGAGGTACTCTACTTTGTTAGGTTGATAGATAAAGACCTGAGCCCTTTCCGTAGAATCATTTTTAGCCAGAACGGTATAAGGTTTTCCGGCTCTTAATTTTCTAATATCAAAAGTATCTCTGGCTGCCGAGGCGATTTTATAAATTTCGGGATAATCGATGTGGTGCCTGTCAAGAATCTCTCCAAAACTTTCACCCTTTCTTATAGTATCTTTAATTACTTTGTAATCGTTCAAAATATAGCCAAATTCTTCGATGATCACAGGCTTCAACTCTTCAACAGAATCAACTTCTGATATTTCTTTAGCTTCTTTTTGACAGGAAAAAAGAAGGATAAATCCCAGAACGAATACAATGCTTTTCTTCACGTTTGAATTATTTTCTAACAATGCTGCAAATTTATCGAATTTGATAAATAAACAACCCTAAGATTAGTTAAAAATTCACGGAAACGGATGAACCAATCCATTATATTCAATTAATTCGGCTTTTGCGGCGCCTACAAGTAAGGAAGCTTTTATTTTTAGAGGGATTTTATTCATGTCATCACTGATCCATAAGGTCACATTTTCTTCATCCTTAAAAACTCTCCCCTTTTGAACAAGAGGCCTGATCTTTATAGTATCAATTTTCCCAAAATTAGTCTTGATGGTTTCCCTTCCCAAAACCATAAGTTTGACAGGGTTCATTTTCCCATCGAAAAACATATTGATGTTAACATAATCATTTTCTTTGAGGTTGGAAAAATCAATACTTCTTATATAATAAAAGGAAGATAGCATATCCTGCACGTTATTCTGAATAAAAAAGGAGGCTTCTGTACTTTTTTTATGGTTGATCTCCTTGGCCTGATGGGAATTAAAATCAAAATGGATTTCTTTATCCTGTGTATAACCACCCTCATCAATTTTTCGGATAAAGTGTTGAGGTCTTAAACCAATTTCTGTAAAATAGCTTTCATAAATATCTTCAACAGAAAATAAAAACCCCACCATTCCTGTGGTCCAACCTCTTCCTACGGCGTGAATCAATGAGTCATTCTTTTGATGATTTTTTTTGAGCTCTATACTGGCAAAACCAGCATTTAAGAGGCCATAATGTATCCTGTATTTTAAGAATTCTCCCCGCTCAAACGAAATAGTATCATTTTGAGAATGGGAGTTCAGAAAAAACAGGAGAAAAATTATAGGTAAAATCCTTTTCATATTCAATAAATTCTAATGCAAGTCTAGCTTTTTTTTGATCTTTCAACCACAGCCAAACCTCTAATATCAAAATTTAGACCAACTTTTTAATCTTTGGAAGATTGAAAATTTTCAATGCCTTCTTGTAACCAGGACAAATATATTTCAATATCCGGATTATAGGCCGAATATTCATTCAGATTTTCACCTTTATGATCGAGTAATACATAATAAGGTTGGGCATTTGCTTTGTATTTATTGATCTGAAATTCGCTCCATTTCTTGCCTATAGTAGTGACTTTTTTTCCGTTGATTGAAGAAGTATACTGTTCTTCAACTGGAAGAGATCTTTTGTCATCAACATATAAGGAGATAAGAACAATGTCATTTTTAAGGACCTGTAGTACCCTGGAATCTGACCAAACTCTTTCCTCCATTTTCCGGCAGTTCACGCAAGCGTGACCGGTAAAATCTATCATCACAGGTTTATCAACTTTTTGAGCGTAGGCCATTCCTTTTTCATAGTCCAAAAATGAAATAATATCATGTGGTCCTAAATGGGCTCCTTTAGGGATCTCTATTCGTGCTCCCATTCCGGCTTCATTAAGCTTTGTATATCCTACCCCGTATGTTGATTCGCTGTAATGCATCGGAGGAGGGAAACCACTTATCAATTTTAAAGGTGCTCCCCAAAGTCCGGGAATCATATAAATGGTAAACATCATAACCACAAGTCCGAGACTTAATCGACCCACTGAAATATAGGGTAGATCAGAATCATGAGGTAATTTGATCTTTCCAAAGAGATAGAGTCCAAGGGCGCCAAAAATTGTGATCCAGATAGCTATAAACACTTCTCTTTCGAGCCAGTGACCCTGTAAGACAAGATCAGCATTTGATAAAAATTTAAACGCCAGAGCCAATTCTAAAAATCCTAAAAATACTTTTACTGTATTAAGCCATCCACCTGATTTAGGGAGTGAATTCATCCATCCGGGGAAAGCGGCAAAAATTGAGAATGGTAGGGCAATGGCCAATGAGAACCCAAGCATACTGATCACCGGAGCAGTTCCTCCCTGAGCAGCAGCAGCTACCAATGCTGTACCTACTATTGGACCTGTGCATGAAAAAGAAACAATGGCAAGGGCCAGCGCCATAAAGAAAATACCAATCAGCCCCCCTCTGTCAGCCTGAGAATCAACTTTCGTTCCCCAGGAACTTGGTAAGGTAATTTCAAAAGCGCCAAGAAAGGAAACAGCAAAAACGATCAGTATCAAGAAGAATATCAGGTTGAACCAAACATTGGTCGATAAAGCATTCAAGGAATCAGCGCCAAAAACAGAGGTCACTACGGTTCCCAGTAATACATATAAGAATACGATGGAAACACCAAAAAGAATAGCGTTTCTTATACCAATAGCCTTTGTTTTACTTTGTTTTGTAAAGAAACTTACGGTCATTGGAATCATAGGGAACACGCAAGGTGTCAAAAGTGCGGCAAATCCTGCAAAAAAACTTAGGATGAACAAGGTCCAGAGGCTTTTCTTTTTTTCTTGTTTGGTTTTGCCAACAATTACCTGAGTAGCCGAAGACGCATCGCCTTCTGCTGTTTCTTCTAGCTGTGTATTTTGAAGAAAACTATTATCCTGGGCTTCATTTACAAGTTCTGTATAAGGCTCCCCAGCATCTCCCTGAACTTCAAAACTAATGTCGATTTCAGTCGGAGGGAGGCAGAAGGTGTCATCACAGACCATAAATTCAACTGTGCCTTCTATTGCTATTTTTTCGTTGGTCAGTAATCGTATTTTCTGTTTAAAAGAAGTATTTTTTTCAAAAAACTTAATTTTCATATCAAATACATTGTCATATTCCTCATGACCCTTGCCTTCAATCGGATTTCCAATAAGTTGGAAATTTTCACCATCATTATTTATTGAAATACTTGTAGGAATAGGACCTCCTTCAGGTACATTTTGAGAATACAGGTGCCAGCCAGCTTCAATAGTTGCCGAAATAATTAAATTAAAATCAGATTCATTGATTTTCTCCACTGAGGTTTCCCAGACAATCGGTTTATGGATTTGAGCATTGGTGACTGATCCGATAAGGAAAAAGAATATAAATACTTTTAAAATGTTGTTCATGTCTGCAGTGTTGCTTTAAGTATAATTTTTGTCTTATCAGTAATTTTAAAACGATTATCCATTCGTTTTCCAATGATCCAGATGATATCTTTGCCTGAGCAAAGTAACCAAATATTTTCTTTATCTAAAAGGGAGTATTTTTCGTCTGTGAAAAATTTACTCAGTTTTTTCTTGCCACTCATTCCTATTGGGTAAAAATAGTCGCCTTTTTCCCATTTTCTTACAGATAAAGGAAAAGTTAAGAGATCTTTATCAAAACTGGCCACCTTGGGCCCATGATCTGGCTTTTTATTGAACTCAGGATATACGAAAGAGATTGTTTCCATTTTTAATGAAGACGCTTCTAAGTCTACTAAAGTATCAATGTCCTGAATTTCTTTAATGACATGCTCAGGCTGCTTTTGACTGATTTCACTCAAAAGAAGGTATTCTCTGTGTTTAAGCAATCGATGGGTTTTGGAAAAAATCTGTTTCCCTGATTGTGATATAAGCAAGGATCTGATATCGTCCCATTGATCAAAACCAAAAGGATAGAACAATTGGTAAAGATAGGCCGTGTTATGCGAAAATTCTAAAAGGGTTTTGACCTTAAAGTGTGTGACGGAATCATTTAGAGTACCTTCTTTGTCAATGACCCTCTCTTGAATAAAATTCATCCTGTCAGCTACAATTTCCTTAGCTCCCTTTAAATTGTCAATTGTAGAAGTAAAGGTTTCCATAAAGGAAGGGTTGATATCTTTGAGCAGCGGTATCAGTTCCTTCCGGATCTTATTCCGTAGGTACTTGCTATCCTGATTGCTAAGATCTTCTCGCCAGCGTAGTTTTTGTTCAGTAGCATAGGCATAAATTTCTTCTTTGCTAAAAGGCAATAAAGGGCGTAGGATATCATTTGATTTTTCAGGAATTCCACACAAACCGTCAATCCCGGTGCCTCTTGAAAGGTTAATAATAAATGTTTCGAGATTGTCATTGGCATGATGGGCAGTGAGCAAATAGTCATATCCTTTTTCCTTCAACAAGAGTTTAAACCAATTGTATCGGAGATTCCGGGCCGCCATCTGAATGGAACATTTGTGCACCGAAGCATATGTTGTTGTATCAAATTCATTGACATACAGCAGGATGTTATATTTTCTGGCTATAGAACGAGTAAAGGCTTCGTCGGCATCAGCATCTTTTCCTCTTAACTTAAAATTACAATGTGCCAGATACAAGTCAGCACCCATTTTTGATAAAAGGTCCAGTAAAACCACACTGTCAATTCCACCTGATATGGCAAGAAGTAATTTTTTGTTTCCAATTTCTGGAAAGGTTTGCTGCAAGTGTGTTTTAAACTGGTTGTACAAAGCTGACTAATTGAATTTTAGCTGTGGCAAAGTTATGCTATTTAGCAGAAGGAATAAAAAAAGTCCTTAGCAAACAAGTTGAGTTTGTTAAGGACTTAAGATCGGCTTGTAAATCTTAATTCTTTACAAGTAAATTTTTATTGATTTCCAGTTCAGATAGCACTGTTAATGCTTCTTCCACATAGATGTCTTTTTTCAGATTTTTATGCCATATTTCACGCTTCTTGGCGAGAATGGAATCCTGCTCCATCAAAGGTAATTCATATTTAGGAGAGTCAAATGTCAAATTGCTTTCATACAAAGCGATGTCATCAAAAGCCTTACTTTCCTTTTCTCTTTGCTCTATCTCATTTTTGAACTTTTCGTAGTTCAGATGTATCAGAGTGTTATCACGTCCCTGTTTTAACCATTTGGCATTATCATCTATAATAATAAAATGAGGATTGTCTGCAATTCTTTTTTTACTGTTGTTTATGACCGCATGAAAATTCTCATATACATTAACAGGTGTATATTCAGCAGGTTCTATTTTATCCCAACTTAAAGGATTCTTTTCATCCCGTTCGCCAATTTCAAAATAGGTGTATTTGTCTGGCATGGCAATGTCGCTTTCTACCCCTTTCAATTGGGTTGATCCTCCATTGATACGATAGAATTTTTGAATAGTCATTTTTAAGGCTCCTAAATCCTTTTCATATTTGAAATAATTATTCAAGGGAAGCACATTCTGTACAGTTCCTTTTCCAAAGGATTGCTTGCTTCCAATAATAACGGCTCTGTTATAGTCTTGCATTGCAGCTGCAAAAATTTCTGAAGCTGAAGCACTTAATTCATTTACCAAGACAACTAATGGGCCATCCCATTGAATCTGAGTATCCTTATCTGATCTGATATTGGGATCTTCACCGCGATACTTCACCTGTACCACCGGGCCATCACTTATAAAGAGACCAGCAATTTCAATGGCAGTTTTCAAGGAACCGCCGCCGTTATTCCTAAGGTCAATTAACAGGCCTTCAACATTTTCTTCTTTTAATCTTGCAATTTCCTGCTCCATATCTGTAGCAGAATTTCTAAAATTTCTTTCGTTGAAATCAATGTAAAATTTAGGAAGGTTGATTACTCCAAATCTGCGTTGTTCAACTTGAACAACACTTGATTTGACAAAAGTTTCTTCTAATTCAACAATGTCTCTTATAATCGAGATCACCTGAACTGAACCGTCAATTTTCTTTACAGTTAACTTGACTTCTGTTCCCTTTTTTCCTTTGATATATTCGATGGCATCGTCCAGTCTCATTCCTACAATATCTACAGGTAAATCATCTTCCTGACCTACTTTAAGGATGAGGTCTCCAACTTCCAATTCTCCACCTCTCCAGGCTGGACCTCCAGAAATTAGTTCTGCTACTCGCGTGTAATCATCTCTTTTTGTAAGTCTGGCACCGATACCTTCAAGTTTTCCTGCCATACTTATATCAAAACGTTTTTTGTCTTTTGGAGCGAAATAATTGGTATGAGGATCAAATTGAATTGTCATGGTATTGATAAAAATGGCAAACCAATCTGTATCATCTACTTCTGTCATCACTGTATACAAATCATCCAGACTTTTCTCGGCAGCTTCGCGTGATTCTTTTTCAAGTTCCTCAAATGATTTCACTACCACCTCTTTTTCAGTTTCTGCGTCCAAAGTTTCATCGGCTGAAGCTACATTTTTTGACATTGATTCCTGTAACTTAATTTTCTCGTGAAGTCTCGATAAAGTGCTGACTTTTAATTGATTTTTCCAGTTTTTTATTAATTCAGCCTCATTGGTAGCATAGATTTTTTGGTCATAATCAACATCGAAGTTGTCCTCTTGGTTGAAATCATAAGGAGTTTTGAGAATTTCCCTGTAATAGCTTTGAGATTGAAGGACTCTTTGGTCAAATCGCTCCATCACTACATTATAAAAAGTAAGGTCCTCACTTTTGATTTGATCGTCTATTAGGTTCTTGTATTTTGAGAATTCATCAATATCACTTTGTAAAAAGAATCGCTTATATGGATCCAATGCATTTACAAAATCAGTAAAGACTTTTTCGGAAAATGTATCATCAATCAAGTGAGGTTCATAATGACCCTGCTTTAGAGCATACCTTACAAGGCCAATCAATATCTTATCTTTTTCCGGATCTGGCTTATTCGCTATTTGGAACCCAAATAACATCCCGGCCACAATGATAATGGGAAATATAATTTTATACTTTTTTTTCATAAAGAGGGAAATTTTATTCATTTACTCGCTGCATAAATGGGATCAACACTGTTACAATATAAACAAAACCGTATTTAATTTGTACAAAAATACCGATTTGTCTGACAAATGTCTGTAAAATTCGGCAAATTTGAACACAATACTAGCTATAAATTAGAGATTTGGCTCATAATTAAATGTTAAACATAAATTTCAAACGGTAACTTCAAAAGTTTTATTTTTGTTATAAATTCTAAACTAATGCAAAAACGACCTTTAATCCTGGTGACAAATGACGATGGCATTACAGCACCTGGGATACGGACTTTGATCTCCGTAATGAATGAAATAGGAGACGTAATTGTCATTGCACCCGATAGTCCACAAAGTGGTATGGGTCATGCTATAACTTTGGATTCGACGATTTATTGTGATACAGTCACCATAGATGAAGGTCCTCAATTGGAATACCGCTGCTCTGGAACTCCTGCTGATTGCGTTAAGATGGCAATTAGTGAAATTCTGAATAAAAAACCTGACCTTTGTGTCTCTGGTATTAATCATGGTGCCAACAGTTCTATCAATGTGATTTATTCAGGCACAATGAGTGCCGCTGTCGAAGCCGGAATAGAGGGAATTCCTGCTATTGGTTTTTCGCTTCTGGATTATTCCTGGAATGCTAAATTTGACCACCTGAAAGCTGACATTAAAAAAATTGCACTTAATGTTCTTGAGCGTGGACTTCCGGATGGAGTTGTTCTCAATGTGAATTTTCCTAAAATTAAAACCAAAGAATTTAAGGGCATTAAAATTTGTCGACAGGCCCGGGCGAACTGGGTTGAAGAATTTGATAAAAGAGTAAATCCTCAGGGAAAAGAATATTATTGGCTTACCGGTGAGTTTGTGAATCTCGATAAAGGAGAAGATACTGACGTATGGGCATTAAACAATGATTATATTTCAGTAGTACCTGTGGGATTTGATTTAACGGCACATTATTTTATTCCTGCTTTAAACCAATGGAAATTGTCATGAAAAAAGAAATGTTAGTAGGATTTTTAGTAGGAATTATTGCTACGGCATTTGGTTTCTATATTTATGTGGAGTTTGTTTCCACCTATAGTTTTGAAGAAACGATCAAGATTCTCAATGAAGGCAACTTATATGGAAAAGTACTTGGCCTTGCAGCGATACCAAATCTGTTTGTTTTTTTTATTTTCTTGAAAAAGAAACAAGATCTTAGGGCAAGAGGTGTATTAATAGCTTGTTTTTTTGTGGCCTTTTTGATTTTGATAAGTAAGTTTTTATAGACCTGAGTATGAATAGAATTTAAAGCGATAAAATTTGAAGTATTATATTATTTCTGGAGAAGCTTCTGGCGATCTGCACGCTTCTAACCTCATGAAAGCCTTGAAAAATGAAGACAGTCATGCTGAATTCAGATTTTGGGGAGGAGATTTGATGCAAGAAGTGGGCGGAACTTTAGTCAAGCACTACAAGGACCTGGCTTTTATGGGCTTTGCAGAAGTTTTTATGAATCTCAGAACGATATTGAATAATATCAAATTTTGTAAGAAGGATTTACTTGACTACGCACCTGATGCCTTGATACTCGTAGATTATCCGGGATTTAATTTAAGAATAGCAGAATTTGCCAAGAAAAATAAGATTACAGTCCACTATTATATATCTCCTCAAATTTGGGCCTGGAAGGAGAATAGGATCAAAAAAATCAAGAGAGATGTTGATCAGATGTATGTGATTCTTCCTTTTGAAAGGGAATTCTATGAGGATAAACACGATTTTCCTGTACATTTTGTGGGACATCCCTTACTTGATGCCATCGCCAACAGAACGGCTGTTGACCCATCTTTTTTTGCAGCCGAAAATGACCTGAATGATAAACCTATAATAGCTCTTTTACCAGGAAGCAGGAAACAGGAAATAACAAAAATGTTAGCGATCATGTTGACCATGGCTCCAAAGTTTCCTGATCATCAATTTGTGATTGCAGGTGCTCCGGGACAGGATTTGTCTTTTTATCAGAAGTTTTTATCAGATGATAATATTGCCATAGTTGAGAATAAAACCTATGAGCTGCTATCAATTGCCACTGCTGCATTGGTAACCTCTGGAACTGCAACTTTGGAAACAGCGCTTTTTAAAGTCCCTGAAGTTGTATGCTATAAGGGAAATGAACTTTCTTACCAGATTGGGAAAAGACTTGTTAATGTGAAGTATATATCACTGGTAAATCTTATTTTAGATAAAGAGGTGGTTACAGAATTGATTCAAGACGAATTTAACGAAATCAAACTGGAGAACGAATTATACAAAATTCTTGACTACAAGAGCAGAGAAGCTATGTTTGATCAGTATTATGAGCTGGAGAAGGCCTTAGGAGGAAAGGGAGCCAGTGAAAAAACCGCCAAATTAATTATCAAATATTCTTAAACTCCTTATTGCAGTAAGCCCTTAAAAGGCAAATCATAAAGCAAGCGTTTCACTATTCACAAAGCGCTTCAAAGGCATCTTTATAGTTTCCGGGTGTACTTCTGATTTTCATAAAAGTTCCCATGGTAAGTTCTGGCCAGTGAAGGGCAAGCCTGTATCTGCCATGTAGCATGGTTGCCTTTTTACCTTCGATAATGATCTCATACGGCATAGCTGCGAGATGGTCTTCTCCTACGATAGGAAGAAATTGTTTTTCACCTTTTTCTTCATCCAGATATGCAATTCCAAATACGGCTACTTTGTTATCGCTAAACTTCAAACTATACACCATCTGGGTTCCGCCTTTTTGAGACTTCAGGTTATTCTCTATGGTTTTTACTCCTTCTTCGAAACTACTGAACTCCTTTAATTCGATTGGGTCAGTGAAATAGGGCATCATGATTTTATAATGATATTCTCTCAAATCTTCTGCAGTCATGGAACCACCAAATCCTGTGTTTTTATTTCCTAAGGGAGACAAAGCCGCCTTTACATCAGATGAAACTTTTTCTAATCCGGTGACATGAGTATCATAGGAACTTCTTAAATATGCCTGGAAAAGATATTCAGGATTGAGATAACTGATGGTTGTTTCCGGACCATCTGCTTTCAAGCCCACTTTCAAGGCAGCAGCCAAAGGTCCTCTATCTTTAACTTTTAAGGTAATTTGCTGAAGGTCTTTTCTTGAATATACGATGACTTTTAGGGTCTGGTTATTTTCAGGAGTATATTGGCCTAAAATTTCAAATCCAGACGCTTTAAGGGCATCAATCACTTTTTGTTCAGTTTTGTCCAAGGTATTTGGTGAATCACCGACAAGTATATAGGGGTTAAGTTCTTGAGCTGAAACGCCAGCAGAAACCAACATAACTAATAATAATAGCTGCAGAATTGACTTTTTCATGTAAAATTTGCTTAAAATTCGATGTAAAATTAGTCAAAGAAGGGGTCTAAAAACCTAACTTATATCATGTTATGCTGTTAAGGAGAAATCTTTTTATTAAAAATAACCAAGAGGATTCCTGATCTCATAAGCATCCATACAAAAAAGGCAATCCAGATGGCATATAACTTCAAGTCATAGTAGTCACCAAGAAGCAAGGCAGGAATAAAACCCAGGAAAGTAGCGGCCAATAAAGTATTTCTCAGAATAACGGCCTCTGCAAGTCCCTTAAATATCCCGTCAAAAACAAAAGCAATGGCATTAATAGGCTGCATAATGATAACAATCCAAAAAATAGTGTCAAACAAGGATAGAACTTCTTGGTCTTTGCTGAACAAAAGACCAATGTCATCATAAAATATAAAGCAGATACCACCGAGAAGGAACGCTATTATGATGGTGTATTTGTTTAGTTGCTGACTCAGTTTCCAAATCTTTGGATAGTCTTTTTGACCCAAAAACTTTCCTGACATGATATTGCCCACACTGGCATATCCATCGATGAAAAAGGCAAAAAATAGCCAAATTTGAAAAGCTATTGTTTGAGCGGCAATATACTGGGCACCGTATTGTGTGGCATAGGCATTTGCCATATACAGCGCAATGTTCAAAGAGATGGCTCTTATGATCAGATTTCCGCTCAGTGAAAGAAGACGTTTGATCTCAGGGTGCATGGGAAAATACAACCTCAAGGAGAACGGTGTCTTTTTAAGCAAAAGAATCAATGACAGTATGGTCATAACGCCCTGGGCTATAACGCTGGCCCATGCAGCTCCTTCAACTTGAAACGCAGGGATAATACCGTCAATTCCAAAGACCAGGATAAAATCTAATACGATATTCAACGAGGCACCAACAATGCTGATCACCATGGGCCAGAAGGTATTTTGAAGACCTCTAAAAACACCGAATACTGAAAACACGAATAGGGTGAATGGTAATCCAATAGCTCTAATTCTATAGTAGGATACTGATTTCTCTAAGATTAATCCGCTCGCATTGTACAATTCAAAAATGTTCTCCACAAAAAAGACAGTGAGCGCATAAATGAACAAACTCAGAACTACATTAATACCGATGATCTGAGCCGGTAGTCGAGCTATTTCTTTGAGCCGGTCAGCTCCAAAATATTGAGCAATTACAGCTGAAATTGCAGAGCGAGTTTGTGCCAGTATCCATACAATGGCCGAAATAAATGATCCCGCTATGCCAACAGCTGCAAGCGCCTCAGTGGGGTTGACATTAATATTTCCCACTATAGCCGTGTCTGTAATCGACAACAAAGGTTCTGCAATACCGGAAATGATAGCAGGAATAGCAAGTTTATTGATTTGTCGAAAAGAGATTTTGGGAACTTTATTCAATGATCTGAATGTTTACTAAAGCGAAAATAAAACAATTAATTTGGAAAGCCCACCCCCTTGATCGATTTAAAGTTTCTTCCCACACATTTTTGTCTGTCGCTGATATTCGGAATTCTTTTCGGTTTTTTTTTGACTTTTCCATGCCTTTTATTTATTTGGGTATTGCCATTGTCTCTTTAGCGTTTCTTCTGAGTTATTTCCGGGCTAGAAAATCATTTCGACCTCCTATTTTATTTATTTTTTTTTCAGCTGTGCTCATGATGTTTTATGGGATGCTGATTGCTTCCAAGGCAAAGCCCGGGATTGACGAATTTCATTATAAACATCGCTACAGATCAGGATCTCTGCTTCGCATCAAAATAGTTGAGGAACTCAAGCACAATGATTATTATTTTAAATACAAGGGTGAGATCAGCGCGGTAGGAGAGATGAAAACCAGCGGAAATATATTAATTCGGTTCCTCAGGAATGACAAAAATGGGATTATTCCTCTGGATGAAGGTTTTTTGACTTTTCGGGACCTTTCAATATTAAAAGGCCCCTTGAATCCAGGAGCTTTTGATTTTCAGCAAGTAATGAAAAGAAAGGGGATCTACCATCAATTAACGCTGGATGAAGGCCAGTACGTCAGATTTAAAACTAAAAAAAGCAGCTTTAAAACCAAGGCATTGATGTTCAGAGACAGGATACTTAACTCTCTTCGGAAAAAGGGTTTTTCTAAAGAGGAATTTTCGGTCATAGAAGCCTTGCTTCTCGGGAGGAGGCAGGACCTTTCAAATGAGATAATGACGAACTATCAGAATGCAGGAGCCATGCATCTTCTGGCTATTTCAGGATTACATATAGGAATTTTACTCATGATTCTGAACACCTTATTGAAGCCAATTGAACGATTCCGGCATGGTCAAAAGATCAAGTTGGCTTTTCTTATCTTGTTTTTATGGTTATTTGCATTTTTATCAGGGCTTTCAGCCTCAGTGACCAGGGCAGTTTTTATGTTCACCATACTTTCCATTGGTCTCTATACACAGCGCAGAAACAATCTTGGTAATTATTTGTTTACCGCTCTTTTTATTAGCTTGCTTATAAACCCCGGGTATATTTTTGATCTGGGATTTCAATTGAGTTATTCTGCTGTGATATCCATAATCGTCATGAGCCCCTTAATCAAATCACTCTGGAATCCAAATCTTCAAATTCTGAGTTATTTTTGGAATCTCCTGGCCATATCACTTTCAGCACAAATAGGGGTTTTACCGCTTAGTTTGTATTATTTTCACCAATTTTCGGCCTTATTCTTTTTGAGTAGCCTCTGCATTATTCCTTTTTTAGGACTCATATTGGGTATGGGTTATTTTATGATCATTTTAAATTATATGGATCACTTACCTGATTTCTATATAATAACCTATAGCTGGGTGATCAACATGATGAATCAGACCATTGAAATTTTAGGGAGCCTAAATCACCTGATTTTTCGCAGGGTATTTTTTACTTCATTACTGTTATGGCTTAGTTATTTGCTCCTTGTCTTTTTTATTTCCTGGATGAATATCCGGACAGTGAAATGGGTCATTGCTTCCCTTTTTTGCGGCATTTTGATATCGACGACTTTGCTCATCGAAAAAGGCTTGACACAAACAAGTACTGTATTCATCGTTTTTCATCAATACAAACAAAGTTTGATTCTTAACAGATTAGGCAAGAAAGGAAGAGCTTATGGCAGTACCATGGATGAAAACCTTATGAATCAAAGAGTATTAAGAGACTATCAGTTGGAACATTTTACACTTGAAATAAAAGAAACAAAGAAGATGAAGCATTTTTTCAGTATCAGAAATATGCGTATCATGGTTCTCGATCATCATGCCATAAATGGCGACTTAGGATTTAAGCCGGATATTTTAATCTTGATGAATTCACCAAAAATAAACCTGGATAGGCTATTACAAGAATTACAGCCCAAAATAATTGTTGCAGACGGTTCTAACTTCTTCACATATAAGTCCCTTTGGCGAAGGACTGCTGAAAAACATGGTATACTATTTCATGATACCACTAAAAAAGGGGCTTTTACCCTTGAAACACCGGCATAGCACTCCTACAATTTTATGTATATTTGGGCGTTTAAAATAAGAAAGTTAAACATGAAGATTATAGTACCCATGGCCGGAATTGGTTCAAGACTAAGGCCGCATACCCTAACGATTCCTAAACCGCTCACTTTGATTGCTGGAAAACCGATTGTTCAAAGATTGGTTGAAGATATTGTAAAAGTTGTTGATCAGAAAGTGGAGGAGATCGCTTTTGTAATAGGGCCCACATTTCCCAAGGATACCGAAAAAAAACTTATGGATATAGCCCGTGACCTAGGTGCTGTTGGTAAAGTATCTGTTCAGGAACATGCTTTGGGAACAGCCCATGCTATTCAATGCGCTAAAGATTCATTACAAGGACCTTGTGTTGTTGCCTTTGCGGACACTTTGTTCAAGGCTGATTTTACACTTGACGGGGATAAAGACGGCGCTATTTGGGTAAAACAAGTGGAAGAACCAAGTGCTTATGGAGTTGTAAAACTTCATGATGGTCTTATCACTGATTTTGTAGAAAAACCAGAGGAATTTATTTCGGATCTCGCCATTATTGGCATCTATTATTTTAAGAATGGAGAGATTCTAAGGGAAGAAATACAATACTTATTGGATCATGATATAAAAGACAAAGGTGAATACCAATTGACCAATGCCCTTGAACATATGAAACAAAAAGGCCTGAAATTTGTGCCGGGTCAGGTAAATGAATGGATGGATTGTGGAAATAAGGAAATCACAGTTGATACAAATAGTAAAATATTACAATTTGCCCAACAGGACCATGAAAATTTAGTGTCAAAAAGTGTGACAATTGAGAATTCAAAGATCATAGAACCCTGCTATATTGGTGAGAATGTGATACTAAAAAACACCACAATTGGACCTAATGTTTCTTTGGGAGATGACAGTTTAGTCGAAAATTCGCATATTGCAAACTCTTTGATCCAAACAAATACAACCATCAAAAACGCTCATTTAAAGGAAGCAATGATAGGTAATCATGCTTATTTTGACGGCGAATTCAGTTCAGTAAGTATAGGAGATTATTCAGAATTAAAATAAGACTTGAGGAGGTTCTCACATCATATGATTCTTTTATTTGGAGCAATTTTATGCTCCTTTTCTGCATTGGGTCAGGAAGATGTAGTATCAACTGAAGATATGCTGGTTGAACAACAGCACATTAATTTTCAAACATTCTTTTTTGAGGCATTGCAACAAAAGGCGATAGGTAATTACGACAAGGCAGTTTATGCTTTGGAAGCTTGTAATAATATTGAGAAGAATAATGTCGCAGTTTTATTTGAGCTATCGAAAAACTATGACTTATTGGTCAAATATACAGAAGCAGAGTATTATATTTTAAAAGGGTTGGAAAATGATCCCATGAACGTATATATGCTTAGACATTTGAAGCAGATCAAGACCAAGCAAAATGATTATTTGGGAGCGATTAAAGTACAGAATAAAATAATTAGTTTAGAACCTGAAGAAGAGGCTGATCTGGTGATACTTTATATTAAATCTGGAGAGATAGAAAGTGCTATAAAACTTCTCAAAAAACTGGATGATCTAAATAAATTACCCGAAGGGTTAGAAGCGCTTAAGGAATCCCTTTTGCAAGAATCTGACGGACCAATCGAGGAGTTATCTGAACCAATTATAGTAGAAAACCCTAAAAGGAAAGTTGATCTGTTAAAAGAGGAGTATACCTTAAATAAAGATTATAGCACATTAAAAATGCTATTAGAGGAGCAATGGAAAACTAAACAGTATCTTGAATTATTAAAGGATAGTGAGGATGGATTGTCACTTTTTCCTGCCCAACCTTTTTTGTATTTAATGAACGCCCGTGCGCTGAATAGTTTAAGAAAACACAAAGAAGCGATAGAAACTATAGAAGAAGGATTAGACTATATTATTGAGGATGATCAATTAAAGTCAGCTTTTTATCAAGAATTGAGTCTGTGTTATAAAGCTCTGGGGAATAATAAAATGGCTACAGAATACTACAATAAAGCAACGAAATTGAAAGCTGAATAATGGAGAAATCAATCAGAAGAACCATTATTCTACTCCTTGTTGTTGTGTCCTTGGCTTCCTGTAAAAGTAGTAAGATCACGGATAAAAGTGTAGATTATTTATCAGCAAAATCAATAGTCAAAAGGAATCACGAAGTGGGTTTTTCAAGAGCTTCGGTAAAAGCTAGCATGCAGATTAAATACAGAGGAAAGCAAGAGTTACCTAATATAAATGCGTCTTTAAGGTTGGTTAAAGATTCTGTTATCTGGCTTAATTTTTCAAAATTGGGCTTTCCAATTGCCAAACTTATAATTACCCCTCATGAGGTAAAATTCTATGAAAAAATTAGTAAAACATCTTTTGAAGGAGACTTCAAACTAATCAGTAGTTGGCTGGGTACCGGTTTTGATTTTGTAAAAGTTCAGAACCTTTTTTTGGGGGAAGCGTTACTGAATCTAGAATCACAAAAACATCAAGTGAATATTAAAGATGGCAAATATGAATTGCAATCAAAAAAAAGAAATCCTGTTTTTGATATTAGATACTTGATAGATCCGAATCATTTTAAAGTTGTCAAAGAGGAAATCACTCATGCAGAAAAGAATCAAAATTTATCAATATTATACAAGGATTTTAATAAAATTAATGAATCTTTGTTCCCGAAAGGGTTTTTAATTACAGCTAAGGACGATGATAAAACTACGATCATAGATGTAAATTATAAGAACGTACAATTTGATGTCCCTTTGAAATTCCCCTTTAAAATACCAGCTGGTTACAGAAATATTGAACTTGAATGATGTCACTAAGGGCTAACATAGAAGATAAAAAACATCGACTCTACCCATCGATCGATTTTCGGTCTACTTTTATATTACTACTCTTTATTTGCTTACTTCCAATATCCCTTTTAGGGCAAAGCAGACAGGAGCTGGAAACACAGCGTCTTCAGTTACAGAAGGAAATCAAAGAGATCAATACCCTTTTATTTCAATCACAGAAGAAAGAAAAAACCTTATTGTCTGACTTGTCGGATCTTTCTCAGCGAATTGGTGTGAGAACACAATTGATCAACACTATTAATGAAGAAACGAATCAACTAAAGATAGAGATCAAAGAGAATGAAAGACAGGTAGAAATGCTGGAAGAGAGATTGGATTATCTTAAAAAGGATTATGCCAATATGGTGGTGCAATCCTATAAAAGTAAAACAAAGAACAGTCGTTTAATGTTCCTCCTTTCTTCGGAGAATTTCTTACAGGCCTATAAACGATTGGATTATTTAAAACAATTTGCTGCCTATAGGGTTCGTCAGAGTGAAGAGATCAAGGAAGAGACCATTAAGCTTCACAATTTGAATGACTACCTGATTGAACGACGAAATGAAAAAGAAGAGCTGCTCGCTATTAATCTTCAGGAAAAAGATAGTATCAATAAAGAGAAGGTTTCTCGTCAGACTTTGGTGAATTCAGTAAAGAAAAAGGAAAAGAAATATATTGCTCAAATAAACAACAAGCAAAAGGAAGAAAGGAAGATTGATGCAAAAATTGAGTCTTTAATTGCCGAAGCGATTGCCAAATCCAATAAGGAATCAAATGTGAAGAGTTCGGGCTTTGCTCTTACACCAGAAGCCATTGCGCTGGAAAAGGATTTTATATCTAACAAGGGGAAACTACCTTCACCGGTTGAAAGAGGAGTCATCGTAAGGAGGTATGGGAAACAATCACATCCAACTCTAAAGGGAATAACCATTGAAAGTAACGGAATCTTTTATGCTACTGAAAAGAATGCAAATGCTCGAGTAATATTTGATGGAAAGGTGTTGGCCATACAGGTACTGCCTGGTAAAAAGAAAGCCATATTAGTGCAACACGGAAATTATATTTCTGTGTATAAGAACCTTGATAATGTAACAGTGCAAAAAGGAGACCTCGTATCCACAAAGCAGTTACTGGGTAAGATCCATACAGATAAAACAACGGGTAAAACTATTTTAGCATTTGTTCTTTTCAAAGAGATCCACAGACAGAATCCAGAAGAATGGGTGTATAAAATGTAGATCTAAAGACACCATAACATGTTTGTCAAAAGGATCATAGAAGAAAGGCTTTCCACCGAGATTGAATCCGTTACCCCACTTTCAGGAGGAGATATTAACGAAGTTTATAGCATCAATTGTTCTCTTGGGAAATACGTTGTAAAATACAATAGCCGTCTAAGGTTTCCAGAGATGTTTTATAAGGAAGCCGACGGCCTTAATACACTCAGGGATAACGGGCTAAGAACACCAGTTGTTATAGACCATTTTGAACATATAGATGATCAGTTCTTGATTCTTGAATATGTTAAAGAAGAAAAGGCTGGAAAGAAATTCTGGGTTAATTTTGCTGATAGTTTATCAGCGCTTCATCAAAAAAGCAACCCTTTTTTTGGGCTTGATCAGAACAATTATATTGGTTCCCTGCATCAGCATAACGATCAAATGTCTAGTTGGGAGGAGTTCTTTATTTCAAAACGGCTTAAACCTTTGATTAAAATGGCTTTTGACCAAGGGTTTTTGACCAGAAAACATTTAGCTGACTTCGATAAATTCTATACAGTTTTTTTAGATCTATTGCCTGTTGAGAAACCATCTTTACTACATGGTGACCTTTGGTCTGGAAATTTACTTTGTACTTCTGGGCAGCAAGCTGTTTTTATAGACCCGGCCGTTTATTATGGTCACAGAGAAGTTGATATTGCTATGACAAAAATGTTTGGTGGTTTTGACCAATTGTATTTGGATGAATATATTGACAGATTTCCATTGGAAAAAGGATGGGAAGAAAGAATTCCAATTCACAATTTATATCCTAATCTTGTTCATTTGGTCTTATTTGGCAACGCATATGTAAAAGGCATTGAAAATGTGATTCAGAGGTATTCTTGAAACGGTTAAAAGAAAAGGGCCTTCAGTTCTGTAGCATCTTTTGGATCCATCTTTTTTGACAGCACTAAACTTAATTGTTTTCTTCTGAGAGCACCATCATACCGTTCTTTTTCCAATGCTGTCTCCGGAATGATTTCAGGAACCTTTACTGGAGTCCCGGTTCTGTCAACGGCGACAAATGTGTAAATACCTTCATTTACTTTGGTGCGTTCGCCTGATTCGCGGTCTTCCATCCACACGTCAACAAATATCTCCATAGATGAATTAAACGCTCTGGATACTTTTGCCTCAATAGTAAGAACACTTCCCACAGGGACTGCCTTAGAAAACACAACATGATTTACCGTAGCCGTGACAGTTATTCGTTTGCAATGTCTTCTTGCCGAAATACTTGAAGCGCGGTCCATTCTAGCCAGTAATTCACCTCCAAAAAGATTGTCCAAGGGATTTGTTTCACCTGGTAAAACAAGATCAGTCATTATGGTTAAAGATTCACTAGAGGTCTTACTTTGCATGCTAAAGGGGTATTAACAAGGTTTTTAAAAATGAATTTGTGGCAAAAAAAAGAAATATTAGATTAAAAATCCTGGATAAGCAACCAAGAATCTCTAGCCACATTTTTCTTGATTTGGGATAAATTTTCAAGGGCATCATTTCTGGAAGAGAAGCTTCCATAGGAAACTACTGTTAGGTTCCATTTGTTCACCCCAAGTATTCTGGCATCATATCCTTCCTGCAACAGCTGATTTAATTTACGATTGGCATTTTCAGGAAATCGAAAGGCTCCCGCAATTACGTGAAAGCTTTTTTTACTACTTTTCACCTCCAGATTAAGGGTTGGCAGTGGTTTGGAAATGATAAAAGTGGCATTCTCGATCTTTTCTTCCATTAGATTTTGCCGCTTTTGTGCTTCAACCATTTGTTTTTCGTTGAGATGACCCTGATAATATTTACCTGCAAAACCGATAGCAGACAATCCGATAACGAAAATTGCGGCATATTTTAGGTAATTAGGGGCTTGTTTCTCAACTATCGGAATAACCTTAGGAGTTTCAGTTTCTTTAGCGACTTTAATAATTGATTCTCTTTCAATTTTACTTCTTACAACATTCGATAGGCCAAAAGATGAAGTCAGGTAATTTATCCTTTGCTGTGGTTCAAAATGTAATTTATCCCCTGAATAATTAAAGGTTCCTAAGCCATGTAAGCTTAAGTCCTGATTTTTCAATTTTTCTTTCCAGGCATCAATTTCAAATTGAATGTAGTTTAAGGCACAGTCATAAGAAATATTGTCAACAGAGGCTATATAATTTGCCAACAGGCCATCATTATTGGTCAAATGTGCATTAAATGTAATCTGCTTGAAAGGAGGAAAAATCGTATGATTTGAGGCATCGATTTTCGCTGATTTATTATTGGTTACGAATCCTCCGAATTTTGGAATAATAACACATTCGTATCGGTATAATAAATCACATATGTAATTGGCTAGATTCAATAAAAAGGGAGTTTAGATTCACTAAAACAAAACTAAAAAAAAACAATCACAGTTTACATTACCCCTTTCATTTTTATTAACAAAAACATGCACAATTGAAAACCAAATATTTTAAATGGAAAATGATGAATTGTTTTATTATCTGGCTTTGCAGTCTGTAGTTGGAATAGGCCCGATTAAAGCGAAAAAATTACTGGATCACTTTGGAGGAGCCAAACAAATATTACAAGTAAAGAGACAAGAACTTCAGCGAATTAAAGGTTTGGGCGCAGGTGTTTTGGAGCAACTGAATAATCCGGCAATTTATAAAAAAGCAGAAAAGGAAATGCGATTTATACAGGCCAATGGAATAGTAGCTTTAACACATGACCAGGCGGCCTATCCCTCCAAACTCAAACATTGTCCAGATGCTCCTTTAGTACTGTTTTCAAAAGGAAATTTCAACATTAACAATAAAAAGGTCATAAGTATTGTCGGGACGAGAATGATGACCCCTTATGGGAGCCAGTTTTTGAAGGATTTCATTAAGGAAATAAAAAGATTTGACCCTATCATTGTGAGTGGCCTTGCCTATGGAATAGATGTTTGTGCCCATCAGGAATCCTTACAAAATGGCATATGCACCATTGGAGTCTTAGCTCATGGTCTTGACAGAATTTATCCAAAATCCCATGTAGGAATTGCCGAAAAAATGTTAGAAAATGGTGGGCTTTATACTGAGTTTTGGTCAGGAGGCTCACCAGATAAAGAAAATTTTGTAAAAAGAAATAGGATTATCGCAGGACTGTCTGAAGCTACTCTTGTAGTTGAATCGGCCAATAAAGGGGGATCCCTGATTACTGCTGAACTCGCCTTATCCTATCACAGAGAAGTATTCGCCGTAGCAGGAAGAACTAAAGATAAATTTAGTCAAGGTTGTAACATGTTGATTAAAAGCAATAAAGCAGCGATGATTACATCAGTGAAGGATCTTGAATATGTATTGGGATGGACTTCGAACCCTTTAAAAAAAAGACAGGTTCAACAAAAACTTTTTATCGAATTGAATGAAGATGAAAAGAGAATTTATGATTTTTTGGATGGATCAGAAAAAATATTGCTCGATCAAATAGCTTTAGAAACCGGATTTAGTGTTCAAAAGGCATTGATGATATTGCTCCAATTAGAATTAAAAGGTCTGGTGATCAGTCATCCAGGTAAATTTTATAAAACGGTGTGACCAAAACTCGTTATTAAGAAGCCTCTGATTTTTCAAAATAGAGCACGACAGCTTCTTTCATTAGTACTGATTGCTCACCTCCTTTTAAAGTTGGCAATTCGTCCAGGACTTTATAATGCGGCCAGCCGTCGTCGTCGAAATAATCAAACTCGTAGTATCCAAAAGGTTCAAGCAGTTTGCATATGGAAATATGCATGATATTCAGTTTTTCATCCTTACTGAATTTTTGATAACCTTTGCCCAACTCCTGAATACCTATAAGGTATATGATAGCATCAATATCCATTTTTTCACCCCCACCAAATTTATCGGAAACACTTTTCTGGATCTCTTCCCATTGCATTTTGATCGTTTCATCCCTGGCCATATGCATAATTTAGAAGTCAAAAATACTAATAAGGAAATACAATACCCTATAATTTCTTACTTTTGCGAGTGCAGACCTGACTCAAAAAGGAGGAATACAAAGAGGGATGATGAAAAGCGGAGGAGTCATTAAAGAAACGGATCATAGGACTGCCGGTAAAACAGCATAATACAAATTAAATACACCATTCAGATGTACAGTAAAATAAAAGATCATTTAGCCAAAGAACTTCGATCTATTGAGGAAGCCGGATTGTATAAAAAGGAAAGAATAATCACAAGTTCACAGGATGCGGTCATTAAGATCTCTACAGGGGAAGAAGTGATTAATTTTTGTGCGAATAATTATTTGGGATTATCCAATAATCCTCAAGTCATTCAAGCAGCTAAAGACACAATGGATCTGCATGGCTATGGGATGTCTTCCGTAAGGTTTATATGTGGCACCCAAGACATTCACAAAGAACTGGAAGAAAGAATTGCAAAGTTCTATAAAACAGAAGACACCATTTTATATGCAGCAGCATTCGACGCAAATGGAGGGGTATTTGAACCACTGTTGCAAAAGGAGGATGCCATTATTTCTGATGCGCTGAATCACGCCTCTATCATCGATGGAGTAAGGCTTTGTAAAGCTGCCCGATACCGTTATCAAAATAATGATATGGAAGATCTTGAAAAGCAATTGATCGAGGCGAATAAGCAGGGGCATCGTTTTAAGATCATCGTTACTGATGGTGTTTTTTCCATGGATGGAATTGTTGCTCAACTTGATAAAATTTGTGATCTCGCAGATCAATATGACGCACTTGTGATGGTTGATGAGTGTCATGCAACAGGATTTATCGGTAAAACAGGGAGAGGGACTGTAGAATTGAAGAATGTGATGGGAAGGGTTGATATTGTGACAGGAACTCTTGGAAAGGCGCTCGGGGGAGCAATGGGGGGTTATACAACCGGACCAAAGGAAATCATAGAGATATTAAGACAGAGATCCAGACCTTATTTGTTTTCCAATTCTTTAGCTCCGGCTATAGTAGGGGCTTCTTTAAAAGTGTTTGACCTCATTGAGAATGACACTAGTTTACGCGATAAACTGGAAGAAAACACCAATTATTTTAGGCTAAAAATGGAAGAGGCAGGATTTGATCTTGTTGGAGCCGATGCAGCCATAGTTCCTGTGATGCTTTACGATGCCAAATTATCTCAGGATATGGCTAATGCATTGCTGGAAGAAGGCATTTATGTGATAGGATTTTTTTTCCCTGTTGTTCCAAAAGGAAAAGCAAGGATACGGGTACAGTTGAGTGCTGCGCATACAAGAGAACATTTAGACAAGGCTATAGCTGCTTTTATTAAAGTAGGCAAAACACTTAAAGTAATTTAAGCAAGTAAATTAACAATCCGTTAGCATACAATTTGAAACATGGATAAAATAAGAATTACCAAACATTTTGATTTCGAATCGGCCCATGCCCTTTATGGCTATGATGGTAAATGTAAAAACATTCACGGGCACAGTTATCACATATATGTTACAGTAATAGGAACCCCTATTGTTGATAATAAAAACCCAAAAAACGGAATGGTGATGGATTTCGGTGATCTTAAGGTCATTGTCAAAAGGGAGATTGTAACCAAGTTTGATCATGCGGTGGTTTTAAATGGAAACTCTCCTCATAAGGAGTTAGCCAACACGATCAATGAATACTCTCATAAAGTAGTTTTGGTACCCTATCAGCCTACAAGTGAGAATATGTTGATAGATTTTGCTCAACGCATTCAAAGTCAATTACCTCAAAATGTTTTACTACATTCGTTAAAATTATATGAAACTGCGAATTCATATGCTGAATGGTTTGCAAGCGACCAAATTTAGGAAATGCTAACCATTTGAAAATGACATCTACGAATGAATAGTGATCCAAAGAAAATATATTTTGCCTCAGACCAGCATTTTGGTATTCCTGATACTGCTAGCAGTAAGTTAAGAGAGGAAAAATTCATCTTATGGTTGGACGAGGTAAAAAATGATGCGAGAGCTATTTTTTTATTGGGGGACCTATTTGACTTCTGGTTTGAATATAAAACTGTAGTTCCGCGTGGGTTTGTAAGGGTTCTGGGGAAAATAGCAGAACTAAAAGACAGTGGAATTCCCATTTATTTTTTTGTGGGGAACCACGATTTGTGGATGATGGATTATTTCGAAACAGAATTAGGAATACCTGTTTTTCATCATCCCAAAGAATTTAAGTTTGATGGAAAAACCTTTCTTATTGGCCATGGAGATGGTCTGGGCCCAGGGGATAAAGGATATAAAAGGATGAAAAAAGTATTTGCCCACCCTTTGTCTAAATGGTTTTACAGATGGTTGCATCCGGATATCGGAGTAAAACTAGGCCAATACTTATCCACCAAGAATAAATTGATTTCAGGACAGGAAGACGTCAAGTTTTTAGGAGAAGAGAATGAGTGGCTGGCGCAATATGCCAAAAGAAAGCTTGAGCATAAACATTATGATTATTTCCTTTTTGGTCACAGGCATTTACCCATGGAAATTCAAATAGGAAAAGACAGCAAATATATCAATACTGGTGATTGGATCTCTCACTTCACTTATGCAGTTTTCGATGGTGAAGAACTTATGTTGAAAACATATCAATAAACACGTTTTAAGATTTTTTATGGCCAAGACCAAGACTACTTTCTTTTGTCAAAACTGTGGAGCACAATTTCCAAAATGGATTGGAAAATGTAATTCTTGTAATGAATGGAATACCATCGTTGAAGAGGTTATTCAAAGAGAGGAAAAGAACTCATGGAAGCCATCAAAAACTGTAAAAAAAGCGACCAAAGCAATTAAATTAAAAGAGATTACAGCGGTTAATGAAGAGAGAATAAACACCTGTAATAATGAATTAAACCGAGTACTTGGAGGAGGTTTGGTCAAAGGATCGGTTGTTTTATTGGGTGGAGAGCCGGGAATAGGAAAATCAACTTTATTGCTACAAATCGCCCTAATGATGAACAATAGGGTGTTGTATGTATCAGGTGAAGAAAGCATGACTCAGATCAAATTGAGAGCTGACCGACTTCAAAAGGCAAATGAAAATTGTTTGATTCTTACCGAAACAAAAACCCACCACATTTTTAATTCGGCGGAAGAAACTGCTCCTGAAGTTATTGTGATAGATTCGATTCAGACCTTGCATACTGAGTTTATAGAAGCCTCACCCGGAAGTATTTCTCAGATTCGTGAGACGACTGCTGAATTGATCAAATATGCAAAGGAAACGGACACCCCGGTGGTCTTGATTGGGCATATTACCAAGGAAGGGAACATTGCAGGCCCTAAAATATTAGAGCACATGGTAGACGTAGTACTGCAGTTTGAGGGGGATAGAAATCACACTTACCGTATCCTTCGAGCACAGAAGAACCGCTTTGGTTCTACCGCAGAATTGGGTATCTACGAAATGTTGCATACAGGCTTAAGAGAAGTGGAAAACCCATCTGAGATCCTCATCTCTGAGAAGGATGCTGACCTTACCGGAACAGCCATTTCTGCTACTTTGGAAGGAATGAGGCCTCTGATGATTGAAGTGCAGGCACTCGTTAGCACAGCTGTTTATGGTACACCTCAGCGATCATGTACAGGTTATAATATAAAAAGGCTCAATATGTTGCTGGCGGTTTTAGAGAAACGAGCTGGCTTCAAGCTGGGTGCCAAAGATGTCTTTCTGAACATTGCAGGAGGCTTAAGAGTTGAGGATCCTGCTATTGACCTTGCTGTGGTATGTGCCGTTCTTTCTTCTAACAGTGAAATCTCCATCCCCCAAGATATTTGCTTTGCGGCTGAGGTAGGTCTTGCCGGAGAAATAAGGGCCATTAGTCGTGTTGAACAAAGGATTCAGGAAGCGGAGAAACTAGGATTTAAGAAAATTATTTTGTCTAAGTTCAATAAGATTGCCAAAAAAAATAGCCAGATTGAGATCCTCAGGGTTAGCAAAATTGAAGAGGTGGTAGGGCTTTTATTTCGGGGGTAAAAACAAAAAAAATGGCTCCGTTTATTTTAAATCTTTAATCCTTTCGATATGTTGAGGGCCTATCCTGCAACAACCACCAATGATATCAGCACCTTTTTCAAGCCATTCTTGTGCCATTTTCTCGAAAGAAAACGGATCAGAAACACCTAACCAGGATTTACTTTGTACATGGTAGACTTCTCCTGAATTGGGATAAACAATGATTTTTTTGTCAGGGGCCGATTGCTTAAGATTGTCGATGATTGCCGAAATGTATTTAGGCGAAGTACAATTTACTCCAATGGCGAATACTGTAGAAGTATTTACAAGGAGTTTGGCCGCTTCACTGATCTTGTTACCATCGTTAAGATGAAGTTCATCTTTACACGAAAAGGAAACCCAGGAAGGTTTGGTTGAATAGGCAAGAAGTTGAGATAAAACCTTCACTTCCATAAGACTTGGAATGGTTTCGAAGCCAAAAAAATCTGCTTTTGTAGTTGCGAGCAACTGTATTCTTTTGGCATGAAAGTCTTTTAGAGCTTTCTCAGAAATGGTATAATCTCCTCGGTATTCTGATCCATCAGCCAAAATTGCCCCATAAGGCCCTATACTTGCGGCGATATAGATCTTCTCCTCTGTGTTTCTTTCTTTGAGATAAATGTCTCTGGCTTCTTCTGCCAAGGAAACTGACCTTAGTATCAGATTCTCCGCTTCGGTGGCGCTTAACCCTACTTTTATAAAACCTTCAATAGAGGCTTGATAACTAGATGAGCTAATGCATTTGGCGCCAGCTTTCAAATAGGCCAAATGGGTTCGTATAATGAGTTCCGGTTGTTTAATAAGGAGACTTGCTGACCAAAGCTCATGATTAAGATCACAGCCAAACCCTTCTAAAACGTTAGAAAGTCCGCCGTCAAGTATTAAAGGGTATTTGATCTTTGCTATCATTTTGTTACTAAAATCATTAATCCTCTAATTTTACCTCAGTACTCCAGCCATCATATTGTCCGCCAAATTTTCCGGATAACACCCGAAGAAAAGAGGTGAGGCGATAAATAGAGGTGGGATTGACAGAATCTTGCCTTGAAACAGTGAGTTCATATGGGTATGCCCGATCTTTTTTATATGCAATTGAGTCGAGTGAAAATTTTAATTCTTTTAGTTTGCTCCCAAAAAGATTTCTCTTTTGTACGTTTTTAAAATAGAGCCAATGGTTTACTGATCTCAGACCTTGCAGATCATCGCCTTGAAGCACCAGGTCATGAAGATATTGCTGGTCAATTAAAAACTCAGAAGAAAAATCTCGTGGATAAAGATAGCTGCGATAATAATCCCAGGATTTATCTCTTTTGATTTCAATATAGGTCTTAACTCTGCTAAAATTATCTTTAAACATTTTTACCATTTCATTTCTCAGCCCTACTGTATCTTTTACGTAAAATATGTCAAAAGCCATGCATTGATAGGTTATGAATCCAGCCAAGCGATTTGGTGTGATCTTGTCAATAGAAACGGCTGTAGAATCAGAGAAAATATACAAATCTTCAAGACTTTCCTCTGTTGGAAACCCGTTTTTCATACATTTTTCGAATTTTCCTCCAACTACTACAAGATTTTTGTAATTTGGTTTACTAAGATCAAGACCCAGATCCAGAGAGACTGACATCACCCCTTTATCTTTTATAAGGACGTATTCTACCCAATCATCTTGAGCAAAGATATTTGAAACTATACTCATGAAAAGTATCAGAATAAAGTTTGATAAAGGGATTGTATTGAAAGGTAAAATTCTCAAAATTAATAGTTTAAACGATGATAATTGTCATAATAAAAAATGGAGAAAAAAGCGATATTTACCATAAGTTTTAATGTACTAAAATAATGAAAAAGATATTCATTTCCTTGATTTTTATTTTTTGTAGCACTGTTACTTTTTCTCAGGAAAAAAAGAATCAAAAAATTGAGCCTGTAGGAGACCTGTTTGAAGTGACCATCTACTATGACGATGGGAACGTAATGCAACATGGGTTTTTGACAAAGGATAACGAGTTACATGCATCCTGGGAGAGTTATTATGCTAATGGTAACAGAAAATGTGTTGCTATTTATGATCATGGTGACAAGGTAGGAACCTGGTATTATTGGTTTATGGATAAAAAAACAAAGGTTGTGTATAACAAAAACAAAATTGTAAAAGTGGAAGAGCTAAGTATAGAATAACTTATAGCTTCAAATTAGGGGGAATAAGGTTTTATGATTTCCACGTAAACGGGAAAGTGGTCACTATAGCCTCCCGAATAGCGATTCTTTTCAAAACTTCTTAAGGGATATCCTTTGTATCTTCCATGTTGGGAAATCAAATAGACAGGGTTATATATTCCAGCTCGATAGAATACAAGACCAGATTGACTTTTCCCTGTTTTAACCAGGCTATTAGACATAATGATCTGATCAAAAAGATTCAACCCGTCCCGGTACGCCAATGTATTGAACCCTTTTTTGTGCATTTTTTCCATTGGGTTAAAAAGACTTTTTGAGAGCTCTTTTTCTATTTCTGATTGTAAAAGCAGTCCATTTTTAACACTTTTATCAATGGGGTCGTCATTAAAATCTCCCAGAATAAAAATTTTAGCACTAGGGTCGATCATTAGAATTTGATCAGTTTTTTTCTTTACCAAATAGGCTGCTTTCATTCTTTTTGGGTCGCTTCTCGTTTTACCTCCTCGCCTTGAGGGCCAATGGTTAACAAAAATATGGATGACTTCATCGTCAAGAATACCCTGAACATACAGGATATCTCTGGTATAAATCCTTTCACCTTTTTCATTCCATAACTTGAGTTCTATTGCTTCGGTTTCGATAGGAGAAAAATTTGATGTTTGGTAAAGCAGCGCAACATCTATGCCCCTGCGGTCAGGGGAGTCCTGGTGGATGATATGATATTGTTTAGCGTTTAATTCCTCAGTATGAATAAGATCATTGAGTACTTTCAAGTTTTCAATTTCAGCTAAACCTAATATCACCGGTCCACTGTTCTTTTGATCGGACCCTATTTCAGAAATCACTTTGGCTGTGTTCTTAATTTTCAACAAATAGTCGTGATGTGAATAATGATTTTTCCCAGAAGGTGTGTATGCTTCATCTATGGTTTCCGGATCATCGATTGTATCAAATAGATTTTCAACATTGTAAAACCCAATGGTTCTGATCGTGAATTTATCAATCTGACATTGAGCGATATATATATTTGATATGCAAACTAAAAAGGAGATAAGGCAAAATCGTAAGGGCATCTTGAATCAAATCTTTTGGTCTAATTTTATGGGATAAATAAGTAAAGGTCAGCAATTAATAGGGCTATTTTATGATTGTTAACCTATTCTGTGGAAGTGCATCAAGAGGATATATATGTTGTAGATGACTTCTTTAATGGAAATGAAATTTGTTTTACTAATTGTAATTTACTTCTTGACCGGATTAGTTGTTTCGGCTCAAGTAGAGATTATTGGAAGGGTTGTAGATCAGATTTCGGGGAGCTATTTACATCATGTCAGGATTAGCTTTGAGGAGGAATCAGGATTCGTATTCACTGATAAAGGAGGGTACTTTAGTATGAACAATCTTCCTCTAAACTCAGCAGTGTTGACATGTGAATTACAGGGATATAGTAGGCTCAGAATTCCTATTGAATATAATTCGAATTTGCAACAACTTGATCTTGGATCATTGTTTATGTCAAGATTGGAACAGCTGCATATAAAAAACGATTGGATTGAGTTGAGTGATGTAGACCTTGAAAGTGATCATTATGAAGCTGAAAATGTTACAGGTATTTTAAGTGCGGGAAAAGATCTCTTTTCCAGGACGGCCGCCTTTGATTTTGGTGCTAATTTTTTCAGACCTCGATTTCTTGGTTCTCAACATGGAAACATTATGCTGAATGGGGTTTCCTTAAATAAAGTAAACTCCGGACGGCCCGCATGGAGTAATTGGGGAGGGTTGAATGATGCGCTGAGGAATCAAGAGAATTTTGCTTATATGCAAAGTTCACCCTATACTTTGGGCGGATTGGCTCTAGGAATAAATATGATCAGCAGTGCATTTGAGCAGCAAAAAGGCCTCAAGTTTTCAACAGCACTATCTAATAAAAACTACCAAAGCAGGATTATGACAACCTATTCAAGTGGTCACTTAAAACATGATTGGGCCTATATGGTTTCTGCGTCATTGAGATTTGCAGACGAAGGGTACAGGTCTGGAACAAACTATAGCGCTTATTCTTTTTTGGCCTCGGTGGATAAACAATTTGGTGATAAACACCTCTTAAATGCTACATTTATTTATGCATTTAATTCAAGGGGAAAGTCGTCTCCAATGACTCAGGAAGTTTTCGAATTAAAAAGTAGTGCTTATAATTCTTACTGGGGATATCAGCAAGATCAAAAGAGGAATTCCAGAGAGAAAAGCGTACTTGAGCCAATAATTCAAATTAATCATAAGTATAAGGTCAATAAAAACACGAGAATTCACACTCATTTTACCTACCAGTTTGGAGCAACAGCTTCAAGTAGATTAGATTACGGCGGCAGTAGGTTTTTAAAAGAGAGTCAATCTATTGTTGGTGGAGGGATGAACCCGGATCCTACATACTATCAGAAATTACCAAGTTACTTTTTAAAGGATCCGTCTAATCCTGATTATGGAAGAGCCTATCTGGCCGAAAAGGAATTTAGAAATAATGGTCAGATCAATTGGAATGAACTGTATGCTGCAAATACGAATTCACCATTTGGAAAGTATGCTGTTTATGCCTTGTATAATGATCATCAAGATGCAGAATTTTGGTCTTTGAACACTGGTTTTTCAACGAAAAAAGGCAATCATTTTTCTATAGATGGTGCTATTTCAATAGAAGGAAATTCTTCTGAAAGCTACGCCTTTATGTTAGATCTTCTTGGAGGAGATGGATATCTGGATGTTGATCCTTATGAAAAAAACATAACAAAAGCTCAGAACAATCTTCAGGATCCAAATAGAATTATTTTTGAGCAGGAAAAGTTTAGATATAATTACCAACTTGATGCCAAGGAATTCAGTGCTTTCTTGAAATCAACCTATTCCTCAAAAAAGACTGATGCGTATATTGGAGCAGAGTTTGTATCAACCAATTATCAGCGTAATGGTATCTATGAGAATGGTGCCTATCCTGGGGGCCTATCCATAGGAAAAAGTAAGACAATCACTTTTCAGTCTCTTGGAATAAAAACAGGAGTTTTACATAAATTCAGTGGGAGGCATATTGTTCTGATAAATGCAAATTACCTTGGAAAGGCACCGGTATTGAATCATGTGTTTTCCAATGTAAGGGTTAGTAATGAGGTAGTAAAAGATCTTAAAGCATATGCTTACATGGGTCTTGATCTGAAATATATCTGGAGGCATAGACACTTTACTGCTAATATTTCAGGCTACTATTTAATGCTAAATGATGAATCAAAGATTTCGTTCTATTATGCCGATGGACTTACAGGTCTTGAGAGCAGATCATCTAGTGCTTATGTTCAGGAAATTCTTACCGGGATCGATAGACAAATTACTGGATTGGAATTTAGTATTGAGGTTCCGCTATTGATCAATGTCAAGTTAAAAGGGGTGGCGGCCATCGGGAGGTCTGTTTATGCTTCAAACCCTGAACTTTACCTTAATTCAAATACTTTTGAAGAATCTCTGCATCTTGGGAAGTCATTTTTAAAGGGTTATTATGCCACCGGAGGTCCACAACAGGCCTTTTCTCTAGGCTTCGAATACTCCAGTCCGAAATATTGGTGGCTTAGCTGTAGTTTCAATTATTTTAACAAATCCTTTGTTGCTGTGGCGCCTATTACCAGAACTAACAATTTCTTTCTCGATACGGATGGTTTGCCTATTCAAGATCTTGATCCGGAACTTGCTAAGGACTTGTTACGCCAGGAACCTCTGCCAGCTTATATGAATCTTAACCTGGTTGGAGGGAAATCATGGAAAATCAGAAACTGGTATTTGGGCATGTTTGCCTCCATTAATAATCTTTCTAATAGTTTATATAAAACAGGTGGTTTTGAACAATCAAGAACTGCGAATTACCTGACATTGAAAGAGGATAAAACCAGAGCTAAACCTTTATTCGGTTCGAAATACTGGTTTGGCTTCGGAACGACATTTTTCACTTCCTTTTATATCAGAATATGAGGCACATCAATTCGAATTTTACAATGTTGCTATTGATCTTTATCTGCAGTTGCTCTATTGATACACCTGAATTCAGGATTCCGGAATCAAGTATTTTGGACCCAAAGGAGGAGGTAACATCAGATATTGGCACGGTCATTAATGCCTTCAAACAGGCCGATGTTGACATTTACACCTTTGATGCTGAAGACGTCATAATCATTAGCGCTTATGTCATATCCAGTGATGAGGCAGGAAATTTTTATAAGACCCTGATCATTCAGGATAGCCCTGAAAACCCTATAAATGGGATGGAACTTAAAATTGACATGAGATCATATTATACCAAATACAATTTTGGGAGAAAAATACTGTTGAGATTATCGGGGCTAAGTATTCAAGGAGAAAATGGAAAATACATAGTAGGTTATTTGTCTGGAAACAGACTAGTTGACATTCCAGAAAGGCTGCTTGACCATTTTATCATACGTACTGCTGAAACAGCCGAGATCGTGCCTAAATCAATCACGTTAGAAATGGTTTCACCTGAGCTGATCAATACTTTTGTGCTACTTGAAAAAGTCCAGTTTTTAAAAACAGACCTTGGGAAATCATTTGCCTCTGAGCCTTATGATAAATACAATGGAGAGCGGCTTATTGGACAATGTGGGAACCTTGCAAAAAGTTTCTTGTTTACAAGCACATATGCTGATTTTAGCACTAACCTATTACCAGAAGAGAGGTTTCGCTTGCGGGCTGTTTTGACCCGTGACAACTATTCAGAAAAAGTCACCCTCGTTTTAAATTTTCCGGATGATATTGATTTGCTTGATCAGGAGCGCTGCGATCCTGTTTTTTTTAAATGCACCACATCACTTCTAATGGATAAAAAAGGGACGGTGTATTATGAAAGTTTTGAGAGGCTTGCAAATTCAAGAGATATTGAAAAAATCGGGTGGGATAATGTCAATGTGAATTTTGGCAACGGAAGATTTAGAAAAAGAAGTGGGGATGAGAACACTTTTTTACAAATTTCAGCCTATGGTTCCCAAGAGTATGTCATGGAGGTATGGCTTGTGAGCCCTCCTATTGATTTGGATAGCTCTGAGCAAGAATTTTTAAGTTTCGACACCAGAGCTACCTTTGAAGAAGGTTCGCTGTTAACATGCTGGTTCAGCTCGGATTATAAGGACAGTGTTAAAGATGCTAATTGGCAGCAGCTTGATGTAGAAATCTCAGTTGGATCACGTGATAGTAGCAACAAAGTATTTCTTAATTCAGGTGCGGTTCAGCTCGATTGTTTGGAGGGAACGGTTCGACTGGCCTTTCGGTATATGGGATCTGATCCGGGAGCTTCAACCACCTATGATCTGGATAATATATTGATCTTAGGAGATAAAATTTCAGACTAAGACGCTGTCGCTTTTGATAAAATTACGAGGCTATTCAGAGGTGTTTTCGAAATAAATAAAAACTGGAAAATGGTCACTATAACCGCCCTGATGATAGTTTCCTGTAAAAGTTCTTTTGGGAGATCCCTTAAACCTTCCGGATTTCTGTATAAGACAAGGATCTACGTAGATATGTGCTCCTATATAATTGAACCAAGAGGTCTTTTTCAAATTATTGTTAAATAGAATTTGGTCAAACATGATCCATTTTCCTTTGAACTTTACTGAACCTTTTTTTTGTTTTTCAAAATCAGTCATGGGGTTTACAAAACCTTTTGATGGAAATACCTGCATACTTTCGCTGGAAGGATCGTCATTAAAGTCGCCCATGATGACCATATTTGCCGCAACCTCCTCCTGATCAATTTGATTAATGATTTCCTGTACTTCATTTGCTGCGCTTATTCTTTTTGGGTCGGTTTTTCGGGTTCCGCCCGTTCTTGAGGGCCAATGGTTGAGAATCAAATGAATTTTTTTCCCGAAAAGGTCGCCGATTATATGCAGAATGTCTCTGGTGTACTCAGTTTCTGATTCAATATTAAGAGCCACAGTATGTGCTGAGTAATCTAAAACAGTGAAATGATTTTTTTGGTATAACAGGGCCACATGTATACCTCTTGTATCAGTCGACTTGTGAAAAATATAACCGTAGTTGAAACTTTCTAAAGACGCCGACATTACCAGGTCTTGAAGACAGGATTCGTTTTCAACTTCACAGACGCCAAGCAGCACGGGAGGAAAATTGGATCGCATCAACCCCACTTTTGAGATGGTCTGCGAAAGATGATCGATTTTTAGATCATACTTCTCTTGATCCCATTTAAATTTACCCGTGGGGGTATAATCCTTATCTAGATTAGTGTCTTTGTCGAATGGATCAAAGAGGTTTTCCAGATTATAAAAGCCAATAGAGAAGATATGAGACATAGAAATTTAAGAAGTATCGGGCAAAATAGGAAAAATCAATAAGATAAGTATAAAAAGGATTGTAAATTTACAACATGATTGAAAAAAGGGATTCAAATATTGAAAACGTAGTATTGGTTGGTGTCATTACTAAAGAGCAGAATGAAGAAAAGTCAAAAGAGTACCTTGATGAACTCGAATTTCTCACCTATACTGCAGGTGGAGAAGTAGTTAAAAGATTTGTGCAAAGGTTGGAATTCCCTCACCCCAAGACTTTTATTGGTTCAGGAAAATTGGAGGAAGTAAAGCACTATATTGAGGAGAAATTAATCAAAACGGTGATTTTTGATGATGAATTAAACCCCGCACAATTACGAAATATCGAAAAAATACTTGGCTGTAAAGTGCTTGATCGAACGAATTTGATATTGGATATATTCGCCCAACGCGCGCAAACTTCCTATGCCAGAACCCAGGTGGAATTGGCTCAATGTCAATATTTACTGCCTAGATTGACAAGAATGTGGACGCATCTTGAACGTCAAAAAGGGGGGATTGGATTAAGAGGACCTGGAGAAACGGAGATAGAAACTGATAGAAGGATTATTCGGGACAAGATCTCTTTACTTAGAACAAAATTAAAGAAGATTGACCGTCAGATGGCAGTACAGAGAAAAAACCGGGGTAAAATGGTTAGAGTAGCCTTGGTTGGATACACCAATGTCGGAAAATCGACCCTTATGAACGTAATTAGCAAGAGTGAAGTCTTTGCCGAAAACAAACTTTTTGCGACGCTTGATACCACAGTTAGAAAGGTGGTCATAAGAAATATTCCCTTTTTATTGACTGATACTGTGGGATTCATAAGAAAACTTCCAACACAGCTTGTAGAATCTTTTAAATCAACCCTTGATGAGGTTAGAGAAGCTGATCTTTTGTTGCATGTAGTTGATATTTCTCATTCTAATTTTGAGGATCATATTGATTCAGTGAATAAGATCATCAGTGAAATAACTCCTGAAGGTGAGAATAAGGGCCAACCGACGATTATGGTCTTCAATAAGATCGATGCCTATAAGCATGAAACAATTGAGGAAGATGACTTGACAACAGAACACTCAAAGGATCATTATACTCTTGACGACTGGAAAAAATCCTGGTATGCTAAAATGGGAAATCAATGTGTTTTTATTTCTGCTTTAAATAAAGAAAACCTTGAGGAATTCAAAAAAATGGTATTTGAGGAAGTGAAAAAGATACATATTACAAGGTTCCCGTATAATGATTTTTTATATCAGGAATACGAAGAGAACAACTAGTCTTTTTGAATATCATCTTCATTTTCAATAATTCCGTGACGCTTTGCCCGTATCTTCCAAAGTTTTCGAGCCAATACTTGTAAATCTTCGTCACTGTCACTTTCATCGACGATCTCAAAACCTAATAAAGTTTCAATAATATCTTCCTGAGATACAATACCACTAACAGATCCGAATTCGTCAACAACAAGGGCTATATGCTCTTGTTTGTTAATAAGTTGGTCAAACAATTTTTTTATTGGGGTCTCTCTGTTGGTCACAAATATTTCTCTCGAAATACTTTTTAAATCTTCATTTCCTTTTCCATTAATAATAGACTCAAATAATTCATCTTTTAAAAAATAGCCCGAAATATCGTCAGCAGAGTCTTTATAAATAGGTATTCTTGAAAATTTTAGTTTTGGATTTTGATCATAAAATTCCCTGATCTTCATTTGTTCCGACGCCGTTTTTAAGACCGTTCTGGGAGTCATTATATTTTTTACTGCCATCTTTTTGAAGTCAATGATGTTCTTAATGACAAGGCTTTCTGATTCCTGAAAAACTCCTTCCTCTCTGGCAATATCCGCCATCGCATGAAAATCTTCGCGGCTCACATTGATGCTGTGAGCATTTTTCCCAACGATTCTGGTTGTAAATTCTAGAGCCCATAAAAGACCGGTATATTTCAATGGAAACATTAGTATAACAATTGCTTTTGTCGTGAAATTGGTCAGATTTTTCCAATAGTTGGCCCCAATTGATTTGGGAATTATTTCTGATAATATCAAAATAAGTAAAGTCATGATGGCCGAAACAATGCCGACTGAATTGTTGCCTGATCCGAATGTCTTTTCAGCCTGCACACCAACTAATATAGCACCCACAGTATGAGCAATGGTATTAACGGTTAAGATTGCTATTAAAGGCTGGTCAATTTTTTCTTTAAGCTTCTTTAAAGTTTTGGCATAAGCCTTACCCTCATTAATCTTTACAGTAACAAAAGTACGGGTAACGCTTAACAATACAGCCTCAAGTATAGAACAGAGAAATGAAAAACTGATGGAAACAACTCCGTATACTATTAATAAGGTCATATATCTGGGTTTAGGCAAATGTATAAAATTAACATTTGACACTAAATATTAGATCAAAATTTTATCTTTTGATATTTTACCAAAAAGATGATTCTCAACTAAACTAGTCAAGTGTTATGTTAAGACCAACCAACCAGTAAGACTGAAGATCATTGTCAACAGAATCAAAAGTAGCAGAAGGATCTGTATCCAGGTAATAATTTAGTGCTTCCTGTTTGTTCTGTCTCAAACCAAAATCAAATCCAACACCAAGTGATTTCCATAAGGTATAACTAAAGGAGTTGGTCCATGTATAATTTGAAAAATTAGACCCTTCATAACTCAAGAAAACAGAAAGATTTGATTTCACATTCAAACCACCAAACGTTCTTGTATAATCAGCCATAACCTTAGCACCAAAAGTGGAGTCATATTGTGAGTCCCCTTTACTAAATACAAAATTGTAGTTGGCAGGATGGATGACTACCACCAAATTACTAATTGGCGTCCAGGTACCACCCACACCCAAATCAAGAAACCCAGGGTCGTTGAAATTCTGTACAAGTGTTGAACGATATTCCATTAAAGCTGATGCAGCAAAGGTTTTTGAAAGCTTGTATCCATAGAGCGAGCTCAAACTAAAAACATCTGTCGCGACTTCATATGCATCGCTATCTGTAGGGTCATCTTTATCGTCGAATTTTACCCATCCAATATTGATATTTGTAGCGTTTTTCCAAAAATATTTTTCTTCAATTAGATCTGCATAAGCATTAAGATTAATCCCGAAATTACCTACAGAAGAATTTGGAGATTCCTTTGAATACCAATTGTTGAATCCAGAAGCACTACCTCCAATGGTTCCCGTTGCTTTAAGTCTCCAACCAGGTAAAGCATCTATTTGAGCCTGAAGGGCATCCGCTTTGCCTTTCAAAACGCCAATCGAATCATTTTTTTCTTTTTGCAAGGCTTTGAGTTCCTCTTTTGTTTGTGCATTTAAGCTGCTAAGCCCTAAGATGAGGCATAAGGCAAGTATTACTTTTTTCATGGGGAAATAAATTAGTTAATAAGTGGCAAAAATAACTAAAAATGATAAATGAAAGTTCTATTTTTTCTTTTTAAATAATGGCACACTTGAACAGGCCTCCCCAAACATAAGGGAGCTCACAACAGGCACCAATCTTTTACATAGAAGGGCATAAGCTGAATCGGGAATTTGTCTATTGGAACATCCTTTAATGATTACCGGAACACCTTTAAATTGTTCCAAAGGCATACTCGAAATGAGTTCCTGGAAAATCATGTTTTCAAGTAGATCAAGATCACCAACAACGAATTTCTTTGCAAAAGGAGCTAAAACAGTGCTTATTAGTAAATAGGCCCATGAAGGAACAATGGCATCCGTGGAGCAGGTAATAGCAACATAATGATTTAGGTATTGATCCCACTGATGTTGTTTTACGGACTCTCTAAAATCCTTCTCTTTTAAAATGAATCCTTCATATAACCAGTCACTAATATCCAATACCAGCCTTTCTCCTTCAGGAAAATAATCTTCCAGATCAAGGGTGACCAACTTACTGCTGGCAACTCTGTTTACAATTTCTCCTGACATAGGCAATTAGATTAATTATACTAACTCGAGGTTCACTCCTAAAGAAAACCCAATTCAAGTTTGGCTTCCTCACTCATCATATCCTGCGTCCAGGTAGGATCAAAGGTGATCTCTACTTCAGCGTTTCTCACTTCTTCTATAGACCGGATCTTTTCTTCCACTTCCATAGGCAGTGTTTCGGCAACCGGGCAGTTGGGTGAAGTAAGCGTCATTAAGACTTTGACATCCATATCTTCGTTTACAAAAACGTCATAGATCAGCCCTAATTCATATATATCAACTGGAATTTCAGGATCAAAGATGGTTTTGATAACTTCCACTATCGTTTCTCCTAGATCTTCCTTTACTTTATTGTTCATGGTGGTTCTTTAAAATCATTCTAAATAAGGGCAAAGATACATTAATGAAACCTGACGGCAAAATCATAAATATCATGCATTTTTTGATTTATGGGCCAAAGCAAGAAGCTTGATCTGTTTGACCATTGACAACAATCCATTGGCTCGTGTAGGAGATAAATGCTCTTTTAAGCCAACAGCATCAATAAAATAGGGATCAGTACTGAGGATGTCATCAGGCGTCTGATCATTATACACTCTTAACAGAAGTGAAATGATTCCCCTGGTCAGGATGGCGTCACTGTCTCCCGAAAACAAGAGCTTACCATCCTTATAATCAGCATGGAGCCAAACTTTAGACTGGCAGCCTTTGATGAGGTTATCATCAGATTTGTTGACCTCTTCTATTTGAGTCAGTGATTTCCCATTTTCTATGATAAATTCATAGCGTTGCATCCAGTCTTCAAATAGATCGAAGTCCTCAATAATTTCTTCTTGTATTTCTTTATTAGTCATTATTAAAACTTATTTTTGCAAAAATAAGTAATTTCAACAGACATGGGAAAACTTTTAATCGTAGGAACGGTTGCATTTGATGCTATAGAAACACCTTTTGGAAAGACTGATAAGATTTTAGGAGGTGCAGGAACCTATATCGGACTCTCTGCTTCTCATTTTGGAGTGGAATCAGGCTTGATTTCGGTAGTAGGAGGAGATTTTCCTGAGGAGTATTTGCAAATGCTCAGGGATAAAAATATTGACACATCAGGAGTAGAAAGGATCAATGAAGGTAAAACTTTTTTTTGGAGCGGGAAATACGACTATAATTTAAATACCAGAGAAACACTTGTAACCGATCTCAATGTTTTGGCTGACTTTAATCCTGTGGTACCAAGTAATTTTGTTGACTGTGAGTTTCTTATGTTAGGAAATTTGCATCCGGCAGTGCAGATGTCTGTGATCAATCAACTTCCAAACCGTCCAAAATTAGTAGTACTCGATACCATGAATTTTTGGATGGATAATACTATGGATGAGTTACTTCAGGTAATCGCAAAAATAGATGTAATTACTATAAATGATGAAGAAGCAAGGCAACTGAGTGGGGAGTATTCTTTAGTGAAAGCAGCTCAAATAATCCATGAGATGGGACCTCAATATATAGTGATTAAAAAAGGTGAAAATGGAGCATTGCTTTTTAACAATGGCGATATTTTCTTTGCTCCGGCACTTCCACTGGAAGAAATATTTGATCCAACAGGTGCGGGAGATACTTTCGCAGGAGGTTTTATAGGCTATTTGGCCAGTACGCATGACGTGTCTTTTGACAATATGAAAAGGGCCGTTATTTACGGTTCGAATTTTGCATCATTTTGCGTCGAAAGATTCGGAACTGAAAGGATGTTGAATCTGGGTCAGGAAGAAATTCAAACAAGATTGAAGCAATTCAAACAACTAACCCAGTTTGAAATTGAACTAACACACTAACAACCTGAAAAGATGAGCGACCCTATAAAACATGAATGTGGAATTGCAATGGTTAGATTGTTAAAGCCGCTTCAGTATTATAAAGACAAATACGGTACAGCTTTTTATGGAATTAATAAGATGTATCTGTTGATGGAGAAGCAACACAACAGGGGTCAGGACGGTGCTGGTTTCGCTAGTATAAAGTTCGATGTTGAACCTGGAACAAGATATATCAGTAGGGTTAGGTCAAATGAACAACAGCCTATTCAGGATGTATTTGCCAAGATCAATTCTCGCTTAAATGGAATGATAAAGGAGCACCCTGAAAAAGCAGATGATCTGGATTGGCAATTGGCCCATATGCCTTATCTAGGAAATGTATATTTGGGACATGTTCGATATGGTACGTTTGGAAAAAACAGCATTGAAAGCGTGCACCCATTTTTAAGACAAAACAACTGGAAACATAAAAATCTTATAGTAGCCGGAAATTTTAATATGACCAATTCGGGAGAATTGTTAAAGGAACTTATTGAGTTGGGGCAACATCCAAAAGAATATACTGATACGGTAACGGTCATGGAAAAAATCGGACATTTTTTGGATGATGAAGTATTGGATCTGTACCATAAATTCAAGCAGGACGGTATAAGTAAAAAACAAGCTTCCCCTTTGATTGCCAAGGAGTTGAATATTCAGAAAATATTGAAAAGGGCCTCTAAAAACTGGGATGGAGGCTATGCCATGGCAGGGATGATAGGGCATGGAGATGCATTTGTTCTTAGAGATCCGGCTGGTATTAGGCCCGCATTTTATTATAAAGATGATGAAGTAGTAGTTGTAGCTTCAGAAAGACCCGTTATCCAAACTGTGTTTAATGTTGATATCAACGAGGTAAAAGAAATCGAAAGAGCTCATGCCCTGATTATTAAAAAGGACGGAGAAGTGAGTGTTCAGCAGATCATGGAGCAACTTCCCAAAAAATCCTGCTCATTTGAAAGGATCTACTTCTCAAGAGGAAGTGATGCTTCGATTTATCAGGAAAGAAAAATGTTAGGGAAATATATCTTTCCTAAAGTGCTGGAATCGATAAACAATGATATTTCAAACACTGTTTTTTCTTATATACCAAACACGGCAGAAACTTCATTCTACGGGATGACTGAAGCAGCCGAAGAATATCTCAATGAGCATAAACTTCAAACGATTCTTAAGGGCAATAAAAATATTTCAGCTGACAAGCTTACAGAAATACTGTCAGAGCGCCCAAGAATAGAAAAGATAGCCATAAAAGATGCGAAATTAAGGACCTTTATTACTGATGACAATAGCAGGGATGACCTCGTAGCGCATGTATATGATGTTACTTATGGAGTGGTGAAAAAATCTGATACCCTGGTGATCATTGACGACAGTATTGTAAGAGGAACAACGTTAAAAAAGAGTATCATCAAGATATTAGATCGCTTGGGCCCCAAAAAGATTGTAGTAGTGTCATCTGCACCTCAGATCAGATACCCTGATTGCTACGGTATCGATATGGCTCGTATTGATGAGTTTATTGCTTTTAAAGCGACTTTGGAATTATTAAAGGACAGGGATCAGTATCATATCGTTGAAGAGGTGTATCAGAAATGTAAGGCAAGTTTAAGTGAAACACATCCTGAAAATCATGTGAAGAAGATTTATGAACCATTTACACCTGAACAGATTTCCGATAAAATTGCTGAATTATTGAAAACGGATACGATCAATGCCGAAGTAAAGATTATTTTTCAGTCTATTGAGAATCTACACAGAGCTTGCCCTAATGATACAGGAGACTGGTATTTTACAGGAGATTTTCCAACTCCCGGAGGTATGAAAGTCGTGAACAAGGCATTTATGAATTTTTATGAAGGAAAAAAAGAAAGAGCATATTAAGCTAGACCAGAAATTATGAAGAAAATCAAATCAATCCATGTTTATCTGCTATTAATTTTATTATCTGTTGTTACAATTGGCTGTAAAACGCAAAGTTTGGAAACTTCAGCACCATTTAATATAGATGAGCAGACTTATTTTTATTGGGTAGGTGGAAAACAAGGAACAGAAGGAACGACGATAAAACTTGTGGGACGTACCAAATCCTTAAATGTTTCCTTCTCTAAGCTGTATTTTCAAAATCACGAATATGGCATTGTTCCTGAATTCAACCATCAGGGGTTTGTAATAGAAGGCACTTTTTCAAAATTTAGAAATAAGGAGGAGGTTATGCATAAGGACCCAGCTGCTGAATTCGGTAATGAAGCCCCAAAAATAGAAAAAAAGATCCCATTTGACCTAAATGATGATGAGGCGGTTTTACTTTATTCAGTGAATGGCAGGGAAGGATACCACAAAATTAGCGGTATAAAGCAACTGGAGAAGGTCTACATGCCATAATTTAGACATTCAAACTAAGGCCTGCAGATCCATTGTTTCCAATTTCAGCGAATACACCTATCTTTTTCGTTATAAAGTAACGTAAGCCTAGGTATCCGACGATACCGATCTTTTCACTCGATACATAACCTAGTTCAACTCCAGGGTAAATATCAAATTTAGATGGAAGGTCTAAAACAATGCCTAAATGCACATGTGTTCTGGCATAGATAAAGTAATCATTTTCTTCATTGTTGAAATAAACAGTTCCTCCTGCTCCGATCGAAAACAGTTCACTTAGCCCATAATCATATGTAGCCTTGATTCCATTGCCGAAACCATAGGCTTCATAACCAATATTGAATTTACTGTCACCTTTACCTTCAAAGGATTGGGCATTCACTGAGATTATACCCAGTAAAAAACTAAGGATAATTAATATATTTTTCATAGCAAAAGTTTAAAGGATTAAACTCTAGATTTATAACGAAATACTACGGTGAATAGTATGTTTTATATCAATTATTTTGACCTTTTTAGTATTGGGTATTTTTTGTAAAAATGGCGAATGTAAAAGATCAATATTTCTGATTCCATTGTTTTTTGTTTTTGAGAGTTTGCTTTTGGGGTATTTGAGACAATTAGCATCTTCTTTTGTAAGGAGATAAAAATATTCACGTCTAAACCCTTGCAAGTACTGTGCTTTAGGGTTTGTTAATAGTTAAGATCCATCAACATATTTTAGGATTAAATTAACAGTTTAAGATTTTTATAATGGTAAGTTGGCACGAATGTTGATTTAGTTGTTGTCAGTCAATCAAAGTTTTTCAACCTGTTTAGGGATAAAAAATTTTAACATTAGATTATGATTATTTGGAAAAAGAAGCTTTTATTTTGTAGTTCGTAGATAAAGAATAAAATATCTCTCAAATTTCGTGTCATAAGGCTGCAAATTTGAGGATGTAATGAAAGCTAAAATTTTTTTCTTTTAGACTACAACAAAATTAGAATGATAGCGTTTAAAAATAAAATAGGATTATAGAAACGCACAGAAGATATTTAAAATAAGGTTTGGTTAGTTGATTTTGGTTGATTTATTTCAACCAAATGTCGCCCCGAGAGATCGGGGCGATTTTTTTTGTTCATTATTGAAGGTACTAAAGATCAAATTTGATGCCTTGGGCCAAAGGCAAATCTGCTGTATAGTTAATCGTGTTGGTCTGCCTCCTCATATAAACCTTCCATGCATCTGAACCTGATTCGCGACCACCTCCCGTTTCTTTTTCTCCTCCGAAGGCCCCACCAATCTCAGCTCCTGAAGTACCAATATTGACATTGGCAATTCCGCAATCAGAACCGGCGACAGACAAAAACATTTCAGCTTCTCTTAAATTATTGGTCATGATGGCCGAACTAAGCCCTTGAACAACTCCATTTTGAATATCAATCGCATTTTGAAGTTCTCCTGAGTATTTTAGAAGATACAGAATAGGAGCAAAGGTTTCGTGCTGAACAATTTGGAAGTCGTTTTGTGCTTCTGCAATTGCAGGTTTCACATAACATCCACTTTCAAATCCTTTACCAAGCAGTTCTCCGCCTTCGAGTAAAAGACGTCCTCCTTCATCAGTTACTCTTTCTATTGCCTCTTTATACATTCTTACTGCCTCAACATCAATCAAAGGTCCTACATGATTATTTTCATCTAATGGATTACCAATGCGCAATTGAGCATATGCTTCGACCAAGGCACCTTTTACCTTGTCATAAATACTGTCGTGAATAATTAGTCTTCTTGTCGAGGTACATCTTTGTCCTGCGGTACCAACAGCTCCAAAAACAGCTCCAATAATTGTCATCTTAATATCAGCATCAGGACTAACGATAATAGCATTGTTACCTCCAAGTTCCAAAAGAGATTTCCCGAGGCGAGCGGCAACTTTTTGTGCAACGATCTTTCCCATTCTAATAGAACCGGTAGCCGAAACCAAAGGAACTCTTTTATCAGTTGTGAGCATTTCACCAACCCGATAATCACCATTGATCAAACAGGAAATTCCCTCTGGCAAATCGTTGGCCTTTATTACAGATGCGGCGATATGCTGACAGGCAATACCACAAAGAGGTGTTTTTTCACTTGGCTTCCAAACGCAAACATCTCCGCAAATCCAGGCTAAAGCTGTATTCCACGCCCACACAGCCACTGGAAAATTAAAGGCCGAAATAATACCTACGACCCCTAAAGAGTGATATTGTTCATACATTCTGTGACCGGGTCTTTCGCTATGCATGGTAAGACCGTGAAGTTGTCTCGACAAGCCAACGGCAAAATCACAGATATCGATCATTTCCTGAACTTCTCCTAATCCTTCCTGCAGGCTTTTTCCCATTTCATAGGAAACAAGTTTACCCAAAGGTTCCTTAAGTTCTCTTAATTTTTGTCCAAACTGTCTAACAATTTCTCCTCGCTGAGGTGCTGGAACAGTTCGCCAATGTTTGAAGGCTTCAGTAGCGGTGCTCATCACATGTTCAAAATCTTCCTTTGAAGTGGTGTTTACTTTAGCAATTAATTTTCCATCGACAGGAGAAAAGGAAGCAATCGGATCTCCATTAGCAAAAAATTTAGAACCTGTTGAGGTTCCGTCATTGATTTCTTCTACGCCCAATTGTTTTAAGGCCTCCTTAATTCCATAATCAGTTACAACTAATCCCATATTATATGTTTTATATTAATGTTTGTCTTTATCATTTGTACTTAGAAGTACATTAGAATGTAAAATTAACAGGATTTAGCATAAGAATTTATGATTATCTAAAAAACTTTGATTAAAGTCACTTCAAAATGAGGGATTCTTAAAATTCTATGAAGAAAGGAGAAGTGATAAGAAGAGTAGAATTGGTTAAAATTTATAATTCAGCCCAGAATAAAGACCGAAGTAATAGGGTTTGAAATCACCAGAATTACCAGAATAGGTGTTAAATTGATATTTAAACATAGGAGCCACGTTTAAGTACCAGCTTTTACTAATCTTATAATCGAGGTCAACTCCAACATTTCCACTAAAATTGAGGTCGTTAAGATTATTGGCACTACCTAAATCGGTAATATCATTCTGTGAAATGATCGATACCGAGTTATTGGATAAAATTAGCGTACTAAAACCACCAACGAGATTCAATCCTATTTTTTTATCATAAAGACTATATTTCATTTCGATAGGTAATTCGAAATACTCTATAGACTGATTCAAATCCCCACTGACACCTGATTTATTCAATTCGGATCCTACTCCATTAACCTGGGAACTTCGAATTGGAGTCAGAATAACTCCAGATTTATCAGTATTCATATTATTGATGGCGTTCTTTGAAGAGGATATTAGGGCATTTACGTTTTTAGTGTTATAAGCCAATTCAACCTTGTTTACCCCTGATTGTATATAAAACCTATTCGTCAACTGGTAATTGACCTTTACTCCTATTGAAAGGGAATTATCAGACGTTTTGGCATTATTGGACAAAGCATCGTTTAGCGGAGATCCGTTTTGAAGAGAATTATAAAAAACTGGAGCTACTGTTGGTCCTACAGACCATTTTTTATCAATTATGTTAGTGTTATTGCTTTTTACAGGAATACTTTCCATTCTGGTTGTTATAGATTCCGTCTCATCCAACTGCTCCAAAAAATCACTTTTATTGACGACATATTTGTTCTCGATTGTTGAATACATCGAGGCTATTTCATTATTGGTGACGATGACCTTATTATTAGGTTTCTTAACAAAAATCGGTTTTTTGGCCTTTCTTACCGCTTGTTCGCCTTTGGCATTATCTGCTAATGCTGCGGGTTGCTTTATAAAAATAGGAGTAAGACGGTTGTCAGCAGATCGATCTATACTCGTTGCGTCAGTTTCGCCTACCTGAGAATTAACCGGTGTGATTTCATTACTGTTAAAATACATTAGACCGCCAGTGAAAACAGCAGCTAGCATCATGGCAATACCACTCAGTTTTTTCCACAGCGCAATAGGAGGTCTGGAGGCCTTGCTACTAAGCTCACCTTCAATATTATTCCAGACTCGTTTATTTGGATAAATTTCCAAATCTTTTAAGTTTTCCTGAAAAACCCTGTCTATGTTTTTTCTTTCTAACATTTAATCATAGAGTCAATTAAAACAGCCCCGCATTTTTTTGCTGCTGAGTTAATTCAACTTTTTCTTTTAATATCAACCTTGCTCTTGATAAATTTGATTTGGATGTTCCTTCTGCTATAAACAGCATTTTAGCGATTTCCTTATGAGAAAATCCATCTAAAACATAAAGGTTGAACACCATTCTATATCGTTCAGGTAGTTCCTGAATTATTTTCAATAAATAATCAAGAGAAATATCATTTTCATTTATTTCAACTTCTACTTCCTCCGGATAATTTTCTTCAATAAGATTCAACACATTCTTTTGACGATATGTCTGAAGCGCGGTGTTGATAACGATTCTTTTCATCCATCCTTCGAAAGAACCTTTAAATTGAAATTGGTCAATTTTTTTAAAAATTGTTATAAAAGCCTCTTGTAAATTGTCTTCTGCTTCTTCTTGAGTTTTGGAATATTTCAAGCATATCGCAAAGAGCTTACCAGCAAATAGATGGTAAATCTCTGACTGGGAGATAATATCTCCGTTTTTACATTTTTGTATGAGTCGCTTCAAACTCATTGGCTTTTTGATTGCTTAAATTAATTACCGGTACCTCTACTGTTAAATAAATAGGTTCTCCGTTATCATCATCTCCTTGCCAGAATCTAAAAATATAGGGACTCGCCTGCAAAGCATGTACTTGAAAGGTAAGTTCCTGTTCGATTTCAATGGTTTCACAATCATTACTTTCAATAACTAGCGAAATCACTGCCACATTTCTGGCATCGTCGTCGTATTCGTATAAAATATCACTGTTGATATAACAGTCATCGGGCACAATATATTTTACCGAGATATCATATATCTTCCCGAATTCAAATTCTTCAGGTACCATGGCCTCTTCAATAGGCAGCAACTCATAGTGGTATTCGTAGCTGTCATCATCTGAACATGATACCAATAATAGAACTGCAAAAATTACGAAAAAAATCTTTCTAAGTGCCATATTTTAACAGAAAAAGCAGTTATTAGTATTATTTAAGATACTCAATTCTGAATTGGTTGCGTAAAAAAGGGCTACTTTTGCTCAAAAAGACCCCTTTTTCATATGGATATTTTCAATATTTCAGATGCTCGGAAATTTGAAACCGAAGCCTTGAAAATATTTAGGCATCAAGCCAAAAATAACGCCGTTTATAAACGGTTTATTCACCTTTTAAGCATAGACCCTTCAACCATAACTAAAGCGGGAGATATTCCTTTTCTTCCAGTTGAATTTTTCAAGTCTCATAAAATTTTAAGTACCACTAAAAAGGTCGAAGAAATCTTCACAAGTAGTGGCACAACCGGTACGGTTCAGAGCCAACATTTTGTTACAGATCTGCACTTATATGAGGAAAGTTTTAACAGAGGGTTTGAATATTTTTATGGAAACATTAAAAATTATACCATACTGGCTTTACTTCCTGGTTATTTGGAAAGAAAGGGCTCTTCCCTGATTTACATGGTCGATCATTTGATAAAAAAGAGCACATCAGCAAACAGTGGTTTTTATCTTAATGAACTGCAAGCCTTAACTGAGCTTCTGACAAAGTTAGATTCAAAAGGAGAGAAAGTGCTTTTGATAGGTGTTACCTATGCTTTATTGGATCTTATCCAAGACCATAAATTCAAACTTAAAAACACGATTGTCATGGAAACCGGCGGGATGAAGGGCAAGAGAAAGGAATTGATCAGAAGTGAATTACATGAATTGCTTTCTGATGGTTTTGGACTTGACAACATTCATTCTGAATATGGAATGACCGAATTATTATCACAGGCCTATTCGTCAGGCGGGGGTGTTTTTGATACTCCTCCATGGATGAAGATCTTTATAAGAGATACTGAAGATCCTTTTCATATGCTTGACGATGGCAGAACTGGGGCAATTAACATTATGGATCTGGCGAATGTCAATTCCTGTTCCTTTATTGCCACTCAGGACCTGGGGCGTAAAATCAGCAAGAATAAATTTGAGATTCTTGGAAGATTCGACCATTCTGATATCAGAGGGTGTAATCTTATGGTGGTTTAGTATTTTTTTTCTATCCAGTGAAGTATTTTTAAACTGAGTACATAAAAAAGATATCCCATGAGCAACCCTAAAATAGCTCCCATAGTTACATCGAGCGGGAAGTGAACCCCTAAATACATTCTACTGTAAGAGAACATTATCGGCCATATAAAGAACAAGATCGTATAGTTATAATGCTTTTTAAGCGTCAAATGCATCATTAATGTTACTGCCGAAGAGGTTGTCGCATGACCTGAAACAAAACTAAAGCTGGAATTATTTTTAAGGATTCTTATTATTTCGTTGATAGAAGGGTCTCGGTTGGGCCTGAGCCTTTCAAAATAATTCTTTAGGAATACGGTAAATTGATCAGAAAAAGTAACCATTAGTGCCATAAGTAAGACCAGGCCGAGTCCTTTTTTCCATCCAAGTGCTTTAAAAATCAAATAAAAAAAGAGAAGGTATAACGGAATCCAACTTAGTTGGTTGGTAATTGCAAGCCAGAAACCATCCCAGTTTTCTGACCCCATTCCGTTGATAAAGACCAAGAGATCCTTATCATATTGAATAACTTTATCTAAAAAACGCAACTTATAAGTTTCTTTTTATAGGTCCGGTGAGGTCATCAATATTGTCCTGCACCTTATTCTTGATATTCTTAACTTCTTTTTGAATATCGCTTGTTAGATTCGTATCGATTCCCTGTTTCTTGACCCCTTCAGTAATTTCCTTTTTTACTTCGTTTGTCGCATTTTTTAATTGCTGCATGCCCTTACCAAGGCCACGAGCCAACTCAGGTAACTTATCCGCACCGAATAACATCACCACAATTACAAGGATTATAAATATCTCAGCACCACTTATAAATAAAAACATATTCTTTCAATTACTCCACAAAGATAGTATAATTACTCATTTGAAGCTAGGTTAGACGCGATGGTTATTATTCTTTGTATCTCCAGCTTGTAAGATCTGCACCCGCAGGAGCCGACTCAGCAATTCTTTTCATGATCTTGGGAACATACATGGAATTATAACGCAAGCGTGAAATATAATTGGGGTTTTCCTGATCTCCGTTCCAGCAATGTTCTGCTCTGTCGCCATAATCCACTTCTCCCTCATAGTAAGGATCTGAGGTACTTTCTAAGAAGGATTCCATAGAATAAACGGCGTTATTCAAATAATAATTATCCATATCTCCACAATAAATATGGATTTTCCCTTTTAGTTTCTCTCCCAATTCATCCCAGTCTCGCTCCAGGATATGGCGAAGATCATAATTTTCTTTCCAATAGTTAGCTACTTCAGGATTGATATCACCCGTTTCTTTATCCCATATCCTTTGGGGGTATCCGTCATCAGCCTGAGGAGAATATGTGGCTTCCCAAATGTCGAATTGCTGACCAGATCTCGATTTATCGCCCAATACCAGTTCGAGATAGTTGTCTTGTTTTACAGTAGATGTGACCTGACCCAGGTAATCCCTGTGAGAAGGAACTTCTACACTTTTAAAGTCGCTTTCATAGAAATAGGCATTCTTATCTTCATAAATATTGGTAAGACAATAACTGCTAAAATCGATGGGATCAGGGCATGCAGCAAAACATCCATTATATTCATCCGGGTATTTGACCTGAACTGCCAACGCTTCCCATCCTCCGGTAGAGCCACCGTAAAGAAACCTTGACCATCCTTCTCCCATACCTCTGAATTCTTTTTCTATATATGGAATCAACTCGTGGGTTATGGCATCTCCATAAGGTCCCTGACTTGCCGAATTTACGGCATAGGAATCGTCATAATAGGGGGTAGGGTGCTGGATCTCAATAATCAAAAATCTTGGAAAATCTGGCTCGTTCCACCGTTGATAAAAGTTATAAGCCTCCTCTTGCTGCACTATATTATAGCCTTCAACCTTGAATCTGTCAGAATAAATCGGTTCTAAATCCTTGTCTGGAGGAGTGGTTCTAAATCCACTAAAATCAGAAGGGAAGTGACCGTGAAATATCATTAAGGGATATTTCGCTTCAGGATGGTTATCAAAATTTTTAGGCAATAGTATATGAGCACCAAGATAGATATCTCGTCCCCAAAATGCTGACAATTTTTCGGACTTGAATTTTATGTGTTTGATCCATTCTGTATCCTCAGGCTCCTCAATTTCAGGAATGATCTGATCAAGGGTCAATTCAAAATTCTCAATTCCTTTGTTTCCTACGCTCACTTTAAAGGGCTTGCTGTAAAGATTTCCAGGAGAACTATTCCACTGTTGACCTTCTCCATTATCCATGGGAAGTTTCACCGTGTGACCTGTGGAAAGTTGAAAAGTTTCATAAACATGTAAAAGTGCCTGAACATAGTATTCACCTTCTTGCAATCCACTGAGTTGCTCTATTGGAAAACCCAATGCTTTGTTGTCAAATGCTATTTTTTGCCCGGGAACATGATTCTCTATGTTCATTCCGAAAATCACTTGTGTATTCAAGCCTCCGTTGACTTGAAATCTGGGTTCTGTTTCGTTATTCTTTGCAAATATGAGCAAGAGTCTTCCGTCGATTGTTTTTTGTTCTTTGTTTTCAGGCAGAAGAACGCTGATGTCAAAATTGCTATGATCTGTATTTTGCTGACAGGCTGAAATAAGCAAAAGGAGGAAGCCAATTATTGGAAAGTATAATTTCATGAGATTTAATTTGTCATCAAGTTAAGAAAAAATAGTCCGGAAATTATCCTTATTTTTTTGTGAGCATTCTTTTGATCTCATTGAGTTTCATGAGGGCATCAATTGGGGTCAAAGTGTCAATATTGGTACCCAGAATCTCTTCTTTGATCTCTTCAAGTAAAGGATCATCAAGGTTGATAAAACTCAGTTGTACATCTTTTTGAGAAGCTGCTTTAATTTTAGCCTGAATATCTTCTGAGGCGTGACTTTTTTCGAGATGAACCATCATCTTATTTGCTCTGTGCAGCACAGGGCTTGGCATACCTGCCAGTTTGGCTACATGAATGCCAAAACTGTGTTTACTCCCTCCAGGGACTAGTTTTCTGATAAAGATGACTTTATCCTTGAGTTCTTTTACTGAGACATTGAAATTTTTAATTCTTTCAAATGTTTCGCTCATATCATTAAGCTCATGGTAATGGGTAGCAAACAGTGTCTTTGCTTTGGTAGGATGTTCATGCAGGTATTCGGCGATCGCCCAGGCGATGGAAATGCCGTCATAGGTACTCGTGCCACGACCAATCTCATCCAGAAGGATCAGGCTTCGGTCTGATAAATTGTTTAATATATTGGCAGTTTCATTCATTTCGACCATAAAAGTTGATTCCCCCATAGAGATGTTATCACTAGCGCCAACTCTGGTAAAGATCTTATCGACAAGACCAAGTCTTGCATTTTGAGCTGGAACATAAGAACCTATTTGAGCCAACAATACGATAAGCGCAGTTTGTCTTAAAATAGCAGATTTTCCACTCATATTTGGGCCAGTGATCATGATGATCTGCTGTTGATCCCGATTCAATACCACATCATTGGCCACATATTGCTCTCCGACGGGAAGCTGCTTTTCGATCACCGGGTGCCTACCGTTGTTGATTTCAATTAAAGTTGAATCATCAACTACGGGTCTGACATAATTATTTAGGACGGCCGTTTTGGCAAAGGATCCCAAACAGTCGAGTTCGGCCACAATTTTTGCATTTTTCTGTATTTTTTGAATATACGGAATGATACCTTCAAGCAGTTCCTGGTATATGCGCAGTTCGATGGCAGCGATTTTTTCCTGAGCGCCAAGTATTTTGGACTCATATTCTTTGAGTTCCTCAGTAATATAGCGCTCTGCTGATACCAGGGTTTGTTTTCTGATCCAATTGTCAGGAACTTTGTCTTTATGTGTATTTCTTACTTCGATATAGTATCCGAAGACATTGTTAAAAGCGATCTTTAAACTTGAAATGTGTGTTCTTTCAATCTCTCGTTTTACAATATGATCCAGATATTCCTTCCCTGAATTCGAAATATGCCGTAACTCATCCAATTCATTACTCACCCCAGATTTTACGGTATTTCCCTTACTGATTTGTACTGGTGCATTGTCCTGAAGTGTTGTGCTGATTTTTTTGATCAAATTTTCATTTGGATCGATTTCTCCAGCAAGAGAAACAAGAGGATCAAAGTTACTTTTCATAGCCTGGTCTCTTACAGGAATGATAGCTTCAAGAGAATTTTTTAACAATATAACCTCACGAGGATTGATCTTTCCTGTTGCCACCTTGGAAATAAGCCTTTCAAGATCGCTAATCTGATCAATCTGATGGTTTTGAACTTCTAGAAACTTTTCATTTTGGATAAAGAACTTTACAATTTCATGACGGGTTTTGATATCTTCTGCATTCTTTAGAGGCAAGGCTAGCCATCTTTTTAACATTCTCCCACCCATTGGGGAAATAGTGCTATCAATGATATCCAATAAAGTTACAGCTCCCGGAGTATTACCTTGATACAATTCAAGGTTCCGAATAGTAAATCTATCCATCCAGACAAAATCATCTTCGATCAGTCTTTGGATATTCGAGATATGTTCAAGTTTATGATGCTGAGTTTCTGAAAGATAATGAAGAATGACACCTGAGGCGACGATCCCTTCATGCAGGTCATCAATACCATATCCTTTTAGCGAACGAACCTTAAAATGCCGGGTAAGGATTTCGTTTGAGGCATCTTCTTTAAAGATCCAGTCATCTAAAAAGAAGGTGTAAAATTCACTTCCGAAGAGCTTGTTAAAATCAACTTTAAAATCTTTTTGAACCAAAACTTCGCTTGGATTGAAATTCTGAAGCAACTTATCAATATAGTCCCTATTGCCTTGTGAGGTGATAAACTCTCCTGTTGAAACATCTAAAAATGAAATACCAATCCGTTTTTTACCAAAATGCAGGGCGGCTAAAAAGTTATTGGTTTTGGAGCTCAGAACTTCATCGTTCAGAGCAACTCCCGGCGTGACAAGTTCTGTTACTCCTCTTTTTACAATTTTTTTGGTAAGTTTTGGATCTTCCAGTTGATCGCAAATGGCAACGCGTAAACCCGCTTTTACCAATTTAGGCAGATAGGTGTTCAAAGAATGATGGGGAAATCCGGCCAAAGCCGTTTCGCTCTCAGAGCCCGCCCCTCTCTTAGTAAGAACGATACCCAGTATTTTTGCTGCAATCTTGGCATCCTCACTAAAAGTTTCGTAAAAGTCACCAACCCGAAAAAGTAACATAGCGTCAGGATACTTTGTTTTGATATTGTTATACTGCAACATCAAAGGAGTAATTTTTTTCACTTTAGCTTTAGTCAATTGTCAGGAATTTTATTAATTATCGCAAGTACACCTTAGATGTAAGGGCCAGGAAAGCAAAGATATAATATTAAAGAGAATAAGGAAATCGAGAGTTGTCAAATAGTGTATGAAGGATAAACTGTAGAAGCTTTTGGAGAATCGCTTGATTTTTACTGAAAACTACAACCACCGTTAAGATATAACTTGGGGTAGAACATTTAATTCATGAAATCAAGAGACTGAATTTAAAGATGTAATCCGCATTCGGTTTTAGGAGAATTATTCCATCTGCCATGGCGGTTTTCCCCCGGAACGGTGCAATGGAAACAGCCTATTGACGAATATCCCTTTGACTTCAGGGGATGGAAAGGTAAATGATGGTCAATGATAAACTGGTCTCTCTGTGTGTAATCAATATCTAACAAAGGATAAAATTTTAAAAGGCTTTCTTTTTCCTCAAAAAAATTCAGTCCACTCCTGTGATCACTTTGCCATTTCATCAATCCTGAAACCCAGATCTTATAATCCTTTTTAATATGATCAAGAGGTTTGACTTTATTGATATGACAGCATCGGTTCGGATTGTTTTTCCAAAGTTCATTTTCTTTTGAGAATTGGTATTCCTTTGGGTCGGCCTGAATACTTATAACGTTCAGATCATATAGCTTGGTGAGGTATTCCTTGTAAATCAGTGTTTCATTAAAATGGTAGCCTGTATCGATAAAATAGATGATCTGGTCTTTGTTGATATCCGAAAACACTTTGAGTAAAAATGCTGAAGTAGCAGCAAAGGCAGAGGTGATCATGATATCCTTCGTATCGAAATCCTTATACAATTGCTCAACTCTTTTATAAACATCCAAGTTGCCGTATTCCTGGTTTAATTTTTCTATTCCTGAATGATTCAAGGTATCTACCATAATAGTTTTTTGAAAATAAAGCGCTAAAATACTAATATATTCAGCCTTGTACCTAAACATTTTGTTAAAAAACTATTTACCCTACCGGAAAACTATGATAAATATCATGTTTTGCTTAATTTGGAATAATTTTAAATAAAAAATCTTCTGAAAGACACTACCTGATCAGGATTTTATAATTTCGCAATTCAATTAGATTTCAATATGCGGAAATTAAAAAACAGCGAATTAAACAGGCTTAATATAGAAGAATTCAAACAGTCTGCGAAAATTCCTCTCATCGTGGTGTTGGATAACATACGTAGCCTGAATAATATTGGTTCAGTATTTAGAACTTCCGACGCTTTTTTGATTGAAAAAATTTATTTGTGCGGGATTACGGCGCAACCTCCGCATAAGGAAATACATAAAACTGCATTGGGGGCGACTGATGCTGTAGACTGGGCTTATGCAGAAAGTACTGAAGAATTGGTACAAAAGCTTCAAGATGAGAAGATTCAGGTACTTTCGATTGAACAGGCTGAAGAAAGTACCTCTTTAGAATCGTTTTCCCCTGTTGATGGAATCAAATATGCAGTAATTTTTGGGAATGAAGTAAAAGGAGTATCTCAAGAGGTTGTAAATGCCTCAGATCTTTGTATAGAAATTCCTCAATTCGGGACAAAGCATTCGTTAAATATTGCTGTAAGTTGCGGGATTGTTCTTTGGGATATTTTTGCTAAAATGAAATTCAAATCTACTTAATAGATGGTTCTTTTGTTAGAGTGGCACCAATATTGAATAGAGTTATTCGTTATTATGCTCTTAAATACCAATTTGACAGGTGTAAATTTTGATTTTTTTTTAACACCTTTCATTTTAAAGTTTTATATTTTCGCTATTAAGGAATCATATAGGATAGTCAATAAACATGACGGATAAAAAACAGAGAAGATATGACCAGGCCTATTTGAAAATGGCTATGGAATGGTCAAAACTTTCACACTGTAAAAGAAAACAGGTAGGAGCCTTGATCGTAAAGGATAAAATGATCATCTCTGACGGTTATAACGGAACACCAACAGGATTTGATAATTGCTGTGAAGATGATGAAGGAAATACAAAATGGCATGTATTGCACGCTGAGGCCAATGCTATTTTAAAAGTTGCTTCTTCTACTCAGGCGTGTCGGGGAGCAACGCTTTATATTACCCTATCTCCTTGTAAAGAATGCAGTAAGCTGATCCATCAATCAGGTATAAGAAGAATGGTTTATGCCAATGCTTATAAAGATGATTCCGGAATTGATTTTTTAAGAAAAGCTAACATTGAAATTTTATATTTGCCCATAAATGAATAGAAAAACAAGAATATTTCTCCCATTGATCATTGCGGTTTCTATCGCACTGGGCATATTTTTGGGTTCTTCTCTTAATTATCAGAAGAAGACCATCACTTTTTTTGGTGGTACTCCTCAGGAAAGGAAAATCAAAAGACTCATTGATTATATACAGTATGAATATGTCGATGAGGTAGATACTGATAGTTTATTGGATGGCACTATTAAGAATATGCTTGATAAACTTGACCCTCATTCGGTGTATATTTCTGCGAATGAATTAGCAGGTGTATCTGAATCAATGAATGGTAAATTCGTAGGAATTGGGATTCAATTCCGGATGTATAAGGATTCCTTGACAGTAGTGAAAGTGCTCGAGAATGGACCTAGTAAAAAGGCAGGTATCAAAGCGGGTGATAGAATTTTAATAGCGAATAATGATACACTTTTTGGAAAAGAAATAGGAAGTGATTATATACTCAAAACATTAAAGGGAAAACCCAATACCTCTGTTGATCTTGTAGTGTATAGAAAGTCGGAGGCCAAAGAACTTCCTTTTACCATACTCAGGGGAGAGGTTCCTATAAGTAGTGTAGATGCTCATTATATGCTCAATGACGAATTGGGTTATATAAAGATCAACAAATTCGCTGCTACAACTTATGATGAATTTAAGGTGGCCATGGATGAACTTCTGGAAAAAGGGATGAAGAAAATGGTTTTGGATCTTAGGCATAACCCGGGAGGATATTTACAGGTAGCGACTCAAATCATTGATGAATTCCTGGAAGAAGGAAAACTCATTGTATTTACAAAGAATAAAAAGGAGCGAATAGATGAAACTTTTGCCACCAGTAAAGGTGATTTTGAAGACGGTCATGTATTTGTTTTGATCAATGGAGCTTCTGCTTCCGCTAGTGAGATTGTTGCTGGGGCTTTACAAGATAACGATAAAGGAACCATTGTAGGGCGAAGATCATTTGGAAAAGGTCTGGTACAACAAGAAATGCAATTAGGTGACGGATCAGCTGTACGTCTTACTGTTTCCAGGTATTACACGCCAACAGGGAGATCTATCCAAAAACCATATGAAAATAAAGGTAACGGAGAATACTTCAATGATTTTCAGGAGCGATATAAGGGCGGAGAACTAATGAGCGCTGACAGTATCAAGGTAAATGATTCTCTAAAATACGAAACACCTAAAGGAAAAATAGTATATGGGGGCGGAGGGATCATTCCCGATGTTTTTGTTTCAATCGATACCACCATGTTCTTTCCTGATTTTCATTATCAGAGATCCCGTCAATTCGTTTTTCAATATTTTGATCAGCATGTAAATGAGTTTGATGGATGGAGCTTTGACAAGTTTATGTCAGATTTTGACCTTGACAATCATATCTACGATGATTATTTGTCTGAAGTTCCAAGTGAGTTTCAAAATTTCACGCAAGAGGAAAAGGATAATTTCAGGTTGTACCTGAAGGCTTTGTTTGCCCAACAGGTTTTTGATGTGAATGCTTATTTTAAGATTGTCAATCAACAAGACATGATGCTCAAGAAAGTACTTGAATTAAATAATGAAGGGTATCCGCTAGAACCCTAGCATTCTTTGATTCATTCTTTTGATTCTGAATCATGAACCATAGCTGTTTGGCCCCCGTTCCAAAGGGTCAGAATGTCAGTGGCCACATGAGCACCGCTACCTGCAGCTGCAGCGAACTGGCTTCTCCAACCTGCTAAAACACCTGAAACATATAAATTCTCGGTAATCTTATGATCCGTATTTTTTAATTGTATTCGCTGTTTATGGGCAGGAAGATTCTGATGCGGCTCAATATATTGTTTCAAGCCTTCAATGCTGAACAAATTTGAAGGTCCAACAGCCACAATCACAATTTGGCTGGTATAGGTATTTTTATTTGTCACAATTTTAAATCCGTGCTCTAAAGGAAGTACCCCGGTTACTTTTTCTTTTTCGATCTGAACCACATGGGGATAGGTTTCAGAAAGCTGCTTACGGCCATTTTCTAATAGTTCTTTGCCGGTTGTACCCGGCGCTATACCCAATACATTATTAAAAAGTGCTCCATTGAGAGCAGAGGTCTTTTGATGCATAAGAATACCTATCTTTTTATTTGCTGCAAAAGGTTTATTTTTTGCTGAACCCAATACCAGTGCCGCAGACATACCTGCAACTCCTCCTCCAATAATAAGCACATCGAAATTCATAAGTAATTAGTTTAGAAGTCCTTGAATGTTTGAGGCAAAAAGTTTTACGGCTATGGCCAAAAGAATTACTCCAAATATTTTTCTTACCACATTTATGCCGCCTTCACCAATGAGTCTCTCAATTTTAGCAGATGATTTTAATACGATATATACAAATATAATATTGATAATAATGGCGACGATGATGTTGATCGTTTGAAACTCCGCTTTTAGTGATAAAATAGTGGTCATGGTCCCTGCTCCGGCAATTAACGGGAAAGCAAGAGGAACAACACTAGCAGTTTTGGGAGATTCTTCCTTGTACAATTGAACACCAAGAATCATTTCGATGGCTAGAAAGAAAATCACAAATGAACCCGCTACTGCAAACGAATAAACATCTATGCCAATCAGGTTCAATATTTGTACTCCTAGAAAAAGAAACAGGATCATGATGAACATGGCAACTACTGATGCCTTTTCAGACTGAATATGACCTACTTTCTGCCTCAAATTAATGATGATGGGAATACTCCCTATAATATCTATCACGGCAAATAATACCATGGTTGCTGTGACAATTTCCTTAAAATTAAGTTCCATTAAAATAATTTAAAATGCGGGCAAAGTTAGAAAATTAGATTCAATAGATCAGCAGAAATAATAGGATAAGAAAACATTTCTAGATCTCTGTAAATGTGATAGATAAAACTTGACAAAACAATCGAGTTTTGTGATCTATTGTTAAAAAGAATGTATTTTTGACCTTCATAAATCAGAGACCATGTTTCAACTTGACAAAACCATAGTTTCAGAAGAAATTCTTGAAAAGGAATTTGTTTGTAACCTGAATGCGTGCAAAGGGGCCTGCTGCGTTAATGGTGATGCCGGAGCGCCACTCGAAAAAGAGGAGTTGAAAATATTGGAACAAATACTTCCCGTTCTAAAAAGTTATTTGAGAAAGGAAGGGCTTCAAGCAATAGAAGAACAGGGGCCTTATACAACGAATGAACTAGGGGAACACGAAACCACTCTGATTAAAGGAGCGGATTGTGCCTATGTGATATACGATGAAAAAAATGTTGCTTTATGCGGTATTGAGGAGGCATATAATCAGGGGGAAATAACGTTTAAAAAACCGGTTTCCTGTCATTTATACCCAATTAGAATAAAACAATATAGCGAGTTTGCAGCTGTAAATTATGATAAATGGGAAATCTGCGATGATGCTTGCAGTCTTGGAAAGGAACTTGGAGTACCTGTTTATAAATTTGTTAAACAGGCACTCGTGCGTAAATTTGGAGAAGATTGGTATGCAGAACTTGAAAAAGTTGCAGAAGAGAGAAATAATTCCAAACAGAGCTAGTTTATTCTTTTGAATTTGTCAACTTAGTTTATATTTACCATACTATTTTTAGATGAGATGCTTACAGTGTGGTAAAACGATTTATATATATATACCTTCTTTTTTTAATTCCTTCAATTACCTGGGGCCAAACCCTTGATAGGGAATATGTAATTTCCGAGAATAAAAAAGCTGCTGAACTTAATCGTGATGGCAAGTTTTTACAGGCAAATCAAATTCTTGACAAGCTTTTGACAAGGTTGGAAGAGGATAATAGTGAGGATAAATTTTTTGCAACGACTTATCAAACAAAGGCCAAAATTGTTCAAAATCTTGGGAATTATCAGAAATCAAGTAAGTTAGCCAGGCAATCATTATTGATAAGTCTGCTGTCTAAAGACAGCTTGAATATTGCAGACAGCTATAATACAATTGGTGTTAATCATTATTTTGAGGCCGACTACGATAGTACTACGTATTATTATGAAAAGTCCCTGGAGATCAAAACGAAAATTAAGACAGATCCTTACGCCTTGGCTGTTTCGACCTATAATTTGGCACTTGTTTATGATGATCTAGGCCAAACAGAAAAGGCAATGGAACTTTATAAACAGGCAGAAATTCACCTCCTGGAAAGTAAGCAAACAAAGAATTTTCTGTCAGATGTATACGTTGGAATGGCGCTCATTTATTTTTACTCAGGAGATATTTCTAAAGCAGAGGTATACGCTGAAAAGGCCATGGAGAAGGGATTGTTATCTTATGGAGAATTCAATCCAAATATGACTTTTGTTTATACGACCTATTCCAATATTTTGGAAGCTGAGAAAAAATATGATGAATCGGTTACTTTACAGGAGAAAAACCTTAAAATCAGGATAGCGACATACGGGGAATTACATAGGTGGACTTGCGAGACCTACTATGACCTTGCCAATGCATATACCTTGGTTAAGAACTATGATAAGGCGGAAGCATATTATAAAAAGGCTATAGAAATTGGAAAGAAAATTAATAGCCGGCAATATTTGGCTAACGCTAGAAATTTTTTGGCACAATTATATCTCGATAGGAAAATTCATCTTGATGAATCGGAAAGATTACTTCAGGCTTCTCTTGAGACCAATATGATCATTTATGGTGAGAAAAGCGATCTTGTTGCCGAAAATTACCTGCAATTAGCAAAAGTCTATCAGCTTAAAGAAGACAAAACACTCTTTCTGGAATATATTGCGAAGAGCCTTGAAGCCTCTAATTATCGCCAAGATGATTTGGGAAGCATCATTGGCCCTCTTCAAGCCATTAGCGCACTCATGCTTGTTAGTGAGTCTAATAATGAGATCTATAAAAAGGATCATGATATTAAACACCTAATGGATAGTTATGAACTGGTTGATCAAAAGATCTCACTTATAAAACACATGCAAAATAACTTTTCGTCTGATCGTTCGCGTATTGATTTTGCTAATAAATACAGGGAAGTTTTTGAGTTGGATCTCGGTCTTTGCTGGTTGCTATACCATGAAACGATGGATCATAAGTACCTGCAAAAAGCATTCGAACTTTCTGAAACGAACCGAAATACTGCCTTATTAAAAGGATTGCAAGGGGTTAAATACAGGGCCTATAGTGACATTCCTCAGGATAAATTGGACTTGGAACATTCCACAAAAAAGGCATTAGAAAAGGTGAAAATGGATATCTTTTTTGAGAAGAGTGCCAGTGGGCCTGACAAAGAATATTATCAGTCACTTTTAGATGAAAGAATTCTATTAGGAAATAAGCTGGATAGTATTTATAAGGAGTTTTACAAGAATTATCCAAAATTTAAAAACATTAGTTCGGCGAAAGAAGTAATAAAAATTGAAGAAGTCCAGGCCAGCTTGGAAGAGGATACGCAACTGATTACATATTTTTTGGGAGAGCAGAGTTTATTTAGCTTTAACATCACAAAGGATACAATAAGTTTATTGAGAGCGGATATTGCAGATAAATTAGTAGATGTTACTAATGATTTTAGAAACCATTTGTCAAAAAGAGACAATATCGATGAATTGAGTTATGACCTTTTTATGTATTTATTGGGTCAGCAGTTAGACCGGAAGAAAGAGAATCTTGTCGTTATTGCTGATGATGTATTGAATTATATTCCATTTGAAATTCTTCGAACTTCTGACGGATCATTGCTTCTTAACAATTACAACATAAGTTATAATGGTTCGGTAAGGATATTTTTGGAATTTAAAAATGATTTTTATAAATATGATACTCCACAGGACTGGGCGGGATTCGTACCTGTCTATAATGAAGAAGTAGCATTATCATCTTCCAAAGGAGAAATTAATGAAATAGCAGAATTGACAGATGGGGTAAAGTTTGTTGGCGAGGCAGCAAAAAAAGAGAATTTCTTTTTGCATAATAAAGAATTTTCAATTTTGCATTTTGCTATGCATGCTGAAATCGATAATGAAAACCCTCTTTATAACAGGTTAATTTTTGAAGATGGTGAACTTACGGCTTCTGAAATATACACCTCTAATTCAAAAGCTAATTTGGCAGTTTTAAGCGCCTGTAATACGGGTTTTGGTAAAATTGAAAAAGGCGAAGGCGTCATGAGTATGGCCAGAGCATTTCACTATTCAGGGATCCCTTCTGTTTTGATGAGTTTATGGAAGGTTCCGGATCAGGAAACAAAATCGATTATGATTGATTTTTACCGGTATCTAAAAAAGGGAAAGAGCAAGAGTGAGGCCCTGCGACTTGCGAAGCTTAGCTATCTCAAAGAAAATGCTAATAATGCCTTAAAGCATCCCTATTATTGGTCGGGATTTGTTATCAATGGGAATACCGATCCCTTAGAAATTCATAATGCTAACTTCCCATTGCTATGGATCATAATGGTTTTTGGCGGAATACTTCTATTGGGTTATTTCTATAAAAGATTTAAGTGATCATTGCAGATAATTCAAAATTTCTTCTGCCTCTTGATTTTTAAAAGTTGAGTTTACATTGTCCCTGACCTGAGTCAATTGAGCAATCGCTTTTTGCTTATCATTCTTTTTAAGATAGGCAAGAGCAAGATACCATTTGGCCTTTTCCTTGAAATCTGCTGAATTACCATCAACAGTACTACTCAATGTCACTTGATTCAATAAAGTAATGGCTTCGTCCTTTTTGTCTAAAGCCAGAAAACAGAGCCCTTTATAGTAAGAAATATAAGTCTCACCGGGAGTTTTCACAGAATTGAATAAATTGATTGCCTTGTAATAGTTCTGAGCTTCATAAGCAACAAAGGCTCTGTATTCAATGGTTTTGATACTTTCTCCTCGGACTACAGGTTGAACGGTATTTCTATCGGCTTGAAAATACTCATCATAAATAGCTTCATTGGAGGGATAATATAGCGTTTTTACTCCCCATACACCGAAACTCGTAATAAGCATTAAAGAGGCCGCAACCATCCATCTTTTTGGCACAATCATAAACCTGGAATTCTTTTGAACTTTCTCTTCTATCTTAGAAAGTGTAGATTTTAATTCCTCCTGTTGATGAATAGTGATTATTTGTTTAAGGTCTTTTTGAAAAACAAATTCCTTTTTAAAACCTGAATCGTTTTGCAAAAGGTCGTTAAAAAGTTTTTGCTCCTTGGGACTAAGAGAATGTTCAAAATAGCGATCGATTAAATCATGATTTTTCATAATGCTTATTTACCAGATCTTTAAGTTGTTTGATGCAACGGGATTTTTGGCTTTTTAAAACTTTTTTATTACTATAGTTCAGAATTGACCTAATCTCATCGAGATTATAGCCCTGATAATAGAACAAATTTAAAATACTTTTGCATCTATCGCCTAACTGATCATAATATTTTTTTAATAACTGTTGTTCTTTAGTTAAAACAGGTCCATAAAGGTTAACATCAAAATCTATATTTTCTTCAACCAAGTTGAAATCATTTGTCATATGCAGCCTAGATTTAACTCTAAAATTATGATATATCCTATATTTGCCAATGGCAAAAAGATAAGTTGAAATATTACTTTGCAAATTATCTATTCGGCCACTGATGGCATTGTCTCTTAGTATTAGTATGGCATCTTGGTAAATATCTATGGCATCTGATTCATCAACGCTGTATTTTCTGGAAAAATTGATAAACCCCTCTCTGTTCTCCAGATATATTTTTTCCAGCGTCTTTTGATCACCTTGTTTTAATAGTTCAATTATATTTTTTGATTCTTTATGATTCATGTTTAGCAAATAAAGTAAAAAGATTTAAAAGGGACCATAAGATCTTCATAAGATAGTATGTGTCAATTGATTTAGGTCAAAGGTAAAAGGCTATGCCGAGTTTTTGGAGTTTTTATCCTTTCTTATGGTAAGGATAATCCTTTAAATAAAGTTGTTTTATGATTTTGGAAGATTTGTGATAACCAAATTCACGAGTCATTTAAACACTTTTGTAACCAGCAGAAGGTAGTTTAATCAACCATAGCTAAACAGATTCGTAAATTTTATGAGATATCCGGTTTAGCTTTTCTATGATTATTAATTATCTTCGAACCTTCAAAAGAATTATATGAAAAAGGTTTTTGATCTAAAAGGGAGTATTCAACATTACGCTTGGGGAGGGCAAAAGTTTATCCCGAATTTACTAGGGATTGAAGTAAATAATAAATCTTATGCAGAGTATTGGTTGGGGGCACATGTTAACGCCCCTGCAAAAGTAGTAACAGAGAAAGGTGAGATTCCGCTGGATGCTTTTTTAGCTATAGATCCAAAAACATTCTTAGGAGAAGAGACTTATAAAAAATTTGGAAGGTTACCTTTTCTTTTTAAAGTGCTCGATGTGCATCAAATGCTTTCTATTCAAGTTCATCCTAGTAAGATAGAGGCAGAAAAGGGGTTTTTAAAGGAAAATGACTTAGGAATTCCAATTACAGCGCCAAACAGAAACTACAAGGACGACAATCATAAACCTGAGATTGTGGTTGCCTTGGGTGAATTTTGGTTGCTACATGGATTCTTACCCAAAGAAGAATTATTAGAAGTGCTCACGAAAAATATAGAGTTTGCAGATTTAATACCAATATTTTTGAAGGACGGATATAAGGGTTTGTATCAATATGTGATGGAATTGCCTCCAGCTGAAAGCGATAAGATACTTAGACCAATGATCGATAGAATACTCCCTTTGTATAATGCTAATCAACTGGCTAAATCATCCCCCGAATATTGGGCTGCAAAAGCGATTGATAATGTAGATATCACAACTCCTTTGGATAAGGGAATTTTTTCAATTTATTTTTTCAATATTCTAAAGGTACATAAAGGGGAAGCAGTTTTTCAGGATGCAGGTGTGCCACATGCCTACCTTCAAGGGCAGAATATGGAATTGATGGCCAATTCTGACAATGTTCTAAGAGGTGGTTTAACGCCAAAACATATAGATGTACCCGAATTATTGAAGCATATTATTTTTGAGGAAACAAGACCACAGGTCCTAAAAGGAAGTTTGGAAGAGAATGGTCTTGAAAGAATATACAAAAGCCCTGCTCCAGATTTTGAATTGAGTGAAGTGTCGATTAGTCAAGACAATTCCTATCAGGGTAAGTCGACTTCTGTCGAAATATATATACTTATGGATGGGAAATCGGAGGTTACTGAAAGGAAGAATAAGCTGACACTGAAAAAAGGAGATAGTTTTTTAGTCATGGCAGGGGCCGAATTTAACATCTCAGCTTCAAGCCATGCGCTTTTATACAAGGCCACAACGCCTTGAAGATAAAACCCTATTTTGGGTAAGTAAATTCCAATTTATTTAAACCTTTTTGAATGTCTTCATTCTGCATGAACAAATTCCAAAGCAGTGATGTTCTATGGTTTTCAATCATGACGACGATTGGACCCTGATCAATGGCCAGATACGCCTTTGCCACCCAGTTACTTCCTGGTTTAAATGCATCATAAAAGCCAGCAGGTCCCAGGAGTTTATCCTTGTGCCCATAAAAATAACGCAAAGCATTTATAGACTCTTTTGGTGTATACGGCATCGAGGAAAGCGCTGCGGTAGGCGAAATAATGCCTAGATCATTCCCGGGAGCATGAGCCGAGTAGCCAATACTTCCATCAGAATTTCTTGAGTAACTGGCGGTAAGCCCCCAGCAATTGTCACCATAATCAGGAAAGTTTTTAGGATTATCCACGCAGTATTGATAGTTTATTTTTGAATGGTTTAAGTTGACATCCCAGTAGTTTACAAACTCGTCCTGAAGCCCTTTAGGGTTGAGCCCTAAATAGGAATAGTGTGCCCAAAAAAGTGGTCCCCCGTAGGTTTCAGCACCATTGTGTTTTACTATTAAAGGAATTGCATAGGTTATTTGATCGCTTTTGATTCCTCCTTCAGCGCCCCATCCAGTGGTATAGGCTTTTTTGCTGATAGAATGTTCAGTTGAAGCAGCTGCCATGATATAGGTGATGAGCACCTCATTGTATCCGGAAAGTTTAAAGTTTATTGAAAAATTGTGGTTAGGGCTCCAATGCCAATAAAGTGCATCCTGACCCTGTGTATACCAATCCCATTCCACTCCTTTCCATAGCTGGTCCGCTTTTAAAGCAAGCTGTTTTTCTGTATCTGTACCATCTTTAAAATACTCTTTAATACAAATTAATCCCTGGCAGAGAAATGCTGTTTCTACCAGATCACCTCCATCATCCAGGGTTCCAAACGGTATTACTTTACCGGAATTTCCATCCATCCAATGTGGCCAGGCTCCGTGAAAACGATCAGCGGAATCTAAATATGTTAAGATTTTTTCAAGTCTTTCAACCCCCTGAGATCTTGACACAAAATTTCTTTCAATACCAACAAGGATCGACATAAGCCCAAAACCTGTTCCGCCTGTTGTAACGATATTGGCATCAAAGGAAGGATTATCAGGATGATAACGTTCACGTGCAGCACCTGAATTGGATTCTGCATAGTCCCAGAAATAACGAAAGGTTTCTCTTTGAGTGAGATCGAGTAATTCTTGGTCTGTTAGTTCTGTTTCCGGCGGGTCAGGTATGCTATTGGGAGGATCGTTAGGTTCGTCTCCGCCACAGGAAAGGACTGTCCAAAAGACTAGAATACATCCTAAAAAAATTCTTGTAGATCTTTTGGTTTCCATTTTTATCCAGGCCATTGACATATTTTTTATGCAAGATATAATAATCAAGAAATTTGACCATCATTTTTTGCAATTCATCCTTAAATGACGATAACAATAGAATTATCAGCAAACCTTCTCTTGACTCAACTTAAAAAAAGCCTAAAGTTATATACTAAAGGCTTTTCCCTATTATGCTACAAATTATGAATAATGGGCATTCTTTTCAGTTGCACTATTGATTTTTAGTCAATAATAGTTACTAAATCTTCTTTTGGTTTTCTAACCTTTTTAAGATTTACCAACCAGTCATTTTCAGTATCTCTGTATCCTACAGGAAGCATTACACAACTTCTCAATCCTTTTTCACGGAGTTTTAGTATTTCGTCTAAAGCATCAGCATCAAATCCCTCTAAAGGAGTGCTGTCTAGTCCTTGAAATGCAGCTGCAGCAATTGCCTGTGAAAAGGCTATATAGGCTTGTTTAGTGGCATGGTTAAAGTTTACTTCAGCATCTTTTTGCGGATAACTACCTAATAACATTTGTCTGTAATTTTCCCACCCTTCATTTTCAAAACCCCGAACTGTATTTGTCAAATCAAACATTTTGTTAATACGCTCAGCGGTATAGGTGTCCCAGGCTGCAAATACGAATAAATGCGAACAATCGGTGATCACAGATTGGTTCCATGAAATAGGCCTGATTTTTTCCTTTAATTCCTGATTTGTGATAACAATGACTTCAAATGGTTGTAAACCACTTGAGGTAGGGGAAAGCGATATCGCCTCAATAATATTGTCTATTTTTTCTTGGGCTACTTTTTCACCGTTCATAGCTTTAGCAGCATATCTCCAGTTTAATTTATCTATTAATTCCATATTTTCAATTTTATTATATATTATTTAGTTGTTTACTTTTTAATTAATCAAGCTCCGTGATCGGCCACAGAGTCACTTTTATTAGTGAGTTCAGCTATCAATTCGCAAAGAGTGTCTTTTAATCTCAGCATATCTTCTGTTTGGATTTTATCTGAGGTTAAATCCGTAAATAATTTCTCAGGAATTGGGAGTGCCTTGGTTTTTAGTTTCTTGCCATTTGCCGTTAATTGAATCATAACGCTTCTTTCATCTTGAACAGAACGATTGCGTTGTAAGAGCTGCATTTTTTCCATTCGTTTGAGCAAAGGAGAAAGTGTATTTGTTTTTAGGAGCAGTTTCTCTGAAATCTGATGTACAGAAAGGCCATCGTTTTCCCATAAGACCATGAGCACCAAATATTGGGGATAAGTAATACCCAATTTGTCCAAATAAGGTTTATATGCTTTCGTTATAAGACGGGAAACTGTATAAAGTGGGAAACAGATTTGATTGCTTAATTGAAGCTGTGTATCATTCATTCGTTTTCAGTTTTTGAAATTCTCCAGGCTTTCCAAGCCCCTGATGACCATAAGGCCCAGGCAATAAGAACGGGTTGAAAAAACAAACGTATCAGACGGGCCTTGTCTGAGTTCAAAACGAAGGCATCTTTCCCTTCTATATATTGTGCTAAATTTCCAGGAAAAACTAAAATAAAGAACAGTGCCAAAGCCCAACCGAATTTAACCCGTTCTTTTTTCCAGAAAGCCAAGCCAAGGCCCAAAACTATTTCTACTATACCCGACAAAATCACCACCAGATCTTTACTTAATGGAATCCAATCAGGCACTTGTGCCTGAAAATCTTGCCGATTAAAAGCAAGATGGCTATACCCGGCGTAGATCATAAATATGGCTAATAGAATTCTAAAAATGTTCTGAATAAGAGAAGTTTTGATTTGGTTTTTCATGGTATTATCGCGAACGTTTATATCGTGCACGATGCAAATATACATAATGTTATGCATACATCAACTTAAATAAATGTTAATGTGTAATTCTTTAAAGATTGCGATTTGGTTAATACGTTGAGTAAGGCAATTATTCAGTAAAAGAATCCTCAATTCATTATTTTAATTGAGGATTCTTTTTTATCATAAAAATTGACTCCTACGGTCTTTGAGTTAAATTAAACGGTATAAATACCTTATTTTTCTATTAACTGTTTTTTATTGTTTCCAAAAGATTTATTAGGATAAGCAGGCACTGGTGGTACCTCTCTAGGATCTTCCTCCATTAGTTTTCGTAAATGGTTTATAGCAGTATCCAGCTGCAAGTCTTGCCCCTTGAAAGTAGCATGTGGGAGGTTGTCAATTTCAATATCAGGCACAAATCCATGCCCTTCAATCAACCATTCTCCATTGTCACCATATACACCCGTCATAGGAGCCCTTGCATAACCATTATCGCTTAGTCTGTTGCTGCTACTAAGCCATATCTCGCCACCCCAGGTTCTTGTTCCAATGGTTGTCCCTAATTCTAACTTCTTAAATCCATCGGCGAAAGCCTCACCATCCGAATAGGTATTTTCATTTACGAGAACCACTATATGACCTCTGAAGGCATATGGCATATTCCAGTAAGGTTCACCAGATCTTGATTTCCAATACATCCAGGCCTTTCGCAATAGTTTTTCCAAAATGAAACTGTCGATATTTCCCCCAAAATTGTAGCGAACATCAACGATCAGTGCTGACTTATTAAATACAGGATAAAATTCACGGTAAAATTGACTTAAGTCATTGCTCCCCATGGCTCTAAGGTGCAGATAGCCTATTTCATTATTACCCTTTTTTTCAACTTCAAGCCGCTTGCCATATTCCCAATCACGATAACGAAGGTTGTATTCATTTTTAATGGGCTTTACAATAATATCTCTGGACTTTCCTGAACGATTTAAGGTCATTCTCACTTGTTTCCCTTCTTGATTTCTGATCAATTCACCCATATCAACAGCTAAAAGCGCATCTTTTCCATTAATTTTAGTGACGATATCGCCTTCGCGTACATCCAAATAAGGATCATCAAGTGGAGATTTTTCATCCGGATAGTCAGGGTCTACTTTATAGATATATTCTATTTTAAAACCTTTATTTGCTTCATCTCTGCTAAATTCGGCCCCCAAGCTTGCCACTGAAATGTTTTTATCATCCTCTCTTAGGTCGCCTCCTCTGACGCTTGTATGAAGGGCCGAAAGTTCACCAACAAATCGACCGATAAGATCTGAAAGCTCATTTCTGGTGGTGATTCTGTCAACCAGAGGCAGGTATTTATCGTGCATAGCCTTCCAATCTATTCCATGCATATTCTTATCATAAAAATAATCACGTTCCATTCGCCATGCATCTGTAAAGATCTGTTTCCAATCTTCCTTAGGGCTTATGGGAAATTTCCATCCACTTAAATCAATTTTGTTTTCAGACAGGTCACTTATTTCTGCGGTGCCGGCCTCAACCATATAGTAGTCACTTTTCTTTTTGACGAGAATTTTTTCTCCATTTCCGGTAAGTTCAAATCGATCTACCTCACCGACCATTTCTTTGAGTTTGACATCCTCATTGTCAATTTTCACAAATGAAAGATGGCTTTTAGCCTTAACCCCTGTTTCTTTTGACATCAGGTAAATCGCGTTTTCGCCTACTTCAAGACCACTATAGTTACCTGGTTTAACAGGGACTTCAATTATTCTCTTTTGGATATCATTACGATCTATAGTGACGACAACTTTATCTTCTTCGTCTTTTTCTTCTTCTTTGCCATTCTTCTTCTTTTTGTCAGATGTTACAGATTTGTCATCCTTTTTATTTTCATCTGCTAGCTCGTCATTTTCTCTAAAAGGAGACCTGGTCCCTTTTTTAAGTGCCACATGGTACAGTTTTTCACTGGCATCAAAATAAGGTTCAGGTTGTCTGGTTCCCCAAGGACTTCCCACTAAAGATGTAAAACTTCTATCGGAAAGGAAATAAATAAATTTTCCATCATGGCTCCAACTTGGATTGAAACTGTTTGCCCTATCGGTAGTTAGATCAAATGAAGTTCCGTCCGCAACGCTGTAGACCTTGATTTGTGCCATAGTATTGGCAGCTGTTTGAACAAAGGCCAGCCACTTGCTGTCTGGTGACCAGGAAAAATCCCAAATACCCTCCTCATTTGATGAAATCTTTTTGCTCATGCCACTTGATACATTAAGCACATACATATTACTTCCTAAATCATCATAGGCAATATACTTCCCATCAGGAGAAGGTATTCCTGCGTACCTGAGCAGGTTTCCGTCACTGGTAATATTCTTTTGCCCCCCCATACCGTTTGATGGCATTTTGACGAATTCAAATTCACCGGTTTCATCTGACAAGGAGTATATATTTTTTCCGTCATGTGAAAACACGGCATCTCTAAAACGTACATTTTTCTTTTCTGTAAAAGAGACAAAGCGACCGGATTTTACAGGTGCAACGAAAACCCTGCCTCTTGCTGTGATAACGATGTGATCACCTTCTGGATCTGAATGCACAGATGTGATATATTTAGAGGGGTTATCATCCCACTTTTCTCTTAACTGATCAAGATCTGAAGCTAGTTTTATGTCAATCTTTGTATCTTGGTTAGAAGAAATAGTATAGTGCCAGAGATCAGCGCCTCTTTGGTATACGATATGACCCTCAGAGATATTTGCATAGCGAACATCAAATTCGGTATGTTTTGTATGTTGTTGCAGGTCACTACCAGTTTCATCCATTGACCAGATATTCATGGTGCCATCTCTATCTGTTATAAAATAAACCCTACTTTCGAACCACATGGGATGATGACTCTCTCCAAGATGATCTTTGGTTAATTTAATAGCTTCTTCCGAACCTTCAGTATATTTCCAAACTTGTCGGGCAGTACCTCCTTTGTATCTTTTCGTTACGTTTCTATGGTAAGCTGGCCGAACAAAATAAACAGTATTACCCGAACCGTCAAAACTCGCCTCACTGGCCTGAGCAAGTGGTATTCTATTTTTTTGTTTTGAATTAATATCGATTGTTACCAATTGATGATCAGGAACTTTGGAATATGCCCGGGTGTTGTATACCAATTTGCCATCTGGGGTCCAATTATTGGTAATGGAGGCATCCCCCTCAAAAGTCCATCTTGTTGGAACTCCACCTTCAACAGGCATGGTATATACCTCTGTAGGTCCTTCATAACTGGCCGAAAATGCAATCGTATTTCCATCTGGAGAAATTGAAGGAAACATTTCTTCCTCTTGATGAGTCGTTAGCCGTTGTGCTATTCCTCCGTTTAGAGACACTTTCCAGATGTCACCTTCGGCAGCAAATACAACTGT
>CAZPHF010000002.1:7343-9968 GCA_964586115.1 uncultured Flavobacteriaceae bacterium | reverse complement strand
TAGTTGATAAATATCAGAGAGGATTTATGAATAAGTTGCTGCAATTAGCAACAAAATAATAAATCCTATTGCTTAAAATAGCTGGATTTATAATTCAAACCAATTTGCTTTTCCATCAGCAAGACTTCTGGTTTATCTTTGCGCAAACCCACCTGCCAATTATCAAAAATTTCCCAGTCTTCATTTACAAAAATAGGGTCCCCAAACTGAGAAGTTAATGCCTTTCGTATCCTATCTTCTTCTCCCTTTGCGGTTAAGATCCAAACGACATTAAGTTTATTGTTTCCAAATCGGGCTTCAATTTTTCTTGGAAATCCTGAATATGGAACTCCGAAACAATTTACTTGAATTTGGGCATTCGGATCAGATCCGTCCAATTCTTCAGTATATGTAAAATCACTATTACCTTCAAGTAGCGGTTTAATTTCTTCTAAAGATGTTCCCATTTTAAGAAAAACAGGTAAGTTTTTTGAATTGTGTGAAACTTTTTTCGTTTTATAATCAGGATCCAAGTATGGGTTTTCCCAAGCAAATAAATTCGTATGCATGGCTTCTTTAGTAATGATCCAGGCAATATCTTTTTCTTTATTCAAAAACAATCTATCCTTGACATAGACTTCGTATTTTATATAGTTTCTTGCAGTATCCTTGCGTTTACTAACTAAAGTCTTATATGCATTTCCTCTTGCCTCAATATAAACAAGTTTGTTATCGGCGAATGTAAAAACAGCCGTATTAATTATGCCATTTGCTGTTGTTAAATTTGAGCAAACCAAATGGTCCTCCCTGTCCTTGGCCAAAGGGAAATTCGGTTTTTCTGAGGTTATGACTTTTGAAATTTCAGTTATTGAACTTAATTTTTGACTAACAGTTTCTAGTGACTCATTTAAATGAATATCGTTAAAAATGATTTCAGCCTGTGCTAAAAGCATACTCGGCAAAATTAGGGTTAGGAAAAATACAAGATTCTTGGAAATTATCATATTTGGGTTTTAATGATCTTTTAATTAGACTATAAATTGAAGTTAAAAGTTACAAACTTTGAAAAAAATAGTAGTTGCTAAGATATAGATGGTTAACGGAATTCATTGACAGAAGTGTATTGAGAGGGGTTGATATCTGTGATCTTATTAGGCTTCTAGTTTAGAATTAATTTTTTTGGAAAAAAAATTCATATCTTGGGAACAATCAGATAACCACCTTTTTGAAATTAAAATCACTTTTTGTGCCATGTTCCATTTCTGGATTTCGAAGCTACTTTGCTTTGTTTTTGTCATTGTTCTTATTAAATAGTTGCTCAAAACCGCTCCCCGAAGAAGTAGCATTAGCATATGAATCACTCCCTCAATATGTTGACTATAATTTTCACATCAAACCTATTCTGTCAGATCGTTGTTATACCTGTCATGGACCAGATGCTCAAACAAGAAAGGCGGGGTTAAGGCTTGACATCGAGGAAGAAGCGTTTAAAAAGTTGCAATCTGGGAAGTACGCTTTCGCAAAGGGGAGTATAAAAAACAGTGAAGTTATTCATAGGTTGCTCAGTAATGATCCTGATATGATGATGCCTCCTCCTGACTCGGAACTTAAAGTTTCTAGTCGCGAAATTGCTCTGATTGCCAAGTGGCTCGATCAAGGCTCTGAATGGAAGGAACATTGGTCGTTTCTTCCCATAGAAAAACAGCAAATTCCTGATATTAAGAATGATTGGACGCGTAGCAATGAAATTGATAATTATATTCAGGAGAATCTACTGCAGGTTGGTTTAGAACCATCTCCTGAAGCAAATAAAGAGTATTTGATCAAGCGGGTCACAATGGATCTCACAGGCCTGCCCCCTTCACTTGAAGACATAGATGCGTTTCTTTATGACAACTCAGAAGAGGCGTATGAAAAAGTAGTGGATCGACTTTTAGCAAGTGATGCTCATGCAGAAAGGTTAACACAAGAATGGATGGATGTCGCTCGTTATTCAGACTCACATGGAATATCATTCGATGGCTACCGCACTTCCTGGCCTTATCGTGACTGGCTCATTCAGGCTTTTAAGCAAAATATGCCTTACAACCAATTTATTACCCATCAGGTAGCTGGCGATTTGATAGAAGACACAGATGATCAATCTAAGATAGCCACTGCTTTTCTGCGAATGAATCCCTTGGAGGCTTCTGGAGGTTCCATCCCTGAAGAATTCAGAATAGAATATGTTAATGAAAGAGCAGGTCTCACTGGTACCGCGCTTCTCGGACTCACTCTGGAATGTGCCAAATGTCATGATCATAAATTTGATCCTATCACGCAAAAAGAGTTCTATCAGATATCAGCCTTTTTTAATACCACTGAAGAATACGGACTCGCACCGGTAGATGCAGATCGAGCGCCAACCCTTATTTTGCTTAACGATCAGGAAAAATCGAAACTTGATTCGATGATTCAATCACTAGTTGCCGATGAACAAACTCTCGAAGCAATAAAAAAAGAAAATCAATCGCCCCCGACATACGAAAAGCCTCTTCCAACATCTGAGGTTGCAGGATACATCGGGTATTATGCATTCAACACCATTAAGCCGTACAAAAAAGAAATTAAGAAGAAAAAAAAGAAAGAAGACAAGAAAAAGAAAGA
>CAZPHF010000002.1:0-7243 GCA_964586115.1 uncultured Flavobacteriaceae bacterium | reverse complement strand
AAAAGAAAGAGGCAGTAAAAAAGAAAAAGAAAAAGAAAGAATATAAGGAAATGCAGATGCTTGATAATAACAAGGAGGCAGAAGCTAATTTAAAGATTACCCTGACTGATGGAAAATATGGAAAAGCGGCGTATTTTAATGAAGAATACGATATTGTTCAACTTCGTAAGATAGGTGAGTTTGAGCATGCAGATCCATTCAGTATTAGCTCCTGGATCTTAACAGAAAAGGATAGCATTGGATCTTCACAAACCATCATTGGCAATACGGGTACTGTTTTTCAATACCATAGGGGTTGGGATCTGGCTTTGGATTCTACCAACCATGTTCGTGTACGTTTGATCAATAGATTACCGGATGAGATCATTTCAATAAGTACTTCAAGTCCTTTAAAAGCGAATGAATGGCAGCATATTGCTTTTTCTTATGATGGCAGTAAATCAGCCAAAGGCATCTCTATTTTTATAAATGGTATTAAAGTGGGTACACGCACTCATTTTGATCATTTAAAGCGGTCGATCGTTCCAATCAGCTATGAAATGAAGCGTGACACTATCCCTTTGGTTGTTGGAAGGAGTAATCGCCTATGGATGGATGATCTAGGCCTTTTCAGGGGAAGTATTGACGAAATTAAAATATATGACCGCCAGTTATCTCAATGGGAAATGGCGAGTTTGGGTGAAGCCAGTTTAGATCCCAATTCGATTGAAATTAAAAAGGATCACTGGCATCTTTACGATAAGAGCTTAGCTGAAAAACGAAATAGGATTCATAAAACCAGAGTAGAAATCGGGATGGTGCTAGATAGCGCGAATGAAGTGATGGTCATGAAGGAAATGAAGGTTCCTCGAAAGACGTACATTCTGGAAAAAGGCCTTTACAATCAGCATGGGGAAGAGGTAGCTCCCGGAGGAATCAATAAGGTACTTCCTTATAGCAGCGACTTAGCTAAAAACAGATTAGGGCTGGCAGAATGGCTATTTGACCCGGATAATCCGATTGTTGCCAGGGTAGCCATCAATAGGTATTGGCAGATGATTTTTGGGCAGGGATTAGTAAAGACAGCTGAAGACTTTGGCAGTCAGGGCGAACGGCCAAGTCATCCGGAACTATTGGATTGGTTAGCTAAAGATTTTATCAATCACGATTGGGATATGAGGTATGCGATAAAGCAAATGGTCATGTCTTATACGTATCGTCAGGCCTCCTATAGTTCTGAGGAAGTAAGAGAATTAGATCCGGAAAACATTTATTTGGCCAGAAGCCCTTCTTATCGTTGGCCTGCAGAAATGATTCGTGACAATGCCCTTAAAGCCAGCGGCCTTTTAGCAGAAGAGATAGGAGGCCCGAGTGTTAAGCCCTATCAACCGGATGGTCTTTGGAAAGAAGTACTTATGGCCTCAAGTAAATTAGCAACATATAAACCTGATTCAGGGAATAATTTATATAGAAGAAGCCTTTATACTTTTTCCAGACGTTTTGCCCCCAATCCGTTTATGATTAATTTTGACGCTACAGCTCGAGAAATATGCACCATACGCAGAAACACCACCAGCACTCCATTACAAGCCCTGACCTTGTTAAATGATCCGCAGTTCGTTGAGGCCTCAAGGGTTTTATCGGAAAAAGTGCAGAAGGAATATCCTGATAGTGTAGCACAACAAATTGAGCTTGCTTTCCGCCGATCAACTGGTTTAAAGCCAAATAACGAGCAACTAGAGATCCTGAATGAGCACTATGAAACTTCGCTAAAGCAGTTTATTGATGCACCAACAATGGTTGATTCAATTTTATCAGTCGGTGAGAAACCATTTGACCAAGCACTATCAAAAGAGAAAACGGCAGCGATGACTCTAGTAGTCAGCACGATATTTAATTTTGACGAATCCTATATGAAAAGATAATATGCACGACCACCATCATAAGCCAATAAGCCGTAAAGATTTTTTACAAAAGGCCACCCTGGGTCTTGGGGCATTATCATTGTCTTCATTGATCAATCCTTTAAGCGCATTTGGATCTCCTTTAAGTTCTCTGTCTGGGCCTCATTTTGCACCTAAAGCGAAAAGAGTTATTTTCCTGAACATGATCGGTGCACCATCTCAATTAGATTTATTCGATTACAAACCTATTCTGACCAAAATGCATGGTGTAGAATTACCAGATAGTGTGATGGGAGATAGGGTAACTGCTTCGGTAATTGCTCAGGCGACGAAACCTATCGTAAGACCCTTATACGATTTCAAGCAGCGAGGTGAAAGTGGCATGTGGATGAGTGACCTGATGCCTCATATGGCGCAGATAACTGATGAATTATGCATGATTAACTCCATGTATACAGAATCCGTGCAACACGAACCGGCTCAGATGTTCACCCATACAGGTTCTGAAATTCCTGGCAGACCGACCATAGGCTCCTGGATCAGTTATGGATTAGGATCCGAGAATGAAAACCTTCCAAGCTTTATCGCCTTGATGACCAAGGGGAACGAAGGAGGATCTACAAGATTGCTATCAAGTGGGTTTTTACCTGCAGAATATCAGGGTGTTCAGTTTAGAAGTGGTAAAGATCCTGTGTTGTTTTTGAACAATCCACCAGGGGTTACCGGAGAAATACGCAGGGAACAATTGGATCACCTTCAAAAATTGCAACAGCAGAATTATGACACATGGGAAGACCCGGCTATTAAAGCTAAGATGTCGCAGTATGAAATGGCATTTCGAATGCAAACATCTGTTCCAGAGGTGATGAACACCGAAGGAGAGCCAGATCATATTTATGAATTATATGGTGAAGACAGCAAGAAACCAGGGACATTTGCCAGTAATTGTTTATTGGCCAGAAGGTTGGCAGAACGAGGAGTAAGATTCATTCAGTTATATCACGGTGATTGGGATCATCATAGTAATTTACCTAAAGATATTCCTAAAAGATGTAAAGAGGTAGACCAGGCTTCTGCTGCTTTGATCATGGATCTTAAGCAACGTGGCTTGCTTGAAGACACCTTAGTTGTCTGGGGAGGAGAATTTGGAAGAACCAGTTTCTCACAAGGTCAACTCACAAAAGATAATTTTGGAAGAGATCACCATTCGGATGCTTACACCATGCTAATGGCTGGTGCAGGAGTCAAAAAAGGACTTACCTATGGTGCGACTGATGATTTTGGTTATCATATTACAGAAAATAAGGTTCACGTTCATGACCTCAATGCGACGATATTGCATCTTTTAGGACTACATCATGAAAAACTGAATTATAAGTATCAGGGCCGAAGATTCCGATTAACAGATGTCCATGGAAACGTGGTTAAAGATATTCTGAGCTAATGGACTGGGAACTTTTTATTGGTCGATTTCATCCTTTGATGGTTCATTTACCCATTGGTATATTTATCCTTGGTTTCTTTTTTGAAGTATTACTGCAGTCTGGTTTTCATGACCTGATACAGTCAAGAAAAACAGTCATTATTACCTACATAATGGGCCTATTTGCAGGAATTGTAGCGGCCCTTACCGGTTGGTTGCTCTCGTTTAGCAATGATTATGGTATTGAAGCTTTAAATGACCACAAGCAACTGGGAATTGCCACCTTGGTGACCATGTTACTGGTAATTATTTATCAGATTAAAGCACCAAATACCAAGGGCAAGTTAAAATTAGCCGGGTCATCCATCGCTATTGTGTTGATCGGTTTAACTGGCCATTTTGGCGGCAACCTTACCCATGGCCCGACTTATCTGGTCAAGTATGGACCCGAATTCTTAAAGAATAATGAAAATGCATCATTTAATAGTTTGAGTGACGTAAATCCGGACTCCCTAAAAATATATAAAGACATCATTCACCCTCTTATCCAGAATCAATGTTTGGCTTGTCACAATACAGAAGGCAATTATGGCGGCTTAATTCTAGAGAAATACAGCGATCTCTTTAAAGAAGCTGACCATGATATCCCGGTTGTCCCCGGAAGCCCTGATCGGAGTGAAATGCTGAAACGGGTCAGTTTACCATTACATCACGAAAAAACCATGCCTCCCCAAAAAGCAGGCTTTAGTTACACTGATATTCAGATTCTGAGATATTGGATAGAAAACGGGGCCGATAGCCTGACCTCATTCAATTCCGAAATGATGAGTAAGGAATTAATTAGTTTGATACATCGAGATTATGGCTTGGACTACAACCCTAAACCATATTACGAAAAAGTGAAGGTGGATAGTCTGGACGAAACACTGTTAAGCGAACTTCGAGGGGCCGGATTTAGAGTCAATTTTTTAGGACAGAATAACTTTTTACTTGATGTGGAATACAAAGGCGATTCAATTGATACAGGCCAAATTCATATCCTCAATAAGGTTTCAAATTATATCACCTTCCTGAAATTGGCAGATTGCAGATTATCAGATGATTTAATTGAGGAGATAAATAACATCCAACATCTAACCAGAATTGATCTGAGCAAAAACCAACTCAGTGGTAAGGTGACATCCTTTCTCATCAAACAACCCCAACTTGAGTCAGCTAATTTGAATCATACAGAGATCACTCAGGCATCACTTCAACAACTGTTGGCAGAAGCTGCGCTTCAGAGGGTGTATGTTTGGAATACACAATTGATTCAAGAAGAAATACAAAACATGGTGAGGGCTTATCCGAATGTAGAAATCATTTCTCAATTCCAATTTGAAAAAGTAACTGAAGCAAAATCCGTTTTTGCCCAGGAAGAAAAGAAATAGACTTCATCGGTTAAAGAGCTGTTCACGATCATTTGACGACCAGGCATGACTCGTTTCCCGCATAGTCCGTTGCGCAGATCTTTAGTCCATTGGTCTTTGCTGATTTAACAAAGGTTACTACCCATAAATTTTCACCATACCAGGTCATAGGGATAGATTCAGATGACTCATCAATAATCAAGGCCACTGATTTCCAATCTTGAGGCATATTTGGGCTTTTGTTGTCGTGAATCCGCGCCTTGATTGTGACAGTTCCGTTTTCATTCTCTGTGATCTGATAGTGAGAAATGATAGGAGGTGCCGTATCTTCTTGAATATTTTCGCCCATAAAAATGCGTTCTTCAATACCTTCTTCTCCTTCTCCCTGACCCATGATAATATCCAATTTTTGGTCGTTATTGATATCTCCTAAAGCCATTGAAAGTGTGAGTGGGGTTGGGGTACCCTGAAGAACAGGCTGTATTAGAGAAAATTGCCCAGCTCCATCATTGACCAACAACCGATCTTCACCAGTCAGGGAGCTGATAAGAAAATCGGGATCTCCGTCTGAATCATAGTCAAGAAATATAACGTTATTGTCGTCTTTCCCAATATTTTCTGAATCTGGCCAAAGCGCATCTGTTGCATCAATAAATTTCTTTCCCTCTTGATTTAAAAAGATGTGTTCCCGTCGCGAACTGGATTCCCCTTGCACAATTTCACCATCATTTACAGTGACCAGATCAAGAAAACCGTCGCCATCCACATCCATTATTTCCAAATCATAGTTGTTAGTATAGGCTGGTAACAGCCGCTTCTCGGTGAAGAACCCCTTTCCATCATTAACAAAAATCCTGCTTGTGGCGCATCGTTTACAGGAGATGGCAATGTCCAGATCAAAGTCATTGTCAAAATCGAAAAACTCCAGATCCCATGAAAATTGAACAAGAAGCTCAGGCATTTGAGTTGCAGTTACATCTGTAAAGTTTCCACTGCCATCGTTGAGCCAAAGCATTGTTCTCCCACCGGTATTGTTCATGTTGGATCCCGGCCCCCAATCAGCTAGTACCATATCAAGATCCCCATCATTATCAACATCTCCCAATTCTAAATCACCAATACTGGCTTTACTATTGGGTAATTGCGATGAAGTAACATTTTTGAATTTTCCATTTCCAAGACCTATATACAATTGACTTTGTGTTTGATAGGTAGTTCCAACAATAATGTCTGGGATATTGTCTTTATTGATATCACGAACTTTGATGACCCTTGAAAGAAATTTACGCTCCCCAAAAACCTGATGGGTGATTTCTTGAAATTTCTTTTCAGGACCTTTATTGATAAAAATACGGCTGGATTCTAAGGTTCCCGGTTCGGAATAATTTCCTCCATTGGCAAACAGCAAATCTAACATATCGTCACCATTGATATCTGCAACTTCAACTCTGTTGGTCCATTCCTTTGTTACAGGCAGATAAATATCCGTTTTATCAACCCACAACGACAAGTCTGAGTTTACTTTTAAGGAATCAACTTTGGGAACTTGTTTTTCACAGGATAATAGCATTAATACTGCGTAAACCAGAAAAAGTGATTTTATTCTTATCGTCATGTGATTCATTTTTATTTGATGGGCTTTTATAAGGAAGTAACTTTTTAAGTTTCTAATTTTTTGAGTTCGCAACAGAGGTTTAATTTACTGATTTATTTTTGGTTGAAAGGAAAAGGGACTTAGCCTAAATTTATCACTGGAGAAAAACCTTTTTCAAACATTTTCACATATGATTTCGGAGTCAATACCTTGACATCAACAATGGATTCAAAGTCTATTTTTGATTTTGTATAACCATTAAAGGACCATAGGTGTAATCTATTATTCCATAAAACATAGGCCTTTAAATTAATTTCTATCATGGTCCCATTGGGCAAAGATTTGATGTTTGCTGTATAAGTTACTTTTTCCTTTTTATGAATTCTTTCTTTGTGAATGATTGTATCGATATTTACTGCCGTTGGTTTTTTTGCTTCCAATAAATGTCCATTTGCCAGTAACCATTTTTCTTTAAATTCATTATACCTTATTCTTCTGCATTCAGCGCAAGGTCTATGGCCAGCAGAAAAGGCTGTAGCCTCGTCAAGAAAGAATAATTCCGTATACCTGTTGGGAGTCATAACCTTTCTTTTTCGGCCTTTAAACTCAAGTAAACAAGTGACCCATCCTTTGATCCTATGAGTGGCTATTATTTCCTTATTCTCGTTGTGTAAAACACCCTTATTACCGAGGAGAGTTCCACGGCTGTCCACAGCGTTTAAATTTCCCCAGGGATCTACTCTATTTTGGTAAGGCATATTTGTATGGTGTAATTGTTTAGGTCAAATTTAGTTCTTCTTCTAATTCTATTGTAAGAAAATAGAGGGATTAACTGCGCTGGTCCCTAGTGACTCCCATTCTGCAAATAGAATCTGTAATTGCTTAGCAGCAATTATCATCTTCTCACAAAAAAAAGACGCTCAAGTGAACTTGG
>CAZPHF010000001.1:0-115313 GCA_964586115.1 uncultured Flavobacteriaceae bacterium | reverse complement strand
AATTGAATAAGTAGTCAATATCCATTTCACGAACTTTTCCCAATTTAGCAAGTGCTTTCATATCAAGATCTTTCTTGTTTCCAATAACAGATACGGAATAATCTTGTCCTTTAATATTGCTTTCAAAGAAATTACTCACATCTGCCATAGTCATATTTTGTATTTCTTTATACATCTCTTCTCTGTTATCATAATCTAGGCCTCTTTTTTGTAAACTCTCATAATTCCAAAAAATATTCGACTTTGTAATTCTTTGTGAAGCTATCTGTTTTAAAGCAGATTGCTTTGCAGTAATAAATTGTTGTTCTGCTATTGGCATATTATTTAACAAGTTCAACATTGCATCTACTGCTTCTGGCACTTTATTAGCCTGTGTGCCAATATACGCATAGGTTCTGTCAAAATTTTCTTTTTTAGAAGATGGTAAATAGCCAGCTGACGCAGCATAGGCAAGTCCTTTTGATTCTCTAATTTCTTGCAAAACTACAGATGAAAACCCTTGTCCGAAATAGGAGTTAAATACTGTTGATAGTGCCATTTTTTTTACATCAAACTGCTCTCCTTTTGCAATAAAATACATTTCTGACTGTACCATATCAAAATCAGTAAAATAAACATTCTTACCCGTTGCTAATTGTTTATACTCTTTTGCTGGTGGGTAATCTTTTAATGTTTCTGGAGTTTTATGATGTGTATTCAATGCTAATTTTGCAGCTTCAACATCATTACCATAGTAAAAAATACGATGCTTAAATTTTTCTAAATCTTTTACAATTGTAACTAACTCAGATGGATCCATATTTTTTAATTCATCTACTGAATATATATTTCTCAATCTAGAATCTTCGCCATATTGAGCATAGCTCATTAAACCACTTCCTAAAATATTTCCTTTTTGAGTTTTTCCATCCTGCCGTGCCTTTAAAATACTTTGCACATATTTATCGTAAGCTTCTTGATCTACAGTGATATTCGTCATTAAATGTTCTAATAACTCCAAACCTTTATCAATATTTTCTTGCAAACCAGAAATGGAAATATATGAACGGTCACTTCCTGCATTTACACTATAATTTACGCCAAGCTTATAAAATTCTTTTTTTAATTCTTCGGCAGAATATTTATCTGTTCCAAGATAATCCAAATAACCAACTGCTAAGGTTAACTTTTTATCGTTGTCTTTTCCCATATCAAAAATAATGTTCAAATTAAATAAATCATTATTCTTATTTTTGATATAAGACATTTCTATACCACTTTCTAAATTCGCTTTTAGAATTTCTTTTTTATAATCTACAAATACAGGTTGTAATTCACCAGATTCAATTTTATTAAATTCTTTTAAATAGTCAGACGCTGCTTCTCTATTTATTTGAATAGGTGTAATTCCTGGGTTTTCTACTTTCGTAATATCCTTATCTACTCCTTGTCTTTTATATACAACTACATAATTATCTGTAAAAAAATTATTGGCATAAGCCACCAACTCATCTTTACTAATTTTCTTTAAATCATCTAAAAACTGTATTTTATCATTCCAATTTTCATGGTGTATAAATGAATTGTAATACATAGAAGCCAGTGCCGTTGAATTTTCATACTGTCTTGTTTGACTTAATTTTAAATCATTTACTACGGCATCAATCATCCAATCATCAAAATCTCCAGCCTTAATTTTATCAACTTGATCTAACATCAAATCTTTTACTTCATCTAAGGTTTGATCCGCCTTTGGTATACCGCTAAACTCAAGTATGCCATAATCATTTTGAAAAAATTTAGATGATGTGGCATTCTGTACCAATTGTTTTTGATTCAAGTTTAAATCCATTAATCCTGCACTACTGTTTGCAAGAATCATGTCAATTAACGTAATATATTTTTCATCATTAGTTCCAATACCTTCAGTTCTAAAAGCAACAGATACATTTTCATTCTTTGGTCCGAATACTTCTCTAGTACTTATACCATTAAGCGGTTCTTCTTTTGGCAAAACAGGATGCTCTACTTCTTTATACTCAAGCTTACCAAAAGTTGCATCAATTTTTTTAATGGTTTCATCAAAATCTAAATCTCCAACTAAAACTACTGCCATATTGTTAGGCACATAATATTTATTAAAATAATTATTGATTGATACCATTGATGGATTCTTCAAATGATCACTAGTTCCTATAGTTGATTGTTGGCCATATGGATGTGTTGGAAATAATGCAGCCATCATTTCATCACTTGCTTTCCAAGCATCATTATCTTGACCACGGTTAAATTCTTCATATACTGCTTCTAATTCTGTATGAAACAAACGCAAGACTAATTTTCCAAATCGATCACTTTCTAATGATGCCCATTTATCCAATTCGTTTGCAGGTATTTTATTTTTATACACAGTTTCTTCATACCATGTATGTGCATTTGTACCAGATGCGCCTAACAAGCTTACCATTTTATCATATTCGTTTGCAACTGCATATCCAGAAGCTATATATGAAACACTATCTATTTGTCTGTAAATGGCTAGTTTCTTATCAGCATCAGGTTCAGCTTTATGTTTTTCGTATAAATCAGAAATTTGAGCAATTAGTTGTTCTTCAGTTTCCCAATCTATAGTTGCAATTTTATCGGTTCCTTTAAAAACCATATGCTCTAAATAATGAGCCAATCCAGTACTTTCTTTTGGATCGTAATTGGAACCTGCTCTTACCGGAATAAAGGTTTGAATAGTCGGTGCGTCATTATTTTGGCTCAAATAGACTTTTAAACCATTCTCTAGGGTATATAGTCGCAATCCAGTTGGATCATTGGATACTGTTTCATAATTGTATCCGCTGGCATCTGTATGATTAACGGTGACATAATCTGTTTTTGTATCAGACTTATTGCAACTGATAAAAAATACAATACTCAATACATAAACAAAAAGTTGGAGGTGTTTCATGTGATAAAAATTAAGTTATCCTCCAAAAGTAATCAACACACGTTACACAAAAAAAATATGGAGATTTTATTAAGATATATTTAACAAAGGTGCTCCGTAGAATCTTGTTCAAAATAATCAAGAAACGATAACTATCAATTAAAAGCACAAAAAAACCCGTCATTATTGACGGGCTATATATCTATTCTTTATGATTGGCTCGAATTAACTTAAAACTTCTAAGACTTTCTGACCAATTTCAGCTGGAGATTCCACTACGTAAATTCCATTTTCAGCAAGAATTTTCATTTTTGCCTGTGCCGTATCATCCTTCCCTCCTACAATAGCTCCTGCATGTCCCATGGTTCTTCCCGCTGGAGCAGTTTGCCCGGCGATAAAACCTATCACAGGTTTTCTATTTCCATCTTCCTTGATCCATCTGGCTGCATCTGCTTCGAGTTGGCCACCTATCTCACCAATCATCACGATAGCATCAGTTTCTGGGTCATTCATCAATAATTGAACAGCTTCCTTAGTGGTTGTTCCAATAATAGGATCACCTCCAATTCCAATGGCAGTAGTAATTCCCAAGCCTCTTCTTACAACTTGATCAGCAGCTTCGTAGGTCAAGGTTCCTGATTTTGAAACAATACCTACCTTTCCCTTTTTGAAAACAAAACCAGGCATAATCCCTACTTTTGCTTCTCCGGGAGTAATCACTCCAGGGCAATTTGGCCCTACCAATCTGCAGTCTTTATTTTCAATATATGACTTTACCTTTACCATGTCAGCAGTAGGAATTCCCTCTGTAATACAAATGATCACCTTTATTCCTGCTTCAGCAGCTTCCATAATAGCATCTGCCGCAAAAGCCGGTGGTACAAATATGATTGAAGTGTCTGCACCAACTTCTTTAACCGCATCGCCCACCGTATTAAATACAGGTTTGTCTAAATGCAACTGTCCTCCTTTACCAGGAGTTACTCCTCCTACAACATTGGTACCATAATCGATCATTTGTTCTGCATGAAAAGTTCCTTCACTACCTGTGAATCCCTGAACGATTATCTTTGAATCTTTATTGACTAAAACACTCATTTGTCTATTTTTTTATTTTGAACAACTATAAAATGTATGTTATATACAGATACAAAAGTATAGTAATGAAATGATTAATTGATCTATTTTTTAAAATTTTCCACTATTTTCGGAAGTCCTTTTATGAAAGCCATTTCTTTGTACTTTTCCCTTGCTTCTCCTGCCGGTGAACCAAAATAGGACTTTCCTGCCTCAAGGTCTTTGGCGACTCCTGATTGAGCATACACCACTGCTCCTTTTCCTATGGTAATATCACTAATTACACCTACCTGCCCCCATAAGGTCACTTCATCTTCTAAAATCGTACAACCTGCAATCCCTACTTGAGAGGCAATCAGACATTTTTTACCTATGACGGTATCATGGGCTATTTGTACCTGATTATCTATTTTCGTGCCTTCGCCAATTCGTGTATCACCGGTAACACCTTTATCAATGGTACATGCAGCTCCAATTTCTACATGGTCTTCAATAACAACGCGTCCTACTGACAACAACTTATCAAATCCCTCGGCTCTTTTTTGAAAATAAAAGGCGTCAGATCCCAAAACTGTTCCCGCATGGATGATAACGTTATTGCCGATAACAGAATGATCATAAATCGTCACATTGGGATGAATCACACAATTTTCACCAATAGTCACATGATTTCCTATAAAAACATTTGGCTGGATAACAGAGGTTGCTCCAATGTTGGATGAAAGGGAAATAGCCTGAGGAGTCCTTTGAAATGGGCGAAAATAATTAGAAAGTTTGTTGAAATCTGAAAATGGGTCCTTTGAAATCAATAATGCCTTTCCTTCGGGGCAATCGACTTCCTTATTGATCAGGATGATCGTTGCCGCTGATTCAAGGGCTTTGTTATAGTATTTAGGATGGTCGACAAAAACAATATCTCCAGGCTCAACCACATGGATTTCATTCATTCCTTCGACAGGAAAATCATCATTACCCACATAAGAAGTATTAATAATTCCGGCGATTTCTTGTAAACTATGCGTTCGTGAAAACTTCATATGAACTATTCTTTCACTCGTTCGATATAAGATCCTTTTTCAGTATCTATTTTAATTTTATCTCCTTCATTGATGAACAAAGGAACATTTACTTTGGCCCCTGTTTGCATAGTTGCAGGTTTCGTTGCATTTGTAGCTGTATTTCCTTTAATCCCTGGTTCTGTATGAGCCACTTCAAGATATACATGAGAAGGCATCTCTACAGCTAAAGGTAATTCATCAGAAGTTCTGATAATAATAGTCACGATTTCGCCTTCTTTTAATAGTTCCGGAGCATCCAAAGCTTGTCGCTCCAAAGCGATCTGATTATAATCATCTGTATTCATAAAGTGGTACATATCACCTTCGGGATATAAGTATTGGTATTTTCTTGTTTCTACCCTAACTTCCTCTATTTTATTACCTGCTGAAAAAGTATTGTCTAGTACTTTTCCTGTTGTAAGGCTTCTCAGTTTGGTTCTCACAAAAGCCGGTCCCTTCCCTGGTTTCACATGTAAAAACTCAATAACCTTATACGTATCGTTATTAAATTCAATACAAAGTCCTTTTTTAATATCTGATGTACTTCCCATTTCTAAATTTCTTAATAATTACTAGTGTATCCTTTCATGATACCTCTTTGTGAGTTATTGATAAAGGTCAGTACTTCATCTCTTTCAGGACTTGCGTCCAGTTCAGCTTCCAAAATACGGGCAGCCTGCGTTGTATTGTTGTTTTGTTGGAAAAGAATGCGGTAAATGTTCTGGATCTCGTTAATTTTTTCCGAACTGAAACCACGTCGTCTTAATCCAATGGAATTAATTCCCACATAAGATAACGGCTCTTTTGCCGCCTTAACAAATGGCGGAACATCTTTACGGACAAGAGACCCTCCTGAGATCATCGCATGCTTTCCGATATGAATGAACTGATGAACACCAGCTAAACCACCAATAATCGCATATTCACCAATCTTAACATGTCCGGCTAATGTTACTCCGTTCACGATAATGACATTATCGCTGATCACGCAGTCATGTGCAATGTGTGCCGTAGCCATGATCAAACAATTATCACCAATTTCAGTTTTACCATATGCTTTGGTTCCACGATTCACCGTAGCACATTCTCTTATCGTTACGTTATCTCCAATTACAGTCAAAGAATCCTCACCTTCAAATTTAAGATCCTGTGGAATCGCAGATATTACTGCTCCTGGAAAAATCCGACAATTCTTACCGATTCTAGCACCTTCCATAATGGTTACATTTGATCCGATCCAAGTACCGGAACCTATTTTAACATCATTGTGAATTGTTGAAAACGGTTCTATAACTACATTAGTTGCGATCTTTGCACCGGGATGAATATAAGCTAAAGGTTGATTCATAAGTTTTTTTTATTTATTATTTATCCGGGTTTCTAACGATCTGCGCCATTAATTCTGCTTCGACCACTAATTTATTATTTGCGTATCCATAGGATTGCATATGGCATATTCCTCTTCGAATCGGCCCCATAAGCTCTGCTTTAAAAATGAGTGTATCACCGGGTAATACTTTCTGCTTGAATTTCACATTATTCATTTTCATGAAATAGGTCAGGTAGTTTTCCGGATCAGGTACAGTACTCAACACAAGGATTCCACCACATTGTGCCATGGCTTCAACCTGAAGAACTCCTGGCATTACTGGTGCGCCCGGGAAATGACCAATAAAGAACGACTCATTCATGGTCACATTCTTCATTCCAACAACATGCTGATCAGACAACTCTATTATTCGGTCGATAAATAAAAATGGGGGTCTGTGCGGTAAGATTTTCATAATGGCATGAATATCCATCAAGGGTGGCTTATTCAAATCATATTGTGGCACTTTATTTCTTTTTTCTATTTTGATCAATTTCATCATTTTTTTAGCAAAATTCGTATTGATCTTATGTCCCGGTTTAGTAGCAATCACTTTACCTTGAATCTTAGTTCCAATCAAGGAAAGATCACCAATAACATCCAACAACTTATGCCTTGCAGCCTCGTTTGCCCAATGCAGATTCAGATTATCAAGGATACCATTAGGTTTTACTTTAACAGAATCCTTCTTAAATGCTTTACTTAACTTTTGCATTGTCTTTTCTGACAAAGGCTTATCTACATAAACAATAGCATTATTCAGATCACCTCCTTTGATCAGGTTATTATCCAACAACATTTCTATTTCATGAAGGAAACTAAAAGTCCTGGCATCTGCAATTTCCTTTTTAAAATCACTAAGCTTCTCTAAAGTTGCATTTTGTGTGCCAAGGATCTTGGTTCCAAAATCAACCATAGTGGTAATCTCATATTTGTCGGAAGGCATAATCATGATCTCACTTCCTGTTTCTTCATCTTTAAAGGAGATAATATCTTTCACCTCATAAATATCTCTTTCAGCATCTTGCTCTACGATCCCTGCCTTTTCAAGTACTTCTATAAAATACTTTGAAGACCCATCCATAATGGGAGGTTCCGCTGCATCTATTTCTATCACAATATTGTCAATATCCATACCAACAACGGCAGCAAGAACATGTTCTGAAGTATTGATCACAACACCGTTCTTTTCAATATTTGTTCCTCTTTGGGTATCTGTTACATAACAGGCTAATGCCTCAATGGCGGGTTGTCCTTCAAGATCGGTCCTTACAAAAGTAAATCCAGTATTAACAGCTGCAGGCTTAAAGGTTAGAAACACCTTATTTCCTGTGTGCAAGCCGATTCCTTCTAAAGAAACCTCATTTTTGATCGTTTTTTGGTTTACACTCATTATTCAATATTTTTTTTATCCTTTTGTTTTTCAATCTCGTCTACCCTGGCAGATAACTTAGGTAAATTTCTAAAATACACATAAGACTTATTAAAATCTGTATACGGCATTGCCGGACTTCCCTGCACGATCTCATTGTCTGCAATTGATTTACCGATTCCGGACTGCGCCTGAATTCTTACGTTATTTCCAATCGTAATATGTCCTACAATACCAACCTGACCACCGATCTTACATTCTTTACCAATCTTTGTGGATCCGGCAATTCCAGTTTGAGCAGCAATAACAGTATGTTCTCCAATTTCAACATTATGCGCCACATGTATCTGATTATCCAATTTTACACCTGATCTTATAATGGTTGACCCCAGCGTTGCACGATCAATCGTTGTTCCTGAACCGATATCAACATAATCCTCAATAATCACATTTCCGATTTGAGGAATTTTACTATACCCTCCATTTTTGTCAGGTGCAAAACCAAAACCATCACTTCCAATAATACTACCCGAATGTATGGTACAATTACTTCCGATTTTTATGTCAGAATAGATCTTGGCTCCTGAAAAAATAGTTGTGTTATCACCTATAACAACATTACTACCAATAAAGACATTTGGATAAATTTTCACATGATTACCTATGTGCACATTTTCGCTCAGATAACTAAAAGCACCAAGATATAACTCATCTCCAAACTTGGCAGTTTCATGCATAAATACCGGTTGTTCTATCCCCGACCTATGCAATTGTACCTTATTGTAATATTCAAGTAATTTGGTAAAGGCCATGTAAGGGTCTTCAACTTTGATCATCGTACTTGATACTTCCTTTTCAGGTGTAAACTTTACATCAACTATAACCACAGAAGCATCAGTGGTATATAGCCAGGAATTATATTTCGGATTGGATAAAAAAGTAAGGGAACCCTTTTCACCTTCTTCAATTTTTGAAAGTTTGAAAACTTCTTCATTAGGGTTTCCATAAACCTCCCCATGAAGGATCTCTGAGATTTGTTTGGCTGTGAATTTCAATCGTAACGTTTTATGGTTCCTGTCGCTGATTGCAAAAATACTAAAATTTAGCAATCCACAGGGATTATAGTAATTTCTTTGGATAGCATAAAAAATACTTTCGTACCGTCATGGATAGGGCTTTAATACTAGCGCTATCTGAGGCACTGATAATATCTTTTTGCTCACCGTCTTTATATATTATATTGATCACTTCTTTGTCCGGATCATACGCTTTATTCTCCACACTCCCGTGATACACCAGGAAATCTAATTCCCTTTCATTCAAATGTAACTTTTTCTTTACTTGTTTCCTTATTTTTTCTACATATTGTTCATCGAAGTCCTCATTTCTCATCTCTATCTTTGGCAACCTGCGGTTGACTACCGAAACACATAAATAAGACAGGATTTGGTCCTTATGACCACACCATGCCTTTAAAGCAGACATTACATCATAGTCATCAAGTCGACTAAAAGTATCCAGCATAGTCTTATCAAATTTAGCTTCATCGATCTCTGCTTCCAAAAAAGTCTTAAGTGTTTTACTGCACTCTAAGGTTTCTCCGCCTTTTATAAGTTCTCTGGCCCTTTCAAGTATCTTAACCATTACTTTTTCTGCAACGATACCTGTTTTATGCAGATAGACCTGCCAATACATAAAACGCCTGGCCATGATAAACTTTTCAACCGAATAAATGCCCTTAAATTCCACTACCAATTTCTCATCCTTCACATTAAGCATCGTGATTAGTCTTTCAACGTTTACATTTCCCTCTGCAACGCCACTGTAAAAACTGTCTCTTTTAAGGTAGTCAAGCCGATCCATATCGAGTTGACCAGAAATCAATTGATTCATAAAGCCTCTGTGATATTCACCTTTAAAGATTTCAATAGCCAGGCTCAGAGCCCCATCAAACTCTTCGTTAAGCAGTTCCATAAATTTCACCGAAACCTGCTCGTGCCCGATCCCATAAATAAAACTGTGCTCAAGAGCATGTGAAAATGGCCCATGTCCCAGGTCGTGCAATAATATGGCAATGGTCAAGGCTTCTTCTTCACTTTCACTTATTTCAACATTCTTGATACGTAAAATATCTACAGCCTTTTGCATCAAAAATGTACAACCCAACACATGATGGAACCTGGTGTGGTGGGCTCCCGGATAGACCAAATAAGACAATCCCATTTGTGAGATTCTTCTTAGCCTCTGAAAATAAGGATGTTCAATAATCCTATAAATTAAAGGACTTCTAACCGAAATAAAACCATAAATTGGATCATTAAAAATTTTTAGTTTTTTCAAAATATTAACTTTGATTTTTGTAATTTTCAGAATTAAATCCGTTCCTTGCGATACAAGATTATCAGCAAAAATAAAGGTTTAATTTAATTAATCATAGATAATAGATTTAGAATGAGTTCAGGAAAAATACTTTGGGTTGACGACGAGATCCAACTTCTAAAACCCCATATGTTATTTTTAGAGAAAAAAAATTATGAAGTTACACCTTGTACCAATGGCGCCGATGCTGTAGAAATTGTTAGTGAAGAACAATTTGATATCATTTTTCTTGATGAAAATATGCCGGGACTATCTGGCTTGGAAACCCTTTCTCTTATCAAAGAAAAACTCCCTAATTTACCGGTGATCATGATCACCAAAAGTGAGGAAGAGTATATCATGGAGGAGGCTATTGGATCAAAAATTGCTGATTATTTGATCAAACCTGTAAATCCGAATCAAATTCTATTGAGTCTGAAAAAAAATCTTGATAATTCAAGATTGGTTTCTGAAAAAACTACTTCCAGCTATCAACAGGAATTTAGAAAAATATCATTAGACCTGGCTATGGTCAACACCTATCAAGATTGGATAGAGTTGTACAAAAAACTGGTTCATTGGGAAATTCAGCTCGAATCTATTTCAGATATTGGTATGACTGAGATTCTTGAGAGCCAGAAAGAGGAAGCCAATTCTCAATTTTATAAATTCATCAAGAACAATTATAGCGACTGGTTTCATGGTGGTGACAGGCCTATCTTGTCGCACACACTGTTTAAAGAGGTTATTGCACCGCAGATCGAAAAAGACCCTGGCACCTTAGTGGTGCTCATAGACAACCTGAGGTACGACCAATTGAGAGTGTTGGAGCCAATCATTAATGAGTATTATAAATCTATTGAAGAGAAGTCATTTTTTAGTATCCTTCCTTCTGCCACTCAATATGCACGTAATGCAATTTTCTCTGGCTTGATGCCTTTGGATATGGAAAAGAAGTATCCCCAATATTGGAGGAATGATACAGATGAAGGAGGTAAAAATATGTTTGAAAATGAGTTTCTAACAGAGCAGCTCAAAAGACTTGGGCTAAAACTTAAACATGAATATTATAAGATAACAGCAGTACATCAAGGGCGTGAACTTGCTGCTAATCTTGCTAAAATAAAGGATAATGACCTTACAGTCATCGTGTATAATTTTGTTGATATGCTCTCTCATTCACGAACTGAAATGGACATGATTAAGCAACTTGCAAGTGATGATAAAGCCTATCGTTCGCTTACACTGAGTTGGTTTAAAAACTCACCCTTGCTTGAGATTATTCAAAATGCCCAAAAAATGGGGCTAAAACTCATCATCACAACTGATCACGGCACGATCAATACCTCGAAACCATCTAAAGTAGTAGGAGATAAACAAATTAGCTCCAATTTGCGTTATAAAACAGGCAAAAGCCTGAGCTATAATGAAAAAGAAGTTTATGAAGTCAAAGACCCTAAAGAAATTTTTCTTCCTTCCCTAAACATTAGCAGCTCATTTATATTTGCCAAAGAAGATTATTTCTTTGCCTATCCTAATAATTATAACCATTATGTTAAGTATTATAAAAATACATACCAGCATGGTGGGATATCATTAGAAGAATTGATTATTCCTTGTATGACCTTTGTACCGAAATAGATCTCATTAAAACAGCTGTCTTTCACGTTTTGCACTGATGATATATTCATTCTATTTCAATTCATAATGCAATATGTAATTGTCGTTGAATTATGCTCAATAATGAACCTTAATTTTTAAGAAATTCATAGCCAGTAATTGGAAGAAATTTATCAATTTTGCAAGACCAGATTTTAGGCAATCATTTAAACCAGAAATTGATGAAAAAACATAATTTTAGTGCGGGCCCATGCATTCTTCCACAAGAAGTTTTAAAGAAAGCATCTGAAGCGATACTTAATTTTAACGATCTTGATCTTTCTCTCATCGAAATATCTCATAGAAGCAGTGATTTTGTAGAAGTCATGGAGCATGCTAAAGATCTTGTACTGGAGTTACTTGATCTTAAAGGAAAAGGTTATTCTGCACTATTCTTACAAGGTGGTGCGAGTCTTGAATTCTTTATGGTTCCTTATAATTTACTGCCTGAAGGCGGAAAAGCAACTTATATTGATACCGGAACATGGAGTTCCAAAGCCATCAAAGAAGCGAAGTTATTAGGTGATGTTGAGGTCATTGCATCATCAAAAGAAAGTAATTACAATTATATTCCTAAAAATTATCAGGTACCAGCAGAGGCTACTTATGTACATTGTACCAGCAACAATACCATTTTCGGGACTCAGATGAAAGAATTTCCCAAAACTGACAAACTATTGGTTTGTGATATGAGTTCGGATATTTTTTCACGAAAACTTGATTTTAGTCAGTTCGATTTAATTTATGCAGGCGCTCAAAAAAATATGGGCCCGGCTGGAACAACACTTGTTGTTGTGAAAGATGCTATCTTGGGGAAAACAGGACGTAAAATTCCTTCAATGCTTGATTATCAGATTCATATAGCTAAGGAAAGCATGTTCAATACCCCTCCTGTATTTCCTGTATATGTATCTATGCTTACCCTTGAATGGTTGAAATCACTGGGAGGAATTGAAGGTATTGAAAAGATGAATAACGACAAAGCCAACCTCTTATATGACGAAATAGATTCAAACCCTTTGTTTAAAGGTGTTGCCAAAAAAGAAGATCGTTCAAATATGAATGTCACATTTACTTTGACTGATGACAGCAAAAAAGAGCAATTTGATACCATGTGGAAGGCCGTTGGAATTAGTGGTATTAATGGTCACAGATCAGTTGGAGGCTATAGGGCAAGCATCTATAATGCCATGCCTATTGAAAGTGTACAGACCTTGGTTGATGTGATGAAGGCTCTTTAACAAAAAATAAAAAAAACTTAAATAAAAATAGAATGAAGGTATTAGCAAATGATGGAATAGCAACCTCTGGAGTTGTAGCTTTAGAAAAAGCAGGATTTGAAGTGATCTTAAAAACAGTAGCTCAGGAGCAGCTGGCAGATTTTATCAATGAAAATAATGTTGATGTGCTACTAGTGCGCAGTGCCACTAAAGTCAGAGAGGTACTTATCGATGCCTGTCCTTCTTTAAAGATTATAGGTCGAGGTGGCGTTGGCATGGACAATATAGATGTTGATTATGCAAGGAATAAAGGGATTAAAGTAATCAATACACCAGCAGCTTCCTCTCATTCTGTTGCAGAATTAGTTTTTGCACATTTGTTTGGAATGGTTCGTTTTTTACATGATTCAAATCAGAACATGCCGCTTGAGGGAGACTCAAAATTTAAGGAACTTAAAAAGGCCTATGCCAAAGGTGTCGAGCTAAAAGGGAAAACCTTAGGTATTTTAGGATTTGGGAGAATAGGACAGGCTACAGCAAGAATTGGTTTGGGAGTGGGTATGAAAGTGGTCGCTTTTGATCCATTCATAGATGCTGCAAATATCCAATTGGATTTCTTTGACGGACAACAAGTCAATTTTACCATAGACACTATTTCAAAAGAAGCGGTACTTGAGCAGTCAGATTTCATTTCTTTACATGTGCCTTCACAGGACGATTATGTCATAAGCACCAAAGAATTCAATATCATGAAAAAAGGCGCAGGGATCGTAAATGCAGCTCGAGGAGGAGTGATTGATGAAATAGCTCTGGTTGCAGCCATTAAAGAGGGAACAATTTCAAACGCAGCTTTAGACGTTTTTGAGAATGAACCCAACCCGGAGGTCCAACTTTTAATGAATAGAAGCATTTCATTAACACCGCACATCGGCGCTGCTACTAAAGAAGCACAAGATAGAATCGGAGAGGAATTAGCCACACAGATCATTGAAATTTTGGCCTAAATAACTCATACATATATAGAAATAGAGATTTATAATATCCATAATAAATCTCTATTTTTGTTTTGACAGCTACAACATTAGTATCAAATCAGACGATTAGCGATAAATAAGTAAACTATGGCTCAAGTAAGACCTTTTCGTGCTATAAGACCTACCAGAGACAAGGTTGCTTTGGTAACTACTCGCTCTTATGACATTTATCAAAAAAAAGAATTAAATGATATCTTAAGGCTGAATCCATTCTCCTTTTTACACATTTTACGTCCGGGATTTAAATTCCACAAAACTGTTCACGGGAATAAACGCTTCAGAATGGTTCATAACAGATACGAAGAGTTTAAGGAAAATGGCAACTTTACAGCTGACGAGAAGCCCAAATACTACTTACATCAAAAATCTTATAATGGTGAGGTGTTTTGGGGAATTATAGGGTTGGCCTCACTTGATGATTATCAAAATTCTGTTATAAAAAAGCATGAAAACACGCTTCGTGAAAGAGAAGCGCTCTTTGGTAACTATCTTGAAATAACGGGCTTTAATGCAGAACCTGTGCTCATCACCTACCCTGACAATAAATTTCTTTCTTCTCTGATCCTTAAATATAGGTCAGTTCGGGCTGAATATGAATTTACCACCAACAAGAATAGAACTCATTTAATGTGGCTCATTGAACAAGAAGATGAAGTAGCACAAATAAGTGAAGCATTCAGTACTATTCCTTCTCTTTATATTGCTGATGGTCATCACCGTACTGCCTCTTCAAATTTCCTTTACGAAAAATTGAAATCAGCGGATAACGAGAAAGCCAAAAAGCTCAGTAAGTATTTTATGGCCTATTTTATTCCTGAGTCAAATCTGATAATCACTTCATTTTTTCGTTTTATTACAAATTTGAACGGATTACATAAAAGAGAATTTCTGATGGCTCTTGATGAGCATTTTAGGATAGAAAAACTGGGTAAACGCTATTATACACCCTCTAAAAAACATCATTTTTCTATGTATCTTGATGGTGATTTTTACAAAGTCTACTTGAGAAGAACAAGTTTTAATCCGGCAAATGAACTCGACCATCTGGATTCTCAGATTTTGTTTAAAAAAATTCTTGAACCTATTCTGGGTATCAACGATCCTTCAAATGATAAAAACATTCATTATCTTCCAGAAAAAGGAAATGAAATGCAGTTGAAAAATCTGGTAGATTCGGGTGAATTTACAGTGGGGTTTGGAATATTTCCTGTATCCGTAAAACAGTTAAAAACTGTTGCCGATCACAACCTTACTATGCCACCAAAAAGTAGTTATATTGAACCGAAATTACGTAGTGGTCTAACCATTTACGAATTAATGTAAAACATAAAATAAAGTTACTTAAATGCTTATTAAACAGAATTTAACGAAATTTATAAATTACTTGCCGAGTGGTGTTACTTTAGTGGCTGTGTCCAAGACAAAACCCATAGCCGACATCCAGGAAGCCTATGAAGCCGGACAACGTGTTTTTGGCGAAAATAAGATTCAGGAAATGGTAAGTAAATATGAGGCACTCCCCAAAGATATTCAATGGCACATGATTGGCCATCTTCAAAGTAATAAAGTAAAATATATGGCTCATTTTGTCGACATGATACACGGTGTTGACAGTTTAAAAACCCTTAAAGAAATCAACAAACAGGCTCAAAAACACGATCGCGTTATTGCATGTTTGTTGCAGGCCAAGATTGCAAAAGAAGAGACAAAGTTCGGCTTGAGCTTTGAAGAAATAGCTGAAATACTTACATCAGATGAATTAGCCGAACTGCAACATATTAAAATAAAAGGCTTGATGGGAATGGCTAGTTTTAGTTCAGATGATGAGGTAGTATCGGAAGAGTTTCAATCGCTCAAATTATTCTATGACAAAATGAATGCTTTAGATGCCGGGTTTTCTGTCTTATCCATGGGCATGAGCGGCGACTATGAATTGGCTATCGCCAAGGGCAGTAACATGATCAGAGTAGGTAGCGCAATATTTGGTGAAAGAAATTATATCGCATGAATCAGCTGACACAGTTGTTTGACCAGCTGTTATCTGTGTTGGTCAATGCATAATTTTAAACAACAATTCCTTAAGAATATCCCCTTGCGCCAGATTTGAAGCGCCAACTCCCTTGCTTTTTAGATCCGCTTCTCTTAGGTTGGCAATGACCTGGGCGACCTTTCTCATCGGATAATTTTTTGCAGCTCTTTGGTATTCAGGAATAAAATAGGGATTGATCTTTAACATCTTTCCTACATTGATTTTTCCTTTATCTTTTAAGCCATGATATAAGAGTAGTTGTGTGAAAAAACTATTTAATAATGAAATTGTCATCACCAAAGGATTACTCCTGGGGTTTTGTGAAAAATATTGAACTATTCTATTAGCCTTTACAAGTTCTTTATCACCAATAGCCTTTCTTAATTCAAAATTATTAAAATCTTTACTAATCCCAATATTCTGCTCTATATGCAAGGCAGAAATGGTGGATCCCTTTTCAATAATCAATGTAAGTTTGTCAAGTTCATTGGCGATCTTTGATAAATTCGTTCCGAGAAACTCAACCAACATATGGGAGGCTTTGGGTTCAATTTGATAGCCCTTCCCTCTCAATACCGCACTAATCCAATCACTTACCTGGTTTTCATAAAGTTTTTTACTTTCGAATAAACAACCCATTTGGGCCACTGTTTTAGCGAGTTTCTTTCTCTTATCAATGGTTTTATATTTATAACAAATCACCAGAATCGTTGAGGGTTGGGGATTCTCAGCATACTCAGCCAGCCTTTCAATATTTCTAGACAAATCCTGAGCCTCCTTAACGATAACCACCTGTTTTTCAGACATCATTGGGAAACGCTTTGCAGTACCTATGATATCATCAACTGTTACATCTCTACCATAAAGGATCATTTGGTTAAATCCTTTTTCTTCTTCCGTAAGAATATGATCCTCTATAAAGTCAGAAATTTTATCAATATAATAAGCCTCCTCCCCCATTAAAAAATAAATGGGTTTGGTGTTTTTTAACTTAATGTCGTCAACGATCTGTTTAATTCTATTCATAAATGATGAGAAGTTCCTTATTTTTGTCGGATGACAAATCTCAACCTTCCAAAGTATTCATTTCGCATCAAAAATAAAGAAAATAAGCGTTATATTTTTGATAAGATTAGAAAAAAAGACCTTGTTCTCACTGAGGAAGAATGGGTGAGACAAAATTTTGTCGCTTACTTAAATATAGACAAGAAATACCCGCTATCTTTGATCGCCATTGAAAAACAATGCAGCGTTAATGACCTGGTCAAACGCACTGATATTTTGGTTTTTGACAAGTCTGGTTCACCACATATCATTGTCGAATGCAAGGCCCCACAGGTACAAATCAATCAGGACACATTTGATCAGATTGCACGATACAATATGGAACTCAATGCAACCTATCTGATCGTGACCAACGGATTGCAACATTATTATTGCCAAATAGACCATAAAGCACAGCGTTATCAGTTTTTAAAAGAAATCCCTAATTATGCTTAAAATTGCCTTGTTTTATAGTTTTGATTAGTGAAAAAACCTATGTTTGTACTCCCTAAAACAAATATTTCTACCTACCTTGAAAATAGCAATTGTAATTTTGAACTGGAATGGCAGGGAATTGTTAGAAAAGTTTCTTCCTTCTATTATTGCTTATAGTGCTGAAGAAGCAGATATTTATGTAGCTGACAACAATTCTTCTGATGACTCTATTACATTTCTCAAAAAGCATTACCCACAGGTACACATAATTCAAAACGACATTAATGGTGGCTTTGCCAAAGGATATAACGATGCTTTAAAGCACGTAAACGCTGACATCTATGCGTTGGTGAATTCAGACATTGAAGTAACCAAAGACTGGTTGAAACCTATTAAAGAAGTATTTGAGCAGAATGTCAATACCGCAATTATTCAGCCTAAACTTCTGGATTTTAAAAATAAGTCAAAATTTGAATATGCCGGTGCTGGTGGTGGGTACGTAGATTTTATGGGCTATCCTTTTTGTAGGGGTAGAATCTTTATGAATCTGGAACAAGATCATGGGCAGTTCAATGATGTAGCAGATATCTTTTGGGCATCGGGTGCCTGTTTCTTTATTAGATCAGCTATTTATGACAAACTTGGTGGTTTTGATGAACAATATTTTGCGCATCAGGAAGAGATTGACCTATGCTGGAGGGTTCAAAATGAGGGCTATACTGTTCAATATGTTGGTGCCTCAGAGGTATACCATGTAGGTGGTGCTACACTGCAGGAATCCAATCCTCATAAAACATATCTAAATTTCAGAAATAGTCTTTTTACCATCGCTAAAAACGTACCAAAGCGCTATGTGTTTATTGTCATCTTTTTAAGGTTGATTCTTGATGGAGTAGCAGGAATAAAATTTATACTTGAACTAAGACCTGTACATACCTGGTCAATCATCAAAGCACACCTAAGCTTTTACTGGCATTTGCGTAAAATGATGTCAAAAAGACGTGCCTTATCTTTTAAACAAACCAATTATTTTTACTGCTTCAGTATCGTCTGGGATCATTTTATCATGAGAAAAAAACGGTTTTCGAATATCAAGTAACCCTTTCTTATAAAGTACGATGCTCCTTACTTCATAGTGGCCTTATAAATATTTTCCTATATTTGGCTTGATTGCGTTAATCATCCTTCCTTCTTTAACTCAGATGAAGAGAAGCTAAAAATTGAAATGAAAATCATAACAAATAAGTATATCAGCCAGCGGACGCTACTTAAAGTCCTGCTACTATTTTTATATTTTAGTGTTTTTATAGCATGTTCAGGTGATCACAAAAGGAATGCTTCACATTCTTCCATAGATAGTGATTCAGTACCTGTAAATATTGATCTTGAAGACATTATAGACTCAGGTGTTTTAAGGGTGATCACTACCTACTCTCCAACAGGTTATTTCTTGTATAAAGGTAAAACCATGGGGTTTGAGTACGAAATTTTCAAGCGACTGGCAGACAATTTGGGTATTGGTTTAGAAATTGTCCTTGCTAAAAATGTGGATTCAGTCATCCCTATGTTGAACCGAGGTGAAGGAGATATCATTGCACTGGGCTATACCATCACTTCTGACCGAAAAGAAGAGGTTAGCTTTACAGAACCTTATTTGATAACTCATCAATCATTGATCCAACGAAAACCTAAAAACTGGAGAAAAATGACCAGAGATAATATCAAAGAAGCCTTGGCAGCTGATATTGTTGATTTAATTAAAGACACTGTGTCGGTTAGAAAAAATTCTTCATACTTCCTTAGATTAAAGGAGATGAGCAATGAGTTAGGTGATTCTATTTATATTAAAATTCTTCCAGGAGAGTTATCAGATGAGCAGATCATCGAAATGGTTTCAAATGGTGAAATCAAATACTCCATTATTGATCATCACAAAGCCGCAATACATAGAAGCTATTTTCCAAATATTGACATAAATACACCGGTAAGTCTGTCGCAGCGGATTGCCTGGGCGGTGAGAAAAACATCTCCCGAATTATTATCAGTGATCAACAAAGGACTTGCGACTATCAAAAGGAAGCCAGATTACAATATGATCTATAAAAGATATTATGAAAACAAAAGACAGTTCCATAAAAGGCTGGATAGCGAATACTTTACAGCCACTACTGGAAAATTCAGCAAACATGATGACATTGTAAAAAAATATTCTGCTGATTTGGGCTGGGATTGGATCCTTGTAAAATCACTGATTTATCAAGAATCCATGTTCAATGCGACGAATGAATCATGGGTGGGTGCCAGTGGCCTGATGCAACTCATGCCGGAAACGGCAAAAGAGATGGGCGTTACTGATATAAATGATCCTGAACAGAATATACGTGCTGGCAGCAAGTATTTAAAAAGAATGTACGCCTATTGGGATCAGGTGCCTGATTCAATTCAGAGAATCAAATTTGCCATGGCCTCATACAACTGTGGATATAGCCATATCAAGGATGCGCAAAAACTTGCAATCAAATACGGAAAAGACTCTCTGAACTGGGATAACGGAGTTGATTATTATGTACTAAATCTATCAAAACCGAAATTTTATAATGATCCGGTTGTCGATTTCGGATATGCCCGAGGATATGAACCCTATGAATATGTAAAAGATATCTTTGAAAGATATAAAAATTACAAGACCTTCGCGTCCCAATAACCATCATTATTATATGTTATGAGCATATTTGACTTTCTTGACCTTCTGGGGACAGCGGCTTTTGCTATTTCAGGGGCTTTATTTGCGATCAAAAAAAGGATGGACACCTTTGGTGTGCTGATCATTGCCTTTGTGACAGCAGTAGGTGGCGGTACCATAAGAGATATGCTTATCAATGCTGACCGAATTACCTGGATGAAAGACCTTAATTATATTTATGTGATCACCCTTTCAGTTATATTGGCAATTGTTTTTAGAAAAAAAATAGGTTATTTGAGTAAATCACTCTTTTTGTTTGACACCATTGGCTTAGGGATATTCACAATCATCGGTACAGAAATTGGATTGCAAAACAACTTTCATCCTGTGATTTGCGTCACTCTCGGAATGATCACAGCAACTTTTGGTGGAGTCATAAGAGACACGCTTAGCAATGAAATTCCACTGATCTTTCAAAAGGAAATCTATGCCACTGCCTGCATGATAGGTGCAAGTACATTTCTAATACTCTACAATTACCAAATAGACCTGGATCTCAATCATATTTTGACAATCCTGATGGTTATTACTGTAAGATTGGTTGCTGTCAAATTCAAACTTAAGCTACCTACTTTCTATAGTAAATGATGTTAATAATCACCTAAAGTTTCCGGGTTTTGAGCTAGAGCAACTTTCAATTGCTCGTCATTTGGTGCTTTCCCATGCCAGGCATGTGTACCCATCATAAAATCAACCCCATTACCCATTTCAGTATGCATAATAATACAAACGGGTTTCCCTTTTCCGGTTTCAGCTTTGGCTTGTTTTAATCCCTCAATAATACTTTCAAGATCATTTCCATTCTGCACCTCAAGCACCTTCCATCCGAAAGCTTCAAACTTATCTCGAAGGTTGCCCAGTGGCATTACGTCATCAGTGGCGCCATCGATCTGTTTCAAATTATAATCTACGGTAGCGATCAAATTGTCTACCTTCTTGCCAGCTGCATACATAAGAGCCTCCCAAATCTGTCCTTCCTGTAATTCACCATCTCCGTGAAGCGTATATACTAAATGATGATCTCCATTGAGTTTTTTAGCCGTTGCAGCACCAATCGCCACAGACAGTCCCTGACCCAAAGAACCTGCCGACATTCTCACACCGGGCAACCCTTCATGAGTAGTTGGATGTCCTTGAAGTCGTGAATTGATTTTTCTAAAAGTTGCCAACTCCTCCACAGGGAAAAAACCACTTCTTGCCAACACACTATACAAAACAGGAGAAATATGACCGTTTGATACAAAGAACAAATCCTCTTCTTTTCCATCCATATCAAAATCAGTAGAATATTCCATCACCTCCTGATATAATGCTGTCACAAATTCGGTACACCCTAAAGATCCCCCGGGGTGGCCTGAATTTACTGCATTAACCATTCTTACAATATCTCTTCTTACCTGAGTCGAAAAATCTTTTAATTCATTTATAGTCGGCATATTCAATAGTTTTTAGGTTGGCAAAAGTACTAAACTCAACTCAATATTTTCGTCAAAAAAATAATTATTTACCGGCTCTTATCCACTGATAATTTTTATTCCTATAATCACAAAAGTTGATACAATTAGAAACCATCAGTTAGACGTGTAAGATAAATTAATTACGTTTTTATTACTAAATCAGTAATCAATCATAATTATTATCGACACAATATTAGTGATATGAACTTTACATTATGTTTAACAATTGTTACAAAGTATTTTAAGGGGAAAAACATACATTTGTACGATTTTAAAAAAAAAACTCATGAAGAAAATAATTTTGATACTAGTTGCAATTGCGCTGGTTGCCTGTAATGAAAAGTCGAATAATCCATATGTAACTTTGCAGGGAAATATAGCCAATTCAAATCTTGACAGTATTGTTATTTTAGGAAGAAACTTTAGCAAGCAGATCAAAGTAAACACAGATGGGTCATTTAAGGATACACTTAAGGTTACTGATGGCTTTCACGGGATAAACAATGGCACTTCCCAATCATTTCTATACCTTAAAAATGGCTATGACATGATTGTAAACTTTGATATGAATGACTTCCCAACTTCGATTGAATTCGAAGGTCAAGGGTCTGCTACTAATAAGTATCTGGCGACGAAATTACAGTTTATAAAAGATGAGAATATTAGCAATTATTCAGCTTTCTTTGAATTGGAAAAGGAAGAGTTTGATACTAAAATTGCAGATTTAAAGAAAAGAATGGATGATCTTTTGAACAACACCAAAGATCTTGACATTGAGGTGGTTACCATGGAAAAAGAAGCCAATGACAAAATGATCATATTTTTTCAGGATAATTATGAATCAGAACACCAAAGCTTGATTGGCTTGAGAAAAGGAGATCCTTCTCCAGGATTTAATTATCCTGATAAAAATGGAAATAATGTTTCTTTAGCAGATCTTAAAGGAAAATATGTTTATATAGATGTCTGGGCAACCTGGTGTGGGCCTTGTAAAAGGGAAATCCCATTTTTAAAAGAAATGGATGAGGAGTACCAAGGAAAGAACATTGCTTTTGTGAGCCTATCAATTGACAAAATGGAACATAAAGAAAAGTGGTTAAAAATGATTGAAGAAGAAGACCTTAAGGGCATACAGATCTTGGCCGATCAGGATTGGAATTCTGATTTCGTTACTGCCTTCAATATAAAGGGTATTCCCAGATTCATCTTAATAGACCAAGAAGGGAATATTGTGAATTCAAATGCACCGCGGCCTTCAGACCCTACTCTTAAAGAAGTCCTAAGCACACTGGAACTTTAAAATACTGTTAAACATTTTTATAAAGCCTCTGAATATTCAGAGGCTTTTTTTATGCTCTTTGTAAAATTTTTAAAGGATCAAATAATCATTGCTCGCTCCCTATTTAAATTAAATCTTCACTTCACATGTATGAATGGCATAGAGCAGGTCAAAAAGTCAGCTAAATCCCTTAATTTCAGTCATTTTGACATATGATCATGTCTGAACCACTAGTGGAACATGTTTTGATTTATGCACACTGGACCTAAATAAAAAACAAATGAATTTTAATAATTTTACTATAAAATCACAGGAAGCCGTGCAAAAGGCTCAGCAAATTGCACAAGGTTTTGAAAATCAACAAATAGAGAATGCACATATCTTAAAGGGCATTTTAGAGGTTGACGAAAATGTCACCCCTTTTATTCTTAAAAAACTTGGGGTAAATGTTGAACTTTTCAATAGTACCTTGGATAACATTATTCAAAGCTTTCCAAAGGTAGAAGGCGGAGAATTGATGCTTTCCAAAACAAGCAATAAAATGCTTATGGATGCCGGTAACATCGCCAAAAAGATGAAAGATGAATACGTATCACTGGAACATTTACTTCTTGCGATATTAAATTCTAAAGGTGACACAACTCAATTACTTAAAGACAATGGCATCAATGAAAAAGATCTAGGCACTACCATAGAAGAACTTCGGAAAGGAAACAGGGTAACTTCACAAAGTGCGGAAGAAACCTACAACTCCTTGAGTAAATATGCCAAAAATCTCAACCAGCTGGCAAACGATGGCAAACTGGATCCGGTGATTGGACGCGATGAAGAAATCAGAAGGATCTTACAGATCTTATCGAGAAGAACCAAGAACAACCCGATTCTTATTGGTGAACCGGGAACCGGTAAAACTGCCATAGCAGAGGGTCTTGCGCACAGAATCGTTAAAGGTGATGTACCTGAAAACTTACAAAACAAAGTGGTTTACTCCCTTGATATGGGAGCCCTTATTGCAGGTGCAAAATACAAGGGTGAGTTTGAAGAAAGACTAAAGTCAGTGATCAAAGAGGTCATTTCGTCTGATGGGGAAATTATTCTTTTTATTGATGAGATTCACACCCTGGTGGGCGCTGGAGGTGGAGAGGGAGCCATGGATGCAGCCAATATACTTAAGCCTGCGCTGGCCAGAGGGGAGTTAAGAGCCATAGGAGCTACAACACTAAGTGAATATCAAAAGTATTTCGAGAAAGACAAAGCACTTGAAAGACGGTTTCAAAAAGTAATTGTAAACGAACCTGACACGGAAAGTGCCATCTCTATTCTTCGAGGAATCAAAGATAAATACGAGACCCATCACAAAGTAGAAATTAAAGACAGCGCTATTATAGCTGCTGTGGAATTATCACAAAGGTATATTAGTGATCGATTCTTGCCTGATAAGGCCATTGACCTTATGGATGAAGCGGCTGCTAAACTGAGAATGGAAATCAATTCAAAACCGGAAGAGTTGGATGCACTTGATCGAAAGGTAATGCAGCTTGAAATTGAGATCGAAGCTATTAAACGAGAAAATGATAAAAAAAAGGTAAAATCTCTTCAGGAAGAGCTGGCGAATTATAAGGAAAAAAGGAACGAAATCAACGCAAAATGGACAAGTGAGAAAGAAATAGTTGACAACGTTCAGTCTACCAAAGAGAACATAGAAAAGTTTAAACTTGAAGCTGAAAGAGCTGAGAGAGATGGAGACTATGGGCTTGTTGCCGAAATCAGATACGGTAAGATCAAAGAAGAAGAAGAAAAACTAGCTGGATTTCAAAAAGAATTGGAATCCAATCAGGAAAATTCATTGATCAGGGAAGAAGTAACAAGTGAAGACATCGCTGAGGTTGTGGCCAAATGGACAGGTATTCCTGTACAGAAAATGCTGCAAAGCGACCGTGAAAAACTCCTGAAACTTGAAGATGAACTTCACCAACGTGTTGTTGGCCAGAATGAAGCTATTGAGGCGGTTTCTGATGCGGTTAGACGTTCAAGAGCGGGACTTCAAGATAGTAAAAAACCCATCGGATCATTCTTGTTCCTTGGAACTACTGGTGTTGGAAAAACAGAGCTGGCAAAAGCACTTGCCGATTACCTGTTCGATGATGAATCTGCCATGACCAGAATCGACATGAGTGAGTATCAGGAAAGGCACGCTGTTAGCAGGTTAATAGGAGCGCCTCCAGGATATGTAGGATATGATGAAGGAGGGCAACTCACAGAAGCGGTCAGAAGAAAGCCCTATTCCGTGATCCTTTTGGATGAAATTGAAAAAGCACATCCAGACACCTTTAATATTTTACTTCAGGTACTGGATGAGGGAAGATTGACTGATAATAAAGGACGGGTAGCTGATTTTAAAAATACCATTATCATCATGACCTCAAATATGGGAGCCCATATCATTCAGGAGAATTTTGAGAACATGGATATGGAGGCAAGAGAAGCGGTGATAGAAACAACGAGGATAGATGTAATGGGCTTATTGAAAAAAACCATAAGACCTGAATTCATTAATCGTATTGATGAGATCATCATGTTCACTCCATTGAATCAGAAAGAAGTTACACAGATCGTAAGGTTGCAGATCAATGCCCTATCAAAGATGCTGAAAGAAAAGAATATTTCTCTAACTGTTACTGAAGACGCGATTGAAAGCTTATCTAAAAAAGGTTATAATCCGCAGTTCGGTGCAAGACCTATAAAAAGAGTGATCCAAAAGGAAGTGCTCAACACGCTTTCTAAAGAAATATTGTCAGGAAAGGTTTCCGCACAAAGTAACGTATTGCTCGATTCCTTTGATGATCAGTTCGTGTTTAGAAATCAATAATAGTTTAGAATTCAAAATCAGAACCGCCTCAAAAGGCGGTTCTTTTTTTTAATAAGGAACCGGTTCTGATGAATGTGCAGTTTTATAGCTAAAAATTTAGTTTTTATCAAATTATTAAATTGTCAATTAGCAAGTATGCAATTCTCGTTTTAAACTAGTTTTATCATCCCATTCTTAGTAAATTTGCATGAATTATTGATAAACTCTATGAATATACAACCCAAATCACAAAGGTTCGACCAGAATATACTGACTAAATACCAAATATATAACAGCATATTTATTACACTTCCATTTGACGACATAAGCAACACGGGAGTGCTCATGCCATTACTAAAGAGTGAATGTGAAAAAGGATTTGGAAAAGGAATGACTCCTGTCGAGATCATAGATGCATTTTTTGATAAATACCAAGAGAATGCAGATGAACATGAAAGAATATCCTTATTGTTTAAATTCATTCAATACATTGAAAGACAAGTAGTGCTGTTTGACGCTGTTGAAGATGCAGCTTTTCCTTTGATCCATAATATGGACGGAAAGGGAACTTTAAGAAATGCAAAAGAAGAAGCCTTTTCTCAGAACAAAAAAGAAGCCTTACAACGCTATCTTGAGGCTTTCAAGGTGCGAATCGTACTTACCGCCCACCCTACCCAATTCTATCCAGGCGCTGTGCTTGGGATCATTACAGATCTTACAACAGCCATAGAGAAAGACGATATTGTCAGTATTAAAAAATTATTGGCCCAACTTGGGATTACCCCGTTTCTTAAGACAGAGAAACCCACACCATTGGATGAAGCTATTAATTTGATCTGGTATCTGGAAAATATTTTCTATAACGCTGCAAGTAGTATCTATAATTATATTGAAAGCAATATTTACGAGGGTAAGGATATCCAAAATGAATTTGTTAGCCTCGGTTTTTGGCCAGGGGGTGATAGAGATGGAAATCCATTTGTGACTACCGAAATTACAGAGAAAGTTGCTCAAAAACTAAGACAGTCGGTTTTAAGGAGTTACTATAGAGATGTCAAAAAGCTAAGAAGAAAACTTACCTTCAAAAAAGTGGCTAACCTTGTTATAGAGCTAGAAAACAAACTATACAGGAGTTATATAGAGCCGGAAAAAATCATTTTAACACATGATGAATTTTTAAACAAATTACACGAAATAAAAGACCTTCTTATTCATGATTACCGGTCACTTTATCTTACTGAATTAAAAGACCTTATTCATAAGGCCAAGATCTTTGGTTTTTATTTTGCAACGCTTGACATCAGACAAGACAGTCGCATCCATCATGAAGTATTTACCCACATCACAAAAAGTTTAATTGATTCGGGGTCAGATTCTCTTCCTGCGAATTATAATGACCTGGATGAGGCATCACGAATAAAAATTCTAGCCACCTTAGATGCAGATATCAGTGCTGATCAATTTGATAATGAATTGGTATTTAAAACCCTTGGATCTATTGAAGCCATAAAAAAAATTCAACATAACAATGGAGAAAAAGGCGCCAACAGATATATCATTAGTAATAATCAAAGTGCCTTAAATGTAATGGAGGTTTTCGCTATGCTGAAAATGACCGCTTTCAAAAAAGAACTAACAGTTGATATCGTACCTTTATTTGAAACTGTTGATGACTTGGTGAATTCATCCGAGATCATGGAAAGCTTATACAGCAATAAAGAATACAGAGCACATGTAGATAGCAGGAATAATAAACAAACCATCATGCTTGGGTTTTCAGACGGTACAAAAGATGGCGGATATTTGATGGCAAACTGGTCTATATTTAAGGCTAAAGAAGCGCTGACAAGAATTTCAAGAAAACACAATATCAAAGCGATCTTTTTTGACGGTCGAGGCGGCCCTCCGGCAAGAGGAGGTGGAAAAACACATCAATTCTATGCTTCTCTTGGACCAACTATAGAAAATGAGGAAGTACAGCTAACCATCCAAGGGCAAACAATCAGTTCTAATTTTGGAACAACTGATTCTGCACAATATAACCTTGAACAACTGATTAGTTCTGGTGTAAGCAACGAATTTTTTGACAGCGCTAAGAATACCCTTAGTGCAGAACAAAAAAATATCATGAACGAATTGGCCGAAGTTAGTTATAAAGCCTATAGTGATTTTAAAAATCATGATAAGTTCTTACCCTACCTAGAAAAGATAAGTACATTAAAGTATTATGCAAAAACCAATATTGGGAGTCGTCCTTCGAAAAGGAATAGCTCCGAAACTCTTAATTTCAGTGATTTAAGAGCCATACCTTTTGTGGGTTCCTGGAGTCAGTTAAAACAAAATGTACCAGGATTTTTTGGCGTGGGTACTGCCCTTTTAAAATTTGAAGAAAACGGAACGTTTGATAAGGTAATTTCCTTTTATAATAATTCCAAGTTTTTCAAAAGTCTCATTGACAACAGTATGATGTCAATGAAGAAATCCTTTTTTGAATTGACACGTTATATGGAAAATGATCCTGAATTCGGTGAATTCTGGAAATTGATCCATCAGGAATTTCTAACCAGTAAACGTCTTGTGCTAAAATTGGCAAATCATTCTGAACTCATGCAAAATTATCCTATAAGCAAAGCATCTATTGAGGTTCGAGAATCAATTGTTTTACCCCTACTGACCATTCAACAGTATGCCTTGAAAAAAGTTCAGGAATTGAATAAACAAAAGAACCCTGATAAAAAGGAACTGGAAGTTTATGAAAAAATCATCACCCGGTCTCTTTTTGGTAATATCAATGCCAGTAGAAACTCAGCTTAATAAAAGTAGCGTTCTACTTTGTTTTAGAATTGATCTTATCTGTAATTTTTAAAAATATTTAAAGCAATAAAATAAAAACATCAATTAGAATAAAATAAAACCTTATGTCTTAGCGTTATAGAGTTCGATAATACCAATTGCTATCAAAAAATAAGGGGTTATGAAAAAGATATTTTTAGGATGTGCTTTATGCCTATGCATAATGTCATCTTCTTCTTGCACTTCAAACGATGTAAAAGAAATTTCAGGAACGATCATTATCAAAGATTTGGGTACTCATGTTTTCAATATCAATGCCGATAATATTGAGGCTACCATTTTTATGGCTGGGCCGGAAGATGAAAAATTATTAGTTTATGAGCATGTTCCTTTATTCAGGACTTCAGATTATAATGCTATAATTGAAGTTGATGATTCAGGAAAACTAAAAACAGAATTATTAAACAATTTGGTTGTTATGTATGAAGTTGAGGCAGGGAAATTAGCCGATCAACAACTCACCCACCTTTTAAATGATGGTTTTATCAAAATTGAATGGACCGGACTAAACTGATGTAAATCAACAAAAACGAAAGCTACTTAGCTATCTTCCTTTATTTCGAATTAAAAATCTTTATTATTAGCCTATTTTTTATTTAGATTTGCTCAATGCAAAAGAATATCAACATTCAGAATAAAAAAGCACGCTTTGAATATGAATTTCTCGATACCTATATCGCAGGAATTCAATTGACGGGTACCGAAATTAAATCGATTCGGGACAGCAAGGCGCGCATCACTGAAAGTTTTTGTGAATTTAATGAAAAGGGAGAACTATTTGTCATAAACATGTTCATTGAGGAATACAGTTTTGGCAGTTTTTATAACCACAGATCAAAAAGCGAGAGAAAATTATTACTCAACAAAAAAGAGTTAAAAAAACTTAAGAAGGAGGTTCAAAATGTTGGATTGACGATAATTCCGCTTAAACTATTCGTCACCGATAAAGGTTGGGCAAAGCTTAAGATCGCCCTGTGTAAGGGTAAAAAATTGTATGACAAAAGGCAGGTTCTAAAAGACAGAGACCATAAGAAATCACTAGAAAGATTAAAGAAGAACTATACATGACCCTTAAAGATTATTTCATTTTTTTTCGATGGAAGAACGTTTTGATGATCTTGTTGATCCAATACCTCTTTAAATATGTTCTTTTCGAAAAATTTAACATTCAGGTCGCTCTTGACCATTTTCATTTTGCCCTTCTTGCCTTCTCTACTGCTTTTGTTGCCATAGCCGGCTATATTATAAATGATATACACGATGTAAAAGCTGATATCATCAACAAACCTGAAAAGCTATTTGTCGACAAAAAAATGACAAGAATGATGGCACAGAACCTGTTTATAGGGTTTAATTCTGTGGGACTTGTTTTGGGCATGTATCTTTCATATCATATAGGGCATACCTCCTACTTCATCATCTTTGTACTTACATCTTTACTTTTATATCAATATGCTAAACAGTTGAAAAAAAACTTTTTAGCTGGTAATTTAATTATATCTTCAATTGTATTGTTCTGCATTTTGATGTTGGCAGTATTTGATATAGCACCGGCAACCAATAATTATAATTTGGAGTCACAATTGGGTATCCTACACCTATTTTTACTGTTTGGTGGTTTTGGATTCGTACTCACTTTTTTAAGAGAAGTTGTTAAAGATATGGAGGATATCGAGGGAGACAAGGCCATTCAAGCTAAGTCATTACCGATTGTTTTAGGAGAAAAACAAACAAAGGGAATCTTAATCGTACTTTCTTCTTTATTCATTCTTTCAATAAGTTTTGTATCGTATTACATTTTTAACACACACAGATATGTAAGCCTATACCTCCTGGCTTTAGTTGTATTGCCGCTACTCTACTTTATTGTAATGCTGACAAAGGCCAGTACCAAAAAAGACTTTCATACATTAAGTGCTATGTTAAAGTTCATCATGCTTTTAGGAATTCTTTCTATGCTAATCATTTGATCATGCTCAATAAGCTTTTGCAAAACAGACATCTCATTCTTGCCTCGGGTTCACCCAGAAGGAAAGTTTTTTTAAAAGACCTGGGTTTGACATTTGAAATTCGCCTCAAAGAAGTGGTTGAAACCTACTCGAGCGATCTGAAAGGTGCAGCAATAAGCGAATACCTTGCAAAACTGAAGGCTTCGCCTTTTATCAAAGAACTCAAGGAAAATGAGATATTAATTACAGCAGACACAATTGTGTGGTTAGAAGGGAAGGCACTGGGTAAACCAAAAAACAAACATGAGGCAAAACAGATGTTGCAATCGCTCTCGAATAAAACCCATGAAGTGATCAGTTCTGTTGCCTTGACTACAAGTAGTAAACAAGTGATGCTATCCGATAGCACTAAAGTTAGCTTTAAAGAACTTTCTGATGAAGAAATCAAATATTATATCGATCATTTCAAGCCTTTTGATAAGGCAGGAGCCTATGGTATTCAGGAATGGCTGGGCTATATTGGTATTAAAAGAATTGAAGGAAGTTACTATAATGTAGTGGGCTTTCCAGTACAAAAATTCTATGAGGCGCTGCAAGAGATTTAAAAAGTCAAATATCTGTTTAAATCATTTTTAAACAAATTTAAATTGCTATTTTTGCCGCATTGAAAAACCTACATTTCCATAAGTACTGATGAAAAAATACACTTTTACCAAAAAAATAGATACCCGCTCTGGCTTTGGAGCCGGACTGGCTGAATTGGGCCGAACAAATGAGAACGTAGTGGCCTTGTGTGCTGATCTCATTGGATCGCTTAAAATGGATGAGTTTATCAAGGAAAATCCTGAACGTTTTTTTCAAATTGGAATTGCTGAAGCCAATATGATGGGTATTGCCGCTGGGCTTACCATTGGTGGAAAAATTCCTTTTACAGGAACATTTGCCAATTTTTCGACTGCCAGAGTGTATGATCAAATCAGACAGTCAATTGCGTACTCAGGTAAAAATGTTAAAATTTGTGCTTCACATGCTGGTTTAACACTTGGTGAAGATGGGGCTACTCATCAAACATTGGAAGACATTGGCATGATGAAAATGCTACCTGGCATGGTCGTGATCAATCCTTGCGATTATAATCAAACCAAAGCAGCTACTATAGCGATTGCTGATTATGAGGGCCCTGTATACTTAAGATTTGGTCGTCCTGCAGTTCCGGTTTTTATGCCAGAAAATGAAAAATTTGAAATTGGCAAAGCCATTAATTTGACAGAAGGTAAAGATGTAACCATTATAGCTACAGGCCATTTGGTATGGGAAGCTTTACAGGCATCTGAACAATTAGAAGCTATCGGAATAAGCGCCGAAGTGATCAACATTCATACCATCAAACCTTTAGATGAACAAGCCATTCTAAAATCTGTTGCCAAAACAAATTGTGTAGTGACCGCTGAAGAACATAATATTCTTGGTGGATTGGGTGAAAGTGTTGCCAGAACGCTATCATTGAACCATCCTGTTCCACAGGAATACGTTGCTGTAAATGATCAATTTGGTGAATCAGGTACACCGGCTCTATTGATGGAGAAATACAAATTAAATGATAAAGCGATCGTTGCCGCTGTAAAAAGGGTAGTTGAAAGAAAATAATTGCTTTTTTTATATTTAAATGGACCCCCAATGAAAAATCTATATCTTTTTCTTTTCGTCTTCAGTGTAACGATTAGTGCCAATGCTCAATTTTTAAATTGGGGAGTCAAAGGAGGTATCAATTACAATGTCAATGGAGATTTAAGAACATTTGAAGGAGCCACAGAATTATTGCAATTGTCTTCGAATGATGAAGTTGGATATCATTTTGGCATCCTTTCCGAAATTAAATTACCTCTTTTTTTGTATATCAGACCGGAATTGATCTATACACATACCGAAAGCAGCTATACAGTTGACAATAATAAGAGTAAATTAAAAATGGATAAACTCGAGCTCCCCGTTTTATTGGGTTTCAGAGTTTTTAAGATTGGGCGTTTCTTTTTCGGACCAAATTTCTCCTACATAATGAACACCAAACTTTCAGTTCCTGAAACAATTGGAAGTGTTTCCAACGTAACTTATGAGGATTTTATCGTTTCCGGACAAGTTGGTCTAGGCCTTAATTTAGGTAAGATCGGTGCCGATATTCGATGGGAAACCGGGTTCTCTGATACGGAAGCCAGTTTTATTTTAGATAGCGCAATACCTGACAATTCTGATGTGAATATTGCCTTGGTAGATACTTCTCATTCACAATTTATTCTAAGTTTCTATTACAAATTCAAATAAAAAGTATTTTTAATCTATCTCATCAGATTGGCCATAATTTGATATTGGTTCATTTATCAAAGATGTATTTTTATGCCAATAATCATTATATATTATCACTATGATGGATTGGTCAATAAAATATTGCTTTCTTGTTCTTTGCACCTTGATTCCTGGCTTTTCACAGATAACGATGATTTTTTTGGAGGAAACACACAGAGTCAAGCGCCACTTTTTGGCACGCATATGCACATAACTTATATCTTTAAACCAGGTTTTTGGCTCGCGCTATCTTTGGGTGGAGTTGTTGGGGGCAAAACTGAAATAAATGGTATTGAAAAGGAAGCAGTAAACAACAACAGTAGATACGGTATTACCTCTGCTTATAAATTGAATAAAAATCATTCTATAAAGGCTTCATTCAATAACGGGTTTGTTACAAGAAGTGGCAATGATTTCAATACTTTTTTGATTGCCTACCAATTGATATGGTTTAATAAAAACTAATCTTTTATCCATAATTCTATAGATAATTGTATTTTTAATACCTCTTATAAACCAAATAAAAATGAAAAATTTATTTTTAGCTTTAGTCATGATCGGTTTTATGTGGTCATGCGCACCAAATGATCATTCTAAAGAAAATGTGGCATTGATTCAAAACTATATCAAAGCTGTTGAAAATTTGAATTATGATGCCATGGACGATCTTCTTGCTGAGTCTTATCTAGGAGTTGGGCCTTCTCGAAATGACTCAATCACAAAAGATCAAGCCATTAGCAATTGGAAAAACAATGTTCAGCATCTTTACGAGAAAATTTCTTATTCAAAATCTCGCAGTCTTGCCGTCAAAACTTCTGAAGGTGAGTGGGTTTCAAATTGGGCAGATTTGACTATAGTCTATAAGCAAGATCAAAAAGAGATCAGCATTTTGGCCAACACCATTTATCAAATTGAAAACGGTAAGATTGTTAAAAGTTATACTTTTTACAACGAAGCTGATGCCCTTGAACAATTGGGCTATGTATTTATCAATCCTGTAGATCTTTAGTAACCTTTTATTATAAAAATCATGAAAAATAAAATTATATATGCTGCAGTTTTCGTTAGTTTTCTTGGATTCTCAACAATGGAAGCTCAAAGTATCTCAAGCAGTTTAGGGCTTTATGTCTTTCCTGCCAATAATCAGGATGCGGCAACACAGGAAGCTGACGAAATGGCTTGTTTCAAATGGGCCAAGCAGCAATCGGGTTATGACCCAATGAATCCTACAGTTTACCAAGGAGAAACAGTAGATCGATCGGCAGATGGCAGGGCCATTGGAGGTGCAGCGCGCGGAGCTGCAGGAGGTGCAGCTATTGGAGCTATCGCGGGGGATGCAGGTAAAGGTGCAGCCATAGGCGCCGTGGTGGGTGGTGTTCGTGGAAGAAGATCCAAGGTTGTTGGTGATGAAAGGCAACAACAATCCAATGATCAGGCCGCCGCTGCAGCTTCAAAAAATGCTGCCAATGATTATAACAAAGCTTTTTCAGTTTGTATGGAAGGTAAAGGGTACACTATTAAATAAATCAATCGGTATGAAAAAAACCATTCTTTTAGTATTTGCCCTATTGGTAGGGTATACAAGTCAATCTCAAGTATTGATAGCTCTTTTGTTGGGTGATAAACTTAATACAGGAAAAATTGAATTTGGATTGGAGGGAGGCGTAAATTTTTCAAACATTAGCGGTATGGAGGCCAATGGATTCTACAGAAAATGGAATCTTGGTTTCTATTTCGATATCAAAATGAAGGAACAATGGTATTTAAGTACAGGAGTTCTGGTGAAATCTAACCTTGGCCTGGATGAATTAACTGAAAATGACCTGGAATTTTTAGGTGCTACCATTTATGATTTCGAAGGAGAATATAGTCAGGTAACAAGCTATTTTTTAGTTCCGGCCTTGGCAAAATACAAATTCAAAAACAATATGTATGCCGAATTAGGACCTCAGTTTGGTCTAATGTATGATGCATTTATTGAATTTAAATCTGAAGAAGATGGAATTGAAATTAAGGGTAAAGAAAAAAACAAGGATATGATCAAAAGGTTAGATATGGGACTTACTGCAGGTGTTGGATATCGCTTTTTAAAAGGACTTGGCTGGAGTGCCGGAGTGCGTTATTACTATGGATTTATTGATGTATATAAGGATCGACCTGACACCAAGAATAGCTCCCTTTTTCTAAGAGTAAATATTCCTATAGGAATAAGTGAGGAAAAAAAGGATATAATAAAAACCATGAAAACCTCAAATAAGGAGAAGAAACAAGCCAAAAAACAAGCCAAAAAAGATGCTAAAAACATCAAAAAAGAACAAAATAATTAACAGATCAATGAAGCGTTTTAATTCTCCTAAAATATTGGTTGTTTTTACATTTTTTTTTGTATTTCTTAGTTTTCAAGAAATTGCGGGTCAATATATAAATACTAAAGTTAAATCAAAACACGAGGCATATACTGATAGCTTAAAGCAGGTTGAGTATAAGTATGTTTTCCCGATTCTAGGTCAAGGTGCCTATAAAAAAGGCTTTGACATCCCTTATCCCGTTGGTTTAATGGCCAATTTTATGTGGTTGAAACAAAATCTGATTTTTGATAACATGCAACTTGGATTAAAGACAGATAATCTTGATATTCCCCTAACAGATGTTGAATTTATTGAATTTGGAGAAAACACAAACACATCTTACGCATACAATGTAAGACCGGATCTTTGGGTATTGCCTTTTCTTAATGTCTATGGTATTTTTGGAGGTGGTCAATCACGTACGGAGGTAAATTTAACAGCACCCTTCCCCCTTTATTCAAATGTAGAGCAAAGTCTAACTACAGGAGGAGTTGGAATTATGGGAGCCGGTGGTATTGGCCCTGTATGGTTTTCAGTGGATGCCAACTGGACCTGGAGCAAGCCTGAACTGCTTGACAAGCCCGTAAAGGTCACCGTTTTAGGAATACGGCTCGGCCATACTTTTAAGTTCAAAAACAAACCTGAACGCAACATTGCCCTATGGGCTGGAACCATGAGAATGGAAATGAGTTCTGCAACAAGTGGTGAAATCAAACTCATAGACGCACTCCCTCCAGAGACCTGGGAAAGAAGAGACGAAATCGTGACTAATTATTATGACTGGTATAATAATGAAGCTACACCTGTGCAAAAAATTACTGCTGACAAGGTCCTTACACCTATCGTAGAGCGCATTGAAGCAGCTGATGGGGAATCTACTATACGTTATGCTATGGACAAACAAGTTCAGGAAAAATGGAATGGCACCATTGGTGGCCAATACCAATTAAATAAGAGGTGGATGTTCAGGTCAGAAGCCGGCTTTATTGGAAATCGAAAATCATTTTTAGTATCTGTAAATTATAGATTCCTGTTGTAATTTTTTTAGCACAATTTTAGCGTAAAAGACGCTTATTCTTAGCCTTTCCTAAACAGAAAAATGTAATTTTGACCTATGGTCCTTATCAAAAAAGACTCACTTAGATAAATTTGATCAATGAGAAAATATATTGCTTCTATTATTTTGATTTTAAGCGGCTTGACTATCTTGCTTTTCTCCTACACGAGCAAAATGAATCCCACCTATTCTGAAAGCTCCTTTGCAGTGGAAGCAGAAAAATTTGATAATGCTTTTGACAACTTCACCTCTGAAGTGAAGCAAACCTTTATAACGATTAAAGGAAATTTCGACTATAATTTGAACATTAAAGATTCTCTTGAGGCACGAGAATATTTTTTGGACCAATTGAAACAGAATAATCCAATTAATTCGATAGGTTTTTTTCAAGGAAGCTACAAACTTGTGGCTAGAAATGAAAATGCAAGCTATGTTTTTGCCATTGACACTACTGCCGAACTAAGCATAGTTAAATGGCAGCGTTTTGAAAGAGGAAAAATGATCAGTAGCTGGTATGAAAGTTTCGAACAATCTGTTTATAATACACCTTGGTACAAGGACCTAATGACCCAGCACAATGAAATCAAATGGAATCTGGGAAACAGAAGTAAACTTAAAAATCCCGTTGACGATCAAGAGTTTTTTTATGCGGGCTATTCCTATATGGTCAATGGAATAGCAACTGCTATAGTTGTAGAGTTTTCTAAAAATCAACTTTTTAAAGAATTCAAAATCACCTCGGGTAAAATTAATCCCAGGTTGTCTTTGATGAATCTCAAGGGCAAGGAACTGCATATAAATACTGAAAACTTGCAGGAATCAGGAGATAGTTTGAATCAATCTATTCAAGTAGACAGCGTTCAAATTAATCTTGCCAGACACTTTGATAATTTCAAGGATGTTTCTAAGGGTACTTTTAATTTTAAATATAAAAACGAAACCTATTGGAATTCGTTTAAGCGTCTTTCAGAAGATAGTGGCATTCAATACTATTTATACACCATTCCAAATACTCAATTGGTTCAGAATTCAGCGGGCCTTTTGGAAGATTATCAAGTTTGGATTGGTTTGGGACTCATTATCCTGGGCGGCCTGTTGATGCTCATTAAAAAGCGTTTTTTCTATAGGTCAAATAGAATGAAGATCCCATCTGTGGAAGAAATTTTGAAACAGGAGGAAAACAGGTATTTAGAATTTAAATCATCTTTAAGATGGGATTACAGACAAGAAAAAGTAAATCCTGAGCTGGAGAAAGTCATCATGAAGACCATTGCTGCATTTGGCAATACAGATGGTGGCATACTCTTGATTGGCGTCGATGATGACAAAAACCTTCTTGGTTTGGAAAATGATTTCAAAACGCTTAAAAAAACTGATGCAGATTATTATGAAGTACATCTTCGAAACATCATGCACAAACTCATGGGGGTTAAATACGTGAGTAAATATATAAGAAGTGAGTTTGAGATGGTGGAAGGTCAAAAACTAATCTGTAAGATCAAAGTGATTTCTGCAAAGGAACCATTATATTTAAAATACAATAATAAGAATGGTCAAGCAGAAGAAAAATTCTATGTAAGAAGTGGCAATTCTTCACACGAGATCAATTCAATTGCAGAGATCAATGATTATATCAATACCAAATTCTAATAAAAAAAGTGACTGAAAAACTTAAAAACAGACATTTCCAATTCTCTAAAGCCCTGTTCCTGATTTTGGCTTTTTTCACTTGCAATCCTATATCAGCACAAGAAGAACCGATTAATGAGGAACAGGCAAAAGATAGTATCTTTAATGAATATATCATTGATTATAAAAAACGATTTAATGTAAAGCTTGAAGTTAGTAATGATATATCTACCTTTAATGTAGTGAACGATGGTATCAATCTTGATTTAAAACCCAATTTAAATGTCAGATATGCTGTAGTATTCAGTTATAAATTCCTTTCTGTTCGCCTTGGGATACGGTCTAAAATATCAGACGAAGAAAAGGAAAAAAAAGGAGGCTCTGATACTTTTCGACTTCGCTTACAATTGCTTTTTGATAATTGGAATCATGTATTGGAATACAGTATTGACAAGGGCTATTATGTAGTCAATACTAGTGATTTTGTCGATGACTATAATGATATTCACATTCAGTTTCCCCAAATGTCTTCAAATGTGCTTTTTGGCTCCTCCTCATATAAGTTTAATAAGAACTATTCTATGAGAGCCTTTCAGTCGCAAACTGAAATCCAGGTAAAAAGTGCAGGATCTTTTATGCCTGGAATTAGTTATACCTTTTACAGCTTAACGGGAACTGATGTTATCAAGGACGTAAATGGAGATCGAATATACAGGGATGATTATAATGAATATAGTGGCATAAATTTAGCCCTTACGGCCGGATACTATTATACTTTTGTACTTAAAAAATATTGGTTCCTAAATGCCTTTGCCTTACCATCTGCAGGAATCGATTTTTATAAAGCTAAGATCTACAGCCCTGAAGGAAGAATAAATAGAAATTCCAACGATCTATTCGTGGCTTTAAATTATGGCTTTGGTGGTGGTTATAATGGTAACAAAATATTCTTTGGAGCAGAAGCCAAAAATCGTGTTACAAATGAAAAATTCAGTTCAGGTAAAACTCGTATCACCCCATCAACAAACCAATTCAGTGTTTATTTTGGTTATAGATTCAAGGCTCCGAAAACCATCACTGTTCCAGTCGACATGATTGAAGACAAAGTTCCTATTCTAAAGGATGAGAATCATTAATTTTTTTATAACTAGGATACCTTTTTTATTCTTGAAAAACCCGAGATAAATTCATTAGTATCTCTCTCCCAACTATTTGGCTATATTGACTACCCTCGTTTCACGAATAACAGTCACTTTTACCTGTCCCGGATAAGTCATGTCATTTTGGATCTTCTGCATAATATTGAAAGATAATTCAGCAGCCTTGGTATCGTCAACTTTTTCACTTTCAACAATTACACGTAATTCCCTACCTGCTTGTATCGCATAAGCCTTTTGAACACCATTAAAACCAAAGGCAACCTCTTCAAGTTCCTTCAACCTTTGAATATAGGAATCAACAACCTGTCTTCTTGCTCCTGGTCGGGCGCCTGAAATAGCATCACAAACCTGAACTATAGGTGCATATAGTGATTTCATTTCCACTTCATCATGGTGCGAACCTATGGCATTACAAACGTCTGCCTTCTCATTGTATTTTTCAGCCCATTGCATTCCTAATATAGCATGTGGTAATTCTGTGTCAGTATCTGGCACCTTACCTATATCGTGAAGTAATCCAGCTCTTTTCGCAATTTTTGGATTTAACCCTAATTCAGATGCCATAACAGCACATAAATTAGCAACCTCTCTTGAATGTTGAAGCAAATTCTGACCATAAGATGATCGGTACTTCATCCTACCTACTGTTTTAATTAACTCTGGATGCAATCCGTGAATCCCTAAGTCAATAACAGTCCGTTTACCAACTTCAATAATCTCTTCGTTAATTTCCTTTGTTGTTTTAGCTACTATCTCTTCTATTCTAGCCGGGTGGATTCTCCCGTCAGTAACCAGTTTATGTAAAGATAAACGTGCAACTTCTCTTCTAACAGGATCAAAGCATGAAAGTATGATTGCTTCTGGAGTATCATCAACGATTATTTCAACGCCAGTTGTAGATTCTATGGCGCGGATATTTCTTCCCTCTCTTCCGATAATCCTTCCTTTGACATCATCATTTTCTAAATTAAAAACAGATACACAATTGTCAATGGTTTGTTCCACACCAATACGTTGAATTGTATTCAGGATAATTTTTTTAGCTTCTTGTTGAGCTCCCATTTTTGCCTCTTCAAGTGTGCTTTGCATAAAGGCCATTGCATCACTTTTAGCTTCCTCTTTAAGGGTCTCTACCAATTCCTTTTTAGCATCTCCGGCCGAAAGTCCTGAAAGCGTTTCAAGTTGCTCCACTTGACGCTTATGGAACTTGTCAACTTCCGTTTTCTTCTTTTCAATGTGATCGAGCCTATTGCCAAGTTGCTTATTTCTTTCTTCTAAACTATTATTGACTTTTTTAGTTTTATCAAGCTCCTGAGAGACCTTAGACTCTTTATCCCTGACTCTCTTTTCGGCTTCATTTAATTTTTTATCCCTTGAAATGATCACTTTTTCATGTTCCGATTTCAGTTCAATAAACTTCTCTTTAGCTTGTAGTATTTTATCTTTTTTTATTCCTTCTGCGTCAATCTTTGCCTCCTTTAATATTGTTGCAGCTTGTTCTCTAACGTTTTTAAGTGTGGAAGATCCCTTCTTTTTTTCTAAAACTTTGGCAATAAAAAATCCCAAAACCAGGGCTACAATTGCTATACTTATTGTTGTTGCTATCATAATCTATATATAAAAAAAAGCCTACATCGGTTACAGTTTTGTAAACTCCATTTAACAAGTTTAGGACTAACTTAAAGGTCAAGTATCCAATTTTAAAACGAACAAGTCGCTTAGTTAGGCACGCTTTCACTTTAAAAACTCATCCTTTTTAAATTGATAGTGTTGAGTTTAATAAACAAATAACTAATGTAGGCAGTAATTGTTTTCTTTAAAAGAACTTAAACAAGGTGAGTATCCAACAATTGGTTTAACTCTTCTAACTTGCTTTCTATTTTTTTCGAATCCTGATTTTCATGAACAGATTTAACTGCTTTTTGAGATGCAACTTGCAAGGCACACATGGCTAAAACATCCTGCTTATCTCTCACCTCATAATTCTGTTCAAATTGCTTTACCATTTCATTTATGCTCTTCACTGCGCGCCTTATACCTTCTTCCTCACTCTCATCTCTAATGGTAAGTGGATACACTCTATCTGCTATGGTAACTTTAATCTTCAGATTATCAATCATTTTATATTCTAGTCACTTAATTGAACGATACATTTATCGATTTCTCGAATCAAAGTATTTATTTTAAGCTTTGCCGCATGTTTATCTTCTTTGCTGCCTACTATAGTGTTTGCAAGCCGCAACGATTCATATTTTTTTTCCAATGAACCGATAACATCCTGCTGCTTACTCAACTGTTGTTCAAGATTATTTTTTTGCTGCATTAATTTTAAATTTTCCTGCTGCAAAATAGCGTATTGACTCAATATCTTCGAAAGCTTGGCCTCCAGATTGTTCACTATTTCAAATAATCTATTCATCAACTCAAAGAATCAAACAATTGCAACAAATTTAAGCTACCTAATTTTATAAAACAACTATTTTGACATAAATCCATAAAAACATTTAACAAATAATTGAATCATAATCACTTAAAATAAACGTTTTTTATTTCACCTCTTATTATTATTTTAGCGCAATTATGCGCAACAAAATATTCACCTTTTTTTTTCTGGGATTGGCCCAATTTGTTTTCCCACAGGATAGCTATCCAAAGGATTACTTTATCAATCCGCTTGAAATTCCTTTGGTTTTGTCTGGAACTTTTGGAGAATTGAGAAGCAATCATTTCCATGCTGGTATCGACATTAAGACACAAAAGGTTGAGGGTCATAAGGTATTATCTGCTGCTGACGGCTATGTATCAAGGATTAATGTTTCTCTATGGGGTTATGGGAATGCTCTCTATATCACCCATCCAAATGGATACACCACAGTTTACGGACATCTTCAAAAATTTTCGCCAGAGATAGATGCCTATATTCGTAAAAAGCAATATGAAAAAGAAAGTTTTACGATCAGACTCTATCCCAAACCCTCTGAGCTAAAAGTCAATAAGGGTGATTTGATCGCGCTAAGTGGCAATTCGGGAAGTTCCGGAGGCCCCCACCTCCATTATGAGATTAGAGATGTTAAATCAAATACGCTCAATCCCCTGTCTTTTGGTATCAAAATTCCTGATCATAAAAATCCTACGATCCAAAATGCTTTTGCCTATTCAAAAAATGACGATTCCCAAGTCAATCAATCCTCCGAAAACGTACAACTGGTTTTTAACCGACAATATGATGGAGATTTCCTGGCCAATACAATCTATGCTCATGGTGAAATCGGTTTCGGAATCAATGCCTATGATCGACTGGATGGTGCTATAAATCGAAACGGGTTGTATTCACTTGAAATGCTGGTCAATGGTCAAAAAGTATTTCAATTTACTGCAAACAAATTCTCTTTTAGTGAATCAAGATTGATCAATTCCTATATAGATTTTGAAAGGCTTATCAAACTAAAACAAAGAGTGCAAAAATGCTTTGTAGAGCATGAAATAAATAATTTAAGTCTTTATAAAAAACTAGTGAAAAATGGTTATATCAACGTCAAAGACAGCATGGAATATACTGTTTCTATAATTGCAAAAGACTATGAAGGAAACAAAACAAAACTAGTCATCCCAATTAAGGGAAAAAAAGATTCCATAATTATTCCAAAGAAAGTTGATAAAACACCTCATTTTTTTAAGGCCAATCAAGACAATACAATCAAGGATTCACTGATTACTGCATATTTTCCAAAAAATATATTTTATGAAGATTTCTATTTCGATTATAGCCATAAGAATGGAATCATTAAATTACATAATAGCAGTGTTCCCGTTCATAAAAATTTCAGACTCTCATTTGATGTTTCTAAATTGAGTACCGAGGAGTTAAAAACTTTACATATTGCCAAGAAGAATAGGTACGGGAAGTTAAATTATGTGAATACGAAAAGAAAAGATAACACCCTATACACTTTGAGTAAAAGTTTAGGTGAATATACTTTATTATCTGATAATCTGAGACCTACAATAAAAGCTATTGGCTTTAAAAATGAACAGTGGCTTACAAAATTTAGTACGATGAAAATAAGAATTCACGACAAGGGATCTGGAGTTAAATCGTATAGAGCTGAGCTAGATGGTGAATGGATTCGTATGGCGTTCAATCCAAAAAATGGGATATTAACTTATGATTTCAGTGATAAAACACTGGAAGGAACTTTACATAATTTAAAAGTTGTTGTGACGGATAATGTAAATAATTCCACTACATTTACAACCACATTTAATAAAAAGAATTAAACCTTGAAAGCCCCTTGAAAGCAAAGTTTCTCATCATTTTACTTTTTAGCCTTTCAGTGCAATTATTATCAGGACAAACTGCAACCATCAAGGGTAAGGTTTTAGATAGTATCAATAGACCCATTGAAAATGCAACTGTAAGTATAGGTAACCTTGGTGCCGTGACAAATAAGGATGGTTCATATGAAATTCTTATTCCGGCAGGAAAAAGTATAACCGTGCGCTATGGTCATGTGTCATACAATAGCTTTACCAAAACTTTTAGGGTTCAAAAAGGAAAAACACTTTACTTTTCACCACGATTATATTTTAAGACTGAATCTATTGATGAAGTCATTATCATTGATCAAAAAGCCAATATCCAGGGCTTAGTGGGTATAGACAGTCGTACTGCACAACTATTACCTAGTGCGAATCAAGGCATAGAAAGCGTTTTAAAAATGCTTCCCGGAGTGAACTTTAACAATGAATTAAGTACGCAATACAACGTTAGAGGAGGTAGTTTTGAAGAAAATCTTGTTTATGTCAACGGAATTGAAATCTACCGATCCTTTCTGGTAAGGTCAGGTCGTCAGGAAGGCTTGAGTTTTGTTAATCCCGAATTGACTCAGAATGTAGATTTTTCTGCAGGGGGATTTCAAGCCAAATACGGTGACAAACTTTCTTCAGTTCTCGACATTACCTATCGTAAACCATCCCGATTTGGTGCAAGTGTGGAGGCCAGCTTTCTTGGTGCTTCCGTTTCTGTTGAAGGCTTATCTAAAAATGAAAAATTCAAGGCGCTTGTAGGTGCCAGATACAGGAATAACAGTTTGTTTCTAAACAGCAATGATTTAGATGCGAATTTCAATCCGAATTATACGGATGTTCAGATGTATCTTTCCTATGATTTCAGTGAAAAATTCTCTTTAGATTTTTTAGGAAGTTATTCTCTCAATAATTTTGATTTTACACCAAGATCCAGACAAACAAATTTTGGCACCTTAACAAATCCCTTATCCTTAGTGGTCAATTATGAAGGTAAAGAGGAAGATCGATATGAAACCCTTTTTGGTGCGCTTAAAGGAAATTATAAGTTTTCAGATAATTTCTCAGTTTCTTTAACTGCATCTTCATACAATACCCAGGAACAAGAATATTACGATATTCTTTCATTTTACGGACTTGGTGAAGTAAATGCCGACTTTGGATCGGATAATTTTGGTGATTCTAATTTTGTTCAATCCATAGGTTCACAACTTGACCATGCAAGAAACAACTTAAAGGCCCAAATCAATAGTATAAAACTTTCTGCGAATTGGAGAGTCAACTCTAATCTTTTTGAATTTGGAGCCAAGTATCAACATGAAAATATAAAAGACAAAATCAATGAATGGCAGGTTGTTGATTCTTCTGGGTTTTCTTTAAGGCCTCCATACCTTTTACCAAGAAATGATGAACCCTATGAGCCTTTCACCGGTCCGATAGTGCCTTTTATTAATATCAATGCAGAAAATGATGTCACTATACAACGGGTTTCGGGTTTCGCACAATGGAGCAAAAAATCCTTTATTAACGAACATACCGTTTGGTACAACCTTGGAGTAAGAGCCCAGCACTGGCAAATAGAAGGAGATGGTCTTGTATCTGATAGTCATACTGTGGTTAGTCCTAGGGGTCAATTTTCAATAAAGCCTAATTGGGATAATGATATGCTTTTTAGGGTATCCGGAGGGCTATATTACCAACCTCCCTTTTACCGAGAATTACGTGATTCCCTAGGGACGGTTCACCCAGAGGTAAAAGCTCAAAAATCGATACATATTGTCTTAGGTCATGACTATAGCTTTAAGCTGTGGAACAGACCCTTTAAGCTGGTGAGCGAGGTCTACTACAAGCACCTTACTGAGGTGAATCCATTTACCATAGATAATGTAAAAATTAGGTACAGAGCGAGAAACAATGCCGTTGCCTATGCAGCTGGAGTTGATCTCAGGCTTAACGGAGAATTCGTTCCCGGTACTGAATCCTGGTTTAGCATTGGGTACTTGCAAACAGAAGAGAATATTGATGACAGGGGCTATATTTCACGCCCTACTGACCAACGATTTAAATTTGCCTTACTGTTCCAGGACTATGTTCCATCAGTTCCAAGCTTAAAAATGTATTTGAATCTGGTTTATAATACCGGTGTACCAGGTGGTTCACCATCTTACGCTGATCCATATCAATACCAGAATCGATTAAAGGCCTATTTTAGATCAGACATAGGAATTTCTTATGTTTTTGTAGATCTTAACAATCCTCCAAAAGCCAATTGGCAGAAAAAATTCAAGCAATTGTCTGCAGGCCTGGAGTTATTCAACATGTTTGACAATCAAAATTCGATCACAAATACTTGGGTCAAAGATGTGTCTTCCAACCGTTATGTGGCTATTCCTAACTATTTAAGCGGCAGGGTTCTTAACCTCAAAGTTGCCATGAGATTTTAAGTTTTATTTTGGTAGCCTTCTTTTTTTTAAGGAACTTTAAACCTTTTACCCGTTTAACAGTCTTAATACATAAACAAAAGTGCTTGATGAAGAAATTCTTATAGGTCAGCTAAAGGATCCCCGCACAAGGGATGCTTCTTATCGCACCCTTGTTACAACCCATAAGGAGCGACTTTACTGGCATATAAGGAAAATGGTGTTGAATCACGAAGACACAGATGACGTATTGCAAAATACCTTTATAAAGGTTTTTAGGCATATTGATGGCTTTAAAGGCGATAGTAAACTCTATTCATGGATGTACCGTATCGCTACCAATGAATCTATCAATTTTTTAAATAAGAAAGCAAAGCAATTGCAAGTTGATATGCAGACCTTACAAGAGCAACGGGTTGAAAATCTGGAAGAGGATGTTTATTTTGATGGTGATGAAATACAATTGAAATTGCAAAAGGCCATCGTCACTTTACCTCAGAAACAGCAACTTGTTTTTAACATGAGGTATTTTGACGAATTAAAATATGATGAAATATCTGATATACTTGATACATCAGTAGGGGCATTAAAAGCTTCCTATCATCATGCCAGAAAAAAAATTGAAGCAATTCTTGTCAATCAATAAGAAGAAGAAGATCATGGATAGAAAGAAAGAGAACATATTGAACAGGTTAAAAGGAACAGGGCCTGGATTTACGGTGCCAAAGACGTATTTTGACAGTCTGGAAGATCGTATTGATCATGCCACAGGTGAAATTGATTCCAATCAAGAAAAATTTAAGGAAAATGATAAAAATGACCTAGCACAAAATGATTCCTTCACTTTGGATCAAATTGGAAAAAATCCTGGTTTTAGTGTGCCTGATGCGTATTTTGATACAATTGAATCAAAAATTTCAGGTCTTAAAAAAACCAAAGTAATTCCGATAAAAAATGAATCTATTAGAATTTTATCACTTTCAATTGCAGCCTCAATTTTATTATTTTTTGGTCTTAACTATATGATTACCAAAGATAACATTCAGAGTCAACTGGTTTTTCAGGATGAAGAATTTGTAAAATGGATCGAATCTGATCTTGTAGATCTAAATACATACGAAATCGCAGAAGCCTTTAATGATGTTGAACTTGAGCTTACATTGTATGCAGAAGATGACATTGATGAGTATTTGAATAGTGTCGATATTGAGAATTTAATTTTAGAAAACAGATAGCATGAACAAAGCAATGATCATTAGTATATTGGTCTTTTTATTTTGCATTCAGGCGAATGCTCAGCAAGGAGGAAAAGAACGCATAAAGGCCTACAAAACTGCCTATATCACAGAAGAACTTGATCTAAGTCCTAAGGAGGCTGAAAAATTCTGGCCCGTTTATAATAAATACGATAAAAAACTATTCAGCTTAAAAGTTGAAAAAGGCAGAAAAGAAAGACACCGAATCAAAGAATTAGGAGGTCCTGAAAACATAAGTGCTGAAGAAGCAACTAACATAGTTTTTAAAATGCTAGCAGCTGAAAAGGAAGCCTCGGTTACAAGAGAAAAAATGTACAAGGAACTCTCTAAAATTCTTTCCTCTACAAAACTTTTGATATTATATCAGGCAGAAATGAATTTCAATAAACGACTTTTATCCGAGTATAGAAAAAGAAAAACCCAACAGAATAAGTAGTTTATAAGTTAAAAGTAGTTTTATTTATTTGCAAATAGTTTAACATCTTTCTCTGTGATGATGTCTTCACCAAGAATCATTAATCTTTCAACTACATTCCGCAATTCTCTTATATTACCCGTCCAATTGTATGCTTTAAGTAATTCTAGCGCCCCATCACTAAACTGCTTTTTTGCAGTTCCCTGTTGGTCAGCAATAAGTTGGGAAAAATAATCAACCAACAATGGAATATCATCTTTACGTTCGTTAAGGGCTGGAACATTGATCAATATAACTGCTAAACGATGGTATAGATCCTCCCTGAATCTACCTTTTGCAATTTCCCTATTCAACTTTTTATTGGTGGCAGCTATAACGCGCACATCCACTTTTATGTCTTTATCACTCCCTACCCGACTGATCTTATTTTCCTGCAGTGCTCTCAACACTTTAGCCTGAGCAGAAAGACTCATATCTCCAATTTCATCTAAAAATATGGTTCCGCCATTAGCGGCTTCAAATTTCCCGGCCCTGTCCTTGTTTGCTCCGGTAAAGGAACCCTTGACATGACCAAATAGCTCGCTTTCGATAAGCTCTGAAGGGATTGCTGCACAATTCACTTCAATCATAGGGAATTTGGAGCGCTCACTTTTCTGATGCAACCAATGCGCTACCAATTCCTTTCCTGTCCCATTTTCACCCGTGATCAAGACACGTGCCTCAGTTGGAGCTACTTTTTCAATGATCGCCTTTATTTTTTCTGTTTCCAGGCTTTCGCCGATCATTTCATAATTCTTATCAACCTTTTTCTTCAGCCTTATATTTTCAACAACAAGTTGCTTTTTGTCAAGTGCGTTTCTAATAGCGTTCAGCAAGCGATTTAGATCTGGCGGTTTTGAGATATAATCAAAGGCTCCCAGTCTCATGGTTTGCACAGCAGTTTCCAACTCACCATGGCCCGAAATCATGATAAATGGTATTTCAGGTTTAACAGCGAGGGCCTTTTCAAGCACTTCAACTCCGTCCATCTTAGGCATTTTTATATCGCAAAGAACAAGATCATAATCAGTAGTTTGAATCATCTCAAATCCTTCTAAACCATCAGCAGCATCTTCAACCTCAAAGCTGCTATTCTCATTTTTAATGATCTTGATCAGCACCCTTCTAATGGCATCTTCATCTTCTATTATTAATATTTTAGGCATTTTTTTTTCTTATTTTAAGGTGAGATTAATAGCGAACCCACTTCATTAATTCTTTATAACTTATCTTTTTTCCGTACATAAGAATTCCTACTCTATATACTTTTGCTGCTATCCACACGACTCCTAAAAAACTTAACAATAGCAAAGTAAGTGAGATAAGGATCTGCCACCACGGAACTCCAAAAGGAATTCGCATTAGCATGACAATAGGTGAAGTAAAAGGAATCAGTGAGAATACAGTTGCAACGGTGCCATGAGGATCATTTATTACTGTGGCAAATCCAATATAAACTCCCAGCATCAATGGTAACATAATAGGAAGCATAAATTGCTGGGTATCAGTTTCATTGTCAACTGCAGCCCCAATAGCTGCATACAGAGAGCTATACAACAAATAACCCAACAAAAAATAAAGTATAAAATAGACAAATGTACTGATCAAGGGTAAACTCATCAATTCATCAAACACAAGCTGCGTTTCATTTTGAGCCAGTTGATTCATTTGCTCTGCTCCCATTTGCTGCATTCCAACGCCATTATTATGCAATTCTACTCCGAAGAAGTAAGAACTCCCAACAAATATCAATAGCATTAAAAGCCCCCAGACCACAAATTGTGTCAAACCAGCCAAGGCGGTACCAAATATTTTTCCTAGCATCAATTGAAATGGTTTTACTGATGAAATGATCACTTCTATAATACGGCTAGTCTTTTCCTCAATAACACTTCTCATGACCATAGCTCCATAAATCAATATAAACATCATGATCAGATAGCCAGCACCCATTCCAATCCCTATTTTGATACCATTGATCAGTTTAGAAGATTTTATTCCACTAAAATTAGACATTCTAATATCGATGTCTACTTTTGATTTTTCCAGTTTCACTAGATCGATGCCCAACTGTTTCATTTTCTCATTCTCCAGTTTCTTGTCAAGAATCCCTTCTAAAGTTGAGATGGTAATCATACTTGGTGATTCTTCGGAGAAGAACTGAATATTTGCTGCGACCTCATCAATACCTACTTTTGAAGGAATATATAATAATCCTTCTTGTGAAGATTCTCTAACAATGATCTTGGCTTTTTCAAGACCAATTTCAGTAAGATCTTCAAATGTTACCGATTTATCTTTACTAAAATCATCTCCATGAAAAAGACCTGAATCATCAACAAAAGCTACTGTACTTTTCTTTTCGATACTACTTTTTGTCAATAAGGCAACCAGAGCGATCATTCCGATCATCAATATAGGACTCAAAAAAGTCATAACTATAAAAGTTCGATTTCTCACCTTCGCCAGAAATTCTCTCTGTATGATTAGTTTTAATTTGTTCATTTGAATCTATTAATTACCTAAGAATTTCTATTAACAGTTTGAATAAAAATATCATTGGCAGTTGGAATCACCTCCTTATAATGCGTAATAGATGATTTGCTGTTCAAATACCTAATAAGATCAGAGGAAGTACTTCCTTTAGCAAGCCTGATATTCAGTTTAAGATCGTCATCCAGTGATTTAAAACTGGCAGGGCTCACCTCGAATCTTTCTTTAAGTTCCATTTTTAAGGTAGATTTATCAGCAGTCGACAACCCTACTTCAAAAGTGTTGGTTTTGAACTCTCTTTTAATATCGACCAATTTCCCATCAAGTACTTTATTTGACTTATGAATCAGCGCAATATATTCACATAATTCTTCAACTGATTCCATTCTGTGCGTCGAAAATATGATAGAAGCCCCTCTATTTTTTAAATTGATGATCTCATCTTTGATCAAATTTGCATTGATCGGATCGAATCCGCTAAAGGGTTCATCAAAGATTAATAATTTAGGTTCGTGCAAGACCGTGATAATAAATTGAAGTTTTTGAGCCATTCCTTTTGAAAGTTCTTCGACTTTCTTATTCCACCACGGTGTAATTTCAAACTTTTCAAACCAGAATTTCAATTTCCTTTTCGCATCCTGTTTAGACAAACCCTTCAATTGTGCCAGATAAAGCGCCTGCTCTCCGATTTTCATTCGCTTATACAAACCTCTTTCTTCAGGTAAATAACCTATAAAATGTACATCATTTGGAGCAAGAGGTTTACCGTCAAAATATACCTGTCCTTCGTCTGGCATGGTAATTTGATTAATGATCCTGATCAAGGTGGTCTTTCCTGCCCCATTAGGACCTAACAAGCCAAATATACTTCCCTTTGGAACCTGCAATGAAACTTGATTCAAGGCTTTAAAAGAACCAAAATTCTTAACAATATTTTCAGCCACTAAAATTTGATCCATAGAAGAATTTTAAAAAATCAAATATAGTAAAATGAACGTCGAAAAAATTGATAAATTACCTAGCTGAGTCTATCCAGGTATTTATCCCTGATTTGTTGAACCATTTCAACGGTTATATTGGGTTTGATAACACGGAGAATGTCAGTGATACCGTCTTTTTCATAAATTATTCCTTTGGCAATGTCATAATTACTAACAGAAATATTATTTTTAACATCAAAGGTCATCTCTCTAAAATCATTCCAATTCACATATCTGGGAATTTCAAAATAAAACCTATCCTTATTATTTGGTGATCGGTATATCTTATCTTCCACATCAATTAAACTAAAGAATTTATTGACCCTGATCATAGCATCTGTTCCTTTACCGAGTCTCACATTTTTATGAAATTCAAAACCACCTTCTTGATAGGCTTTTTGAACCATATCAATATTGGTATACCTGTCAATTCCTGTTACCCGGATGCCACTGTACTTATTACGCCCAATATTTACCTCGCATTTGGCCCCATTTAAAACAAGACCTTCTTTTTCATTGATGATTTTGGTCGCTCTTAGTATTTTTTCAAATGAAACTGAATTTTTAGTGGCAAAAACAATCGAATTTGGCCTATTCACCTCAGTAAAACGACTGTAGTAGGATGCTAAAGGATTAGGAATATGAATTACGAATGTGCCATTTATTTTGTTCCTTTCAATAGGACTCACATTTTCCTGAAGGGTAATTTTTCCTATTAGTTCGCGTATTTCCATAAAAACTGTATTTGTTTGGTTGATCAAAGGTTGGGTCTTCAATTTACAAATATTTATTTTAAAAAGTAACTTTTTTTTTAAATACTATGCATGCATAGTATTTTTTCCTATATTTGACATATGCAAAAAGAAAAAACCATAGATCATGCCTTAAGAGCTACTTGGCAGGCTGTTGCCAAGATCTATAATGAACAAGCAGCCAAGCATGATAGTACCATGGCCATGGCCATGTCTTTATTATATATTGACGCAGAAAACGGTACGCCTTCAACCGCTTTAGGACCCTCGATGGGAATGGAAGCAACAAGTCTCTCTAGAATTTTGAAAAGTATGGAAGAAAGAGGCTTGATTTTTAGAGAAAAAAACCCTGAAGACGGAAGAGGTGTGTTCATTAAACTTACTCAGCTAGGTATAGAAAAAAGAGATATATCAAAGGCTTCTGTTTATAAATTCAATCAAACAGTAAGAGATCAGGTCGATCCTGTAAAAATTGATCACTTTTTTGAGGTTACTGATCTGATCAACGAACTCATTTATCAAAAATCAATATTTAAGGACTAAAGAACTAAGCACAAATTATCATCTAATGAAAAACAGACATATTAATAAAGTAGCTGTGATTGGCTCCGGAATAATGGGTTCCGGTATCGCTTGTCATTTCGCTAATATCGGTGTTGAGGTATTGTTACTGGATATCATTCCCAGAGAACTCAGTAAAGCCGAAGAAGCTCAAAATCTTACTCTTGAAGATAAACGAGTAAGAAACAGACTTGTCAATGACAGTCTTAAGGCCTCTTTGAAATCAAAACCATCGCCAATTTATGACCAATCCTTTGCTTCCCGAATAAGTACAGGGAATATGGAAGACGATCTTGAAGGAATCAAAGATGTCGACTGGGTCATTGAGGTAGTAGTGGAAAGATTGGATATTAAAAAACAGGTTTTTGAGAAGATTGAAAAATTCAGAAAAAAGGGGAGCCTGATTACATCCAATACTTCGGGAATTCCGATCAAATTTATGAACGAGGGCAGAAGCGAAGATTTTCAAAAGCATTTTGCTGTTACTCATTTCTTTAATCCTCCAAGATATTTAAAACTCTTTGAAGTGGTGCCAGGTCCCTCCTGCTTGACAGAAGTTAAGGATTTTCTCATGATGTACGGAGAAAAGTATTTGGGGAAAACCGCAGTACTTGCCAAAGACACTCCTGCTTTTATAGGAAACCGAATAGGTATATTCGGTATTATGAGTCTCTTTCATATCGTGAAAGAGATGGATCTTACTGTAGAAGAAGTTGACAAACTGACCGGGCCGCTCGTTGGACGACCCAAGTCAGCTACCTTTAGAACAATTGACGTTGTAGGTCTTGACACCTTGGTACACACCGCTAATGGTGTGGCTCAAAATGCACCCAATGACGAAATGCACAGTAGCTTCGCCATCCCTGATTTTGTCAATACGATGATGGAAAATAAATGGCTGGGAAGCAAGACACAACAAGGTTTTTATAAAAAAACTCTCGCTAACGGGAAAAAGGAAATACTTGTACTGGATCTCAACAGTATGGAATACCGTAAAGCCAATAAGGTCTCCTTCCCAAGTCTGGCACATACCAAAACAGTTGAAAAGGTTATTGACAGGTTTAAAATTCTTGTAAAAGGGACAGATAAAGCCGGAGATTTTTACAGAAAAACGCTTTCGGCAATCTTTGCCTATGCCTCTAACAGGATTCCAGAAATTTCAGATGAATTATACAGAATTGACGATGCGATGAAAGCGGGCTTTGGATGGGAACATGGTCCGTTCCAAATCTGGGATGCTATAGGTGTGGAAAAAGGTATTGAAATGATGTCCAAAGAGGGTCATACCCCTAATGCATGGGTCATTGATATGTTGTCAAAAGGGAGTAATTCCTTTTACAGTATTGAGAATGGATCTAAATATTACTTTGATCTTGACAAGCAGGAGCAAATCAAAATTCCTGGCCAGGATGCCTTTATCATCTTGGACAATATCAGAGAATCAAAAACTATTTGGAGCAACAAAGAAGCTTCAATTCAACATTTAGGTGATGGTATCTTAAATGTTGAATTTCAGTCTAAAATGAATACCATTGGTAGTGGAGTGCTTCAAGCAATCAACAAAGGAATCGATCTTGCAGAGCAGGAATACGAAGCCGTTATTCTCGGTAATCAAGCAGCCAATTTTTCGGTAGGCGCCAACTTGGCTATGGCCTTTATGCTGGCAATTGAACAAGAGTATGACGAATTGTCTATGGCGACCAGGATGTTTCAAAATACCGTAATGAGACTAAAATATAGCTCGGTCCCCACTTTGATCACTCCAAGAGGGATGACATTTGGAGGAGCATGCGAAATGGGTCTTCATGCCGATATGGTTGTTGCTGCTGCTGAAACTTATACCGGGCTTGTTGAATTCGGCGTTGGTATTATACCTGCGGGTGCTGGTACGAAAGAAATGACCAAACGTGTTTCTGAACTTTGGAAGAAAGATGATGTCAAACTGAATAGACTTAGAGACACCTTTATCAACATCGCCATGGCCAAAGTAGCAACTTCTGCTGAAGAAGCATTTGACTTAGGATATTTTCAAAAAGGTAAGGACATCGTAGTGGTAAATGCTGACCGACAAATCGCAACAGCCAAAAGGTATGCACTTCAAATGCTTGAAGATGGTTATACCAAACCCGCACCTCAGCTAGTTAAGGTCTTAGGGCAACAAGCATTGGGAATGTTTCTTGTTGGAACTGATAGTCTGGAGAAAGGTCGATACGCTTCTGAACACGATAAAAAAATTGCCAATAAACTAGCTTATATAATGGCGGGTGGTGACCTTTCTGAACCCACTTTGGTTACAGAACAATACCTTCTTGACCTAGAAAGAGAAGCGATACTTTCTCTATTAACCGAACGCAAAACCCTGGAAAGAATAGAACATACTTTAAAAACAGGTAAACCATTAAGAAATTAGAACATGAGAACAGCATATATCATAAAAGGATACCGAACAGCAGTAGGAAAAGCACCCAGAGGTACCTTCAGGTTTAAAAGACCTGATGAACTTGCCTCTGAAACCATAGAACACTTGTTAAAGCAGGTACCCGAATTGGATGTAAAAAGAATTGACGATGTAATTGTCGGAAATGCAATGCCTGAAGCCGAACAAGGTCTTAACGTAGGAAGATTGATATCCCTTATGGGAACCAAAGTAAACGATGTTGCAGGAGTAACTGTTAATCGTTACTGTGCTTCTGGACTTGAAACGATCAGTATGGCAACAGCAAAAATACAAGCTGGTATGGCAGATTGTATTGTGGCAGGAGGTGTGGAAAGTATGAGCTATATCCCAATGGGTGGCTACAGACCGGTGCCGAATTACAAATCTGCTAAAGAAGGGCACGAAGATTATTATTGGGGTATGGGGCTTACAGCGGAGGCTGTGGCTGAGCAATATAAGGTGAGTCGTGAAGATCAGGACTTGTTTTCATATAATTCTCACATGAAAGCATTACATGCGATTGACCACAACATATTTGATGATGACATTGCTCCTATCAATATTGAACAGATCTTTTTAGATAAAAACGGTAAACGATCGGTAAGAAATTATACGGCAAAAACTGATGAAGGACCCAGAAGAGGAACATCTGTTGAGGCCCTCGCCAAACTGAGACCTGTCTTTGCTAATAAAGGAAGTGTTACGGCTGGAAATTCATCACAGATGAGTGATGGTGCAGCTTTTGTTTTGGTAATGAGTGAGGAAATGGTTAAAGAACTCAACTTGGAACCCATCGCAAGAATGGTGAGTTTTGCAGCTGTTGGTGTTGAGCCCAGAATCATGGGTATTGGCCCAGTAGCAGCAGTACCAAAGGCTCTGAAACAAGCTGGTCTTCAACTAAATGATATAGACCTATTTGAACTAAATGAAGCCTTTGCCTCTCAATCTTTGGCGGTTATTCGTGAATTAGGCCTTAATCAGGATATTGTAAATGTCAATGGAGGAGCCATTTCCCTAGGCCATCCCCTTGGATGTACGGGAGCAAAATTATCAGTACAACTATTCAACGAAATGAGAAGAAGGAAACAAAAATACGGGGTGGTCACCATGTGTGTTGGAACGGGTCAGGGTGCTGCGGGCGTTTATGAATTATTAAAATAAATTTTGAACTCAATTGATAAAAATATAGAATATGAAAGCTATTAAAGGAGGTGAGTTTCTCATCAGAGAAGTAAATAAGGAAGATGTCTTTATCACAGAACAATTTACTGAAGAGCAGCAAATGATGAAAGATGCGGTCATCGAGTTTATTGATCGTGAGGTTTGGCCAATCAAAGAACGTTTTGAGCAAAAGGATTATGCCCTTACTGAAGAATTAATGAGAAAGGCCGGTGAAATGGGCTTTCTGGGTGTATCTATTCCTGAGGCTTACGGAGGGATTGGTATGGGATTTGTTTCTACTATGTTGGTGACAGATTATATTTCTTCGGCCTCGGGCTCACTGGGAACTGCATTTGGTGCCCATACAGGTATTGGAACAATGCCTATCTTTCTATATGGTACAGAAGAACAAAAGCAAAAATACCTTCCAATTTTAACAGCAGGTGAGAAATTTGGGGCCTATTGCTTAACAGAGCCCGGTGCAGGAAGTGACGCTAATTCTGGTAAAACTACGGCTACTTTAACTGAAGATGGAAAAAGCTACCTTATCAACGGTCAGAAAATGTGGATCTCAAATGCTGGTTTTGCTGAAATTTTTATAGTTTTTGCTCGTATTGAAGATGATAAAAATATCACTGGTTTTTTACTTGAATATGATAAAGAAAATCCAAATGGTGTAACTTTTGGGGAAGAAGAAAAGAAGTTGGGAATCACCTCCTCCTCTACCCGTCAAGTTTTTTTCAATGATACCAAGATTCCAGCAGAAAACATGCTATCAGAAAGAGGTAAAGGTTTTAAGATCGCTCTTAACTCTCTAAATGTGGGCCGTATCAAACTTGCTGCAGCTTGCCTGGATGCCAGTAGAAGAATTTTGACAGAATCCATCAAATACGCCAACGAAAGAATTCAATTCAAAAAACCAATTTCTAGTTTCGGTGCCATTCAGGCAAAACTAGCTGAAATGGGCACCAGAACCTTTACGATAGATGCAGGTTCATATAGAGCTGCTAAGGATATCCAGAATTATATAGATGCTTTGCTTGCCACAGGTAAATCTCATCAGGAATCTGAACTTGAAGCCTTTAGTGAATATGCTATTGAGGCTGCGATTTTAAAAGTATATGGATCAGAAACCTCTCAATTTGTTACTGACGAAGGTATTCAGATATTTGGTGGAATGGGTTTTTCAAAAGACACCCCTATGGAGGCAGCTTGGAGAGATGCGAGAATTACCAGGATATATGAGGGTACGAACGAGATCAACAGACTCTTGACAGTTGGTATGTTACTAAAAAAGGCCTTTAAGGGAGATATTGACCTAATGACTCCGGCAATGCAAGTTGGTAAGAGCCTTATGGAAATCCCTTCGTTTGACATCCCTGATTATTCGGAATTATTTTCAGAAGAAAAGGAAATGATCTCTAAATTGAAAAAAGCCTTTTTAATGATCGCCGGGAAATCAGTTGAGACTTTTGGAATTGAATTGGAAGAACACCAACAACTTATTTTAGCTGCGGCCGAAGTGCTGATTGAAATCTATATGGCAGAAAGCGCCTTGATCAAAGCCGAAAAAGTTGCAGATCTTACGTCTGTGGAAGCAGCTAAAGGGCAAATTGCCATGGCAAAACTCAATTTGAGCCATGCCGTTGGAATCATTAATGAAAAAGGGAAAGAGGCAATAGCCTATTTTTCTGAAGGAGATGAACAGAGAATGATGCTCATGGGTCTTAAGAGATTCACAAAATACACCAACTTACCTAATGTGATTGCTTTAAGAAAAGAGATTGCAGCGATTCTTATTGAGGAAAATAAGTATTGTTTTTAAATAATTTTCCAGGTGTCTTTTGGCACCTGGAAAAAATCTTCTTTGGTTTTTTAACTTTTTCGCTTAGATAAGCTCTATATTTGATATTGAAATAGCTTAATACATTTTTATATGCATATCAGAATAATCCCCTCGATTTTGATGTCATTACTGTGTGCAGTGATCACAGCACAGGAAGCGACAGAAATATATTTATTTGACCTCAATGAACAAGATGGTCAAATCACCATCAATAATCCCATTAACATTTCAAAAAATGAAGGTTATGATAATCAACCCAGCTTCACAGAAGATGGTTCAGCATTATTGTTTGCTTCTTTTAGGGATGGCCAATCCGATATTTCAAAATATTTTATTGAAGAAAAATACAGGATCTGGATTACTGACACTGCAGAAAGTGAGTTTTCTCCTTTAGCTGTGCCAGGTAAGAAGAAATACTTTACCTGTGTCAGACTGAACGAGGATGGTTCTCAATTTTTGTATAAATATGCGTATAAAAAGAAATTGCCTGAATTATTGATTCCCGACCTGAAAGTTGGCTATTATATATGGTTGAATGAAAAATCAATCCTCAGTTTTGTGATTGGTGATATTGAGACTCTACAGGTGAACAATTTTAAATTTAAGATCCGATACCCTATTCAAAGTAATATTGGAAGATCACTTCATGAAATCCCTTATTCGGTGGGCTTAGGCAGCAGTTTGGTTAGTTTTATAAGTATGTCTCATGAAGTTCCTGAAATTTATTCAATCGACCCCCAAACCAGTGAAACAAAATACATAACCGATGCGCTAACAGGATCGCAGGACCTTACATGGACGGCTAAAGGAAGTATGCTAATGGGAAATGATGGCACCATCTATAAATATCACCCAGGAGAAGATGAAAAGTGGACACCCATTAGTATTGAGTCAGAATTCCCTATCGAAGGAATCAGCAGATTGGTAATCAGTCCGGATGGTTCCAAACTGGCAGTAGTAGTTCTAGAAGCCTCTTTGTAAATTAAAATGATTTTTTTAGTTTTTCTTGCTAAAGCCCTTTTTTAATTAGCACGTGTTTTTGTATTTTTGATAAAAACATTTTTATGCTAAAAGCAGGCGTTTTAGGTGCTGGTCATCTTGGGAAAATTCATTTAAAACTTTTACAACAATCTTCAAAATATGAGTTGGTCGGATTCTACGACCCGATTGAAGCACATGCACGTCAAGTAGCTTCGGAGTTCGGCTATAGATTTATTGAAAGTATCGATGAATTGATTGAATCTGTTGATGTTATTGATATTGTGACACCTACTCTAAGCCATTTTGACTGTGCTCAAAAAGCTATTGAAAAAGGAAAACATATATTTATAGAAAAACCGATCACGAAGACCTTCGAGGAAGCCGAAATCCTGAGAGACCTTGCAGCAAAGCACCAAGTTCGAGGACAAGTTGGCCATGTTGAACGCTTTAATCCCGCGTTTACCGCTGTTAAGGATATGATTGAAAATCCGATGTTTATAGAATGTCATCGATTAGCAGAATTCAATCCCAGAGGAACAGATGTGCCCGTAGTGCTTGATTTGATGATTCATGATATTGACATTATTTTAAGTGTCGTGAATTCTGAAGTGAAGGAAATTCATGCCAGTGGTGTATCCGTCATCAGTGAAACTCCTGATATAGCAAATGCAAGAATAGAGTTTGAAAATGGCTGTGTGGCTAATCTAACAGCGAGTAGAATTTCAATGAAGAATATGAGAAAATCGAGATTCTTTCAAAAGGATGCCTATATTTCGGTTGATTTTCTAGAGAAAAAAAGTGAAGTGGTCAAAATGAAAGATGCTCCGGAAAATCCGGATGATTTTGCCATGATACTGCAAAATGCAGAAGGCAATAAAAAGCAAATATATTTTGAGAATCCCAAGATTCTCCAAAACAATGCTATCCTGGATGAGCTGGAATCGTTTGCTGATGCCATAATGAATAATACAACACCTATTGTTTCGCTTCAGCAAGGCACACGTGCCTTGAAGGTAGCGCAACAAATTATAGATAATTTTTAAATATGAAAGCAAAAGTTACTACTCAACACAATCGTGGAGCTGCAACTATTTTTAAGAACCCCTTTCTTGAAAGCCTGACCAAGACCTCTCTAAAACAAAATATTATTGTTTATGGACTTGTTGTTTTATTGTTAATTTACAACGCTATTTATCTCAAGGAAATCTCCGTTTTTACTTTTATAGGTCTTTTTATATTTACGTCTTTCTTTTGGACCTATGCTGAATATATCTTAGATCGATTTGTATTTCACTGGATGAATGAGAATTCAAATGCACAAAGATTTAAATATCTTTGGCGTCACCGCAGCTTGCATCACTATAAACATCCAGATAAAGCATTTGGGGTTTCCAATACTTTCTGGGACAGCGTGTTCGGCACTATGCCCCCTAAAAAATCTTAAAAATGAAAAATATTACAGTAATTGGCGCCGGAACCATGGGTAACGGAATCGCTCATGTGTTTGCCCAAAATGGCTTTCAAGTGAGTTTGGTGGATATTTCTGAAAATGCTTTGCAAAAAGCTGTATCGAGTATTTCAAACAACCTTGACCGGATGTTGGCCAAAGAAAAGATCAACCAGGAAACAAAAGTGGGTACTTTAGATCGTATCCAGACCTTTACCAAAATAGAAAATGGCATTGCCATGGCTGATCTTGTAGTTGAAGCAGCCACTGAAAACCTGGTTCTAAAGAAAAAAATATTTTCTCAAATTGATAAGCTGGCTCCGTCGGGATCGATCTTAGCAACCAACACTTCTTCTATTTCAATTACAGAAATTGCTGCTGTTACTGCCAGACCGGAAATGGTTATAGGAATGCATTTTATGAATCCAGTGCCCATTATGAAACTGATAGAAGTAATCAGGGGTTATTCCACCTCGGATGAAGTAACACTTAAAATAATGGAACTTTCGAAGACGCTCGGAAAAGTACCTGTTGAAGTCAATGACTACCCGGGGTTCATTGCCAACAGAATTCTTATGCCTATGATCAATGAAGCCATTTATTCACTTTATGAAGGTGTAGCGGGAGTTTATGAAATTGATACTGTAATGAAATTAGGTATGGCACATCCCATGGGACCGCTTCAGCTAGCGGATTTTATAGGTCTTGATGTTTGTCTTTCAATCCTAAGAGTTCTTTTCGAGGGTTTTGGAAATCCTAAATATGCGCCTTGCCCTTTACTTGTAAATATGGTGATGGCTGGTAAACTCGGTATTAAATCAGGAGAAGGATTTTATGACTATGCTGCCTCTAAAAAGGCGGAAAAAGTGTCGTCACAATTTAATAAATAACCATAAAAAAAGCCCCACTTTACAGCGGGGCTTTTTTATTACTTATAACCATCTTAAAAAATAATCCATTAGATCCTCTTTCAATTCATAGTGCAATTTTATATAGGTTTTCATATCATCTTTCATAGACGTTTGCTGATTCCTTAACCTACCATCAAGTTCCTCACTGATATCAGCCGTTGCTATAATTTTTTTCTTCATCCGTATTCGTTGTAACATTCGTCCTATGACTTCTTTTTCACGTATTATTTTATTTTGAAAGCCTTCCAACGGAGCCATAGCTTCTATCCCCAGGTTTCGCTTTGCGATACTCTCCAGTTTCTTTTCAAACTTCTCCATCTCTTTTCTGTGATACCTTAATTCTTCCTTCCAAACCTTTAAATTAAACTTCAAATCGCTTAAATAAACTAATTTTGTCTCCATGGCCTTAAAATGTTATAATTAATAATACCATAAATTTCTTAAAAAAAAGTGAGTATACCATTGATAAAAGTCATTTTTTTTAGACCTATCTCATTTTTTTTAACATGGCGTATAGCAAAAAAAAACCCTGCTGAAGCAGGGTTTATGATCAAAGTAGAAGTTTAGTTCCTTCCTCCATCAGGTTCATCATCGTCTTTTTTGGTCTTATTCCAAATTTTTATCTCATCTTCTTCTGTTATTCCAGAAATGATTTCAACATTGATTCCATCTGAAATACCCAATTCCAAATCCTTTCTTTCAAATTCTTGATCTCCGGTCTTTATTTCTACGTAAGGAATTTCTGTCTTTTTATCAAACTGTAATAAAGCCTCTTTAATTGATAATACACTGTCCTTTGACTCCAGAACAATATCAGCATTAGCACTGTACCCGGCCCTGACAAAATATTCCTCATCTAAGGTTACATCCGCCTTTATTTTAAATTGAACTGCCCCATTCTCTTCTGTTCCTTTCGGAGCAATAAAATTAAGTTTAGCCGGGAACTTCTTTTTCTCAATAGCTCCTAAACCAACCTCTATTTCAATTCCAACAGCTAATTTTCCAACCTCAGCCTCATCTACCTTTCCTTCAAAGATCATTTTACTCATATCAGCAATAGAAGCAATAGTAGTTCCTGCATTGAAATTATTACTTTGGACTACCTGATAACCTTCCTTCACAGGAATTTCAAGTATCATCCCAGACGTTGTCGCCCGAATATTGGTATTGGCAGATCCTCCCTGACCGGTATATCCTTTCTGAATAATCTGATAATCATTTTTAGCGTTGATCAAATCCTGCTTAGATTGATTATAGCTCAATTGAAATCCTTCAAATTCTCCTTGAGAGATAACTCCGTTATCATATAGTTTTTTGTTTCGATTGTAAACAATTTTTGCATTGCTTTGATCCAATTCAGCCTTGGTCATCCGCCCTCTGGCGCTTGCCAAAGCCTGTTCATTAGGAATAACCCTTACCTTAGCAATCAAATCACCCTTATTTAGTTTTGCACCTTCTACAACATAAATTTTTTCAATAATACCATTGATCTGAGGTTTGATCTCAACCTCTTCTAATGGAATTACTTTTCCCGTGGCAACGGTCTTTCTCACAATATTTGTCTTGAAAGGTTTTTCCGTTTCGAACTGAATAGGAGACTTACTATTCTTTTTTCCCAGCCAAATCAGAACAACTATTAAGGCTATAATAATACTTCCAAAAATTAACTTTTTTTTCATTGTTATTTTATTTTCTATTGAGTTTGATTGTTAATTATTCATCTCTTAATGCCTCGATAGGTTTAATACTAACAGCTACCTGCGCCGGTATCAACCCTATCAATGTTCCTAGAATTATTAAAGTGGATACAGCAATAAGAATGACCGGAATATCCACAGTAGGATTTGTTAAAGCTGGGTCATCTCCACTTCCAAGCGTAGCATCAATTATCATTAACACGAGTCCTCCAAAAATGATTCCAAGCGCTCCTGCCAAACTTGTCAGGAATACTGACTCCAGCATAATATGTCTTTTGATCTCCCAGGGTTTTGCACCTAAAGCTCTTCGAATACCAATCTCCTTTGTACGTTCTTTTACGGTGATCAAGAGTATATTTCCTATGGCAAATACGCCCGCAATTAAAGTAGCTATTCCGACAAACCAGGTTAAAAACTGCATTCCTGTTAAAAAACCTGTAAACTTCTTGATTTCATTCCCAAGATTAAAGCTACCGAAAGCACGATTATCTTTAGGATGCACCTTATGTAGGGTCTTTAACAATAGTTTGACATCAGATTCTATTTGTTTGATCTCAAAGCCAGGTTTTCCTGTAATCATCATCCATCCCATTGAATCCCCCGTATTATAAACCTGCTGGAAAGTTGTAAATGGAATATGAATTGCTCCCTGAGGCCCACCCATTCTAAGTTGACCTTGTTTATACATGCCTACAACCTTGTAATTAACCTCGTTGATCTTTATGTACTGACCAATCGGATTCTCATCCGGCTCAAATAATTGCTTAAATATTTCTTCTTCAATTACGCAAACCTTCTTCTTTTCTGCTATATCACTACCATTAATAAATCGTCCATACACCATTTCTTTCTTCTCCACTTTATCCAATTCCGGATAATCTCCATAAATACCAAAAGTTCCTGTTTTAAATTTATTCACAGCCTGAGACTGTCTTTGATGTCTTGGCACCACAAATTCAAGTCCTTCAATTTCACTCATGATATGGTCTGCATCTGACAATTTCATCCTGATATTCTTACCCTCCTGAAAACCTTTAAATGGCATACTTGTTGACTGGGCCCAGACAAAAACACTATTAGTCGCAAAATTTCCAAACAATTTATTAAAATTATTTTCCATTCCTTTTGCAGCTCCCAACAACACAATAAGTAAAAATATACCCCACATCACCCCTATTATTGTAATAGCCGCACGCATTTTATTCTTACGGATACTTCCGTAAATCTCTTGCCATGTATCGGGATCAAATATAAATTTCATCTTATGTTGCTTTATTCGTCATTCAAGGCCACTATAGGCTTAATTCTTGCAGCTCTTTTTGCTGGAATATAACCAGCAATGGTTCCTGCAATCACCAATACAACGGTGGCTCCAACCACTACATAGGTTTCTACACTTGGATCAACAATGAAATATTTTTCTAAACTTTCACCTATCCCTTTCAATACAAAAACGCCTATCGTCAGTCCTGCATATCCAGCTATTGCTGTTACAAAAATAGATTCCTGCATGATCATGGAAATAATAGAACCAGGAGTTGCCCCCAGGGCTTTTCTTATTCCCAGCTCTTTGGTACGTTCCTTGACGATATAAACCATGATATTACTAATACCAATGACTCCGGCAACTAATGTTCCAATACCTATAAAAAGAATGATCAAATTTAATACAAATATAAATTGTTGTACACTTCTTGCTCCTTCTGCATAATTAATAACTCGCAACGCTCCCTGATCACGAGGGTCTACATTGTGTTTTTCCTTTAAAACCTTTGTTAATAAATTTGAAAAGGCAAGTGCCTTATCTACACTAAGTTTAGGGTTATAAGTAAGTCCAAATCGATCCAATTCATCGTTTTCACGATACATTCCTTGTGCAGTTGTAAAGGGTGTGTAAATCATCCTTTCGTCATTATCACCTCCTGGATCACTAAATACTCCTACAACCTGATACGAAATTCCATCCAGTGATATATTCTTCCCTAAGCCACTTCTTGCTCCAAAAAGATCTTCTTCCACCAAACCTCCTATGGCCACCACTTTAGCTCTTTTCTTTAGGTCAAGAAAACTAAGAAACCTTCCTTCTTCCATAACAGCTGACTCAAGCGGCTGATAATCAGGATATACACCTCTTACGGTATACTTATTCTGATTCCCCTTATATATCGCTTGAACACCATTTCGTTGAATATTCGGACTAAAGAAATCTATTTCTTCTTCAAATTTTTCATTGATAAATTTTGTATCGTCATTTCTAAATTGAACCTTTCTACCACTTTGTAATCCTTTATAGGGTTTTGTCGTAATTCCGGAATAAACATAAACTGAATTTGTCGCATCACCGGCAAATTCTCTTTCAAAAAAATGTTTGAGTCCATTACCAATACCAAAAAGAAGTGTAAATAAAAGGATAGCGAAAGCAATGGTAAAACCAGACAATGCTGTTCTTAATTTATTCTTGCTTAAGGTCTGGAATATCTCTCTCCAACGATCTAAATCAAACATGCTTTATGCATTTACTTTTTTACCGGTCAGTTCATCACTAACGATGACGCCATCAACCAATCTAACTATCCTATCCGTCTCAGCGGCGATATCTTCCTCATGGGTGATAACAAAAACCGTCATACCCTCTTTATTGATTTCCTTTAATAACTCCATTACCGAATGAGAAGTTGAAGAATCCAGGGCACCAGTAGGTTCATCTGCCAAGACTACTTTAGGATTAGTTACCAAGGCTCGTGCGATAGCCACCCTTTGCTTTTGTCCGCCTGAAAGTTCATTGGGAAGGTGATTTGCCCATTCTCCCAAACCTACTTTTTCCAGGTATTCCATGGCAATTTTTTGTCTTTCTTTTCTTCCTACTCCTTTATAGTATAATGGCAGTGCCACATTTTCAAGCGCATTTTTATAGGTAATCAGGTTAAAGGCCTGAAATACAAACCCTAAAAATTTATTCCTGAGAACTGCTGCTTTTTTTTCATCCAGATTTTCAATCAATTGCCCATTTAGATAGTATTGACCTTCGTCATGCACATCTAAAAGACCTACAATATTTAAGAGGGTTGATTTTCCAGAACCTGAAGATCCCATAATAGAAACAAATTCTCCTTCTTTTATGTGCAAGTCCAATCCTTTAAGAACGTGTAGTGATTCATCACCCATTGGGTATGATTTATGAAGATTTTGAATTTTAATCATTCGATGACTGTATTTTATAATTATTTCAAGACAATATTGTACTGTATATGCTAACTGCGAATTTACTAATTTTGCAATATGCACATCAACGATAAAAAATCTATCATACTATTTGACGGTATCTGCAATTTATGCAACGCTTCTGTTCAATTCATTCTCAAAAGAGACCCGAAAGAACAGTTCTTATTCGCTTCCTTACAATCAGACGCTGCAAAAAATATTTTGTTACAGTATAATTGCAAAAAAAATACAATGGATTCAATCCTTCTGATTGAAGGTGGGAAAGTCTATGAAAAATCATCGGCAGTTTTGAAGATTTGCGCGCATTTAAAATGGCCTTGGAGAATGTTTTCGGTGGCAGCCTACCTACCTGTAAGTTTCAGAGATAAGCTTTATGAATTTATTGCAAAAAACAGATACCAATGGTTTGGAAAGAAAGACAGTTGTATCATGATGATACCTTCATATAAAAATAGGTTTATCTAATATATAGATAAACCTATTTTTAAAATAATCCCCTTTTTTTGATTCCTAGTTTGTACCAAGGCATATGGCGATGCCTTCATACAAACAAGACAAATTAATCAATAATTATATTTTTGATATGAGTCGCTCTTCTGTATATAACGGAATTTTGACCCTGGTATCTGCCCATGCCAGTACCATTTGTGTACCATAGTTTTTTGACGAAAATCCTATGGAAAAATTCTCCATGCTCTGTCCTTTTACAGCAGGCACATCTATGGTGGCAATATTAAATTTTGGATCATAAAAATGAGCCCCATAGGTATCTGTTTTCCCGTTCAATATCACGATCCAATAGCTCTTGTTAGGAATTGTGTAAAGAGAATAGGTTCCTGCTTTTACAAATTTATTCCCAAACATAACATCACAATAAAACCTAACTTCAGTTGATTCATTACTACCTGTATTCCAAATCTTTCCATAAGGCACCTGCGTTCCAAAAACTTTATCATCCTTGGCCTTAGGTCGTCCATAAATAACTTTTATTTGTGGTGTTCCCTCGTCTGACGGTCTGTAATAAACAATATCATGTGGATTATTATCCATATCATTGAATAGTTGTGCCGTGCTCGTTGGGCTTAACAATAAACCAAAAACCAATACGAGAATTGTGGTGAGTGAATTGAATCTTTTCATTTTTCTAGGTTTTATTTGTGATTTCAATCAAGATCATCTTGCAGGTAATGCTGCTTCATGATCTGTTTAATGTGGTATAGAACTTATGCTCAACTGCTGCCTGAACCGTCACCATCTTTTTCATCTTTCGCTTCTTTGTTAGGATTTCTAACCGTATAGCTCCAGCCGTTCTGACCTGCTGTTTCCGTTCTCATAATTCCCCTTTTTTTTGATGAACGGTGAGCTGCTTCATGATTCGACAAATCAAGCATTTCATATTTATTATAATTCTCAGTTCTTGTTAATTGTATCACATTTGTGTCTGAATTTTCAATGATGGTTATGGCTTCATCTCCATTAGGGAAAGTAGTAATTTTACTTCTTTTGCTATTCTCACCATTTTGTGAGAATCCGTTATACACTATAAACATCATAAACAAATTGAATATATATTTCATATAATAGTCTTACAGTAGAATCATCTTAATTCACAGAAGAATCTGATTCAGCTTGTAGTCCATTCGTAATTGTGATATCTGAAGTAATCACAAAATCATCTGTATAAACTTTCAAGGTATATGTTCCATCCTCAAGGTTATTCTTATCTATGTTACATACCTTCCCCTGGTTATTAGATCCATGCACCAGTTCGTGATTTGACGACTCGAGAATTTCGTATTTATAGAAATTGTCAGCTGATGTCAATTTAAGGTTGTCGGATGCCGAATGATCAGTGATGGTAATGGCTTCTTCACCGTTCGGGAAGGTTGTTACATATTTGGTAACTCTTTCAGATTGTTTGTTTGCGTTGGTTTGTGCATAGCTTGAAAGGCTGAGCATGGATATTGCGAATAATAAGATTAAATTTTTCATAATAGTTGTTCTTTAATGTTTTTAATTAATAGGTTTATGATTATTGAATACTTCCGTCTGTTGCATCATCGTTAGAGATGGTGATATCCGATGTGATCACGAAATCATCTGTATACACTTTTAAAGTATAGGTTCCTTCCTCTAATTTTGTCTTGTCTATGGCACAGATCTTTCCTTTATTATTTTGACCATGGACCAATTCGTGATTAGCTGTTTCGAGAATTTCATATTTGTAAAAATTATCCGCAGATGACAATTCAAGTGAACTTGAACTAGACTTATCCGTAATGGTTATCGCTTCATCTCCATTTGGAAATGTCGTGACATATTTGGTAATAGTTGCCTTTGCAGCTTCTGTAGTTTGTTGGGCATAGGTTGAAAATCCTGTTAAAGTAATGGCTATGATAAATAGTAATTTTTTCATGGTTTATGTTTTTTAAATGATTATATATTAATGGTTCTATATTTGTGATTGGGAAGATAACTTTCTTGAATAGTATTGAATTATGATTTTAAACCACTTATTTCAGTAGGGTCTGCCGTATAGATCAATGCATATTCATTATAAGTGAAAGCACCTTCAACAAATTTACTTTCTATGTCTAAAGCATCCGGAGCGTCATGAACTAACTCATGATCGTTAAAATTCAATTGAATATCCTCAGTTATCATACTGTTATTCAATAATATATCAATATTATCTCCTACAGTAGTATCGTCTAATACAATAATGTATTCCGTATGACGTTTTAAAGATTCAGTTTCAAGATTTGTTGAGTTTTTAGATTCTTGTGCAAATCCTATCAGACTTACAAAGCTTAATGCGAAGAATAAAGTTATCTTTTTCATAATTGAAATATTTATGTTAATAATTAGCAATTCAAAGTTTGCGTATTATTTCAAATTAGGAAAAATTGTAAGTAAAGAGATTTAATAAATCGAGATTGATTTTCTAAAGTGAACTTATAAATGATCTGCTATTAACTGTTGATCAATATTTTGTTCCTGATGTAAGAAAGTAATGTTATCTCATATTTTATTATTAAATCGAATCGTTTGTTAAAGAATATGATTTCACTTGAAAACCATAGTTCAAATGTAAGTCAGATTACAAGTATTAAACAATAGATAAAAATGGGAATTCCAAATATCCCCGAAAACAACTAGAAACTTCACGCCACTCCTTATTTAGCACAACTAAATAAATATCAGTGTTTTAACTTATTTATTTTGACACTATACTAAGATATGACTTTGATTCTCCAGGTGATTTTTAATGAAATATTTTTTTATTTGCATACAACCTTAGGGGAAAACGGGTAAGTAAAAAACACTTAAAAATGATGATTTATTGGTCAAATTATCTCTTGTTGTGATAAATTTTTCTTGCAAGAATTCAAAAAATTGTATAAACCGCATTTTTTGAGTTCCTTAAATTGAGCCATTAAACAAAAAAAAGACCTGAAATTAATCAGGTCTCTTCTATCATATAATCAAAAAGTCTGAAATTATCCCAGAACTTCCTGTACTTTATTTGCAGCTTCCTTAAATTCTACCACAGAAATCACATCCAATCCGCTACTATCGATCAACTTCTTGGCCTCAACAGCATTAGTACCCTGAAGTCTTACAATAATGGGAACCTTAATTGCATCTCCCATATTCTTATAAGCATCTACAATTCCCTGAGCTACTCTGTCGCATCTTACAATACCTCCGAATATATTCACCAATATGGCTTTTACCTTAGGATCTCTTAAAATGATCCTAAACCCGGTTTCAACCCTTTCTGCGTCAGCTGTACCACCTACGTCAAGAAAGTTGGCAGGTTCACCACCCGATTGTTTGATCAAATCCATGGTACTCATAGCCAAACCGGCTCCATTAACCATACAACCAACATTACCGTCAAGATCAACGTAATTCAAGCCCACGGCATTTGCTTCAACTTCTATTGGGTTTTCTTCTCTAAGATCTCTGAGACCCTGATAGTCCTTATGTCTGAACATAGCATTGTCATCTAAGGTTACTTTGGCGTCTACAGCAAGTACCATATCATCTGAGGTTTTCAATACAGGATTGATCTCAAACAAAGAAGCATCAGATTCTACATAAGCCTTATATAAAGACATCACAAACCTCACCATCTCTTTAAATGCCTTCCCTGATAAGCCAAGGTTAAACGCTATTTTTCTTGCCTGGAAACCTAAAAGACCTGCTCCAGGATCTACCTCTTCCGTAAAAATTAAGTGTGGGGTTTCTTCCGCCACAGTTTCAATATCCATTCCTCCTTCAGTAGAATACATGATCATATTCTTACCAGTTCCTCTGTTCAGCAAAACAGACATGTAATATTCTTCTGGTTCATTGTCACCGGGATAATAAACGTCTTCAGCAATCAACACTTGATTAACCTTCTTACCTTCCGCTGAGGTCTGTGGTGTTTTCAACATCATGCCAATGATGTCTTTTGAAATACTTTCAACTTCAGCTAAATTTTTAGCCAATTTGACACCGCCACCTTTTCCTCGTCCACCTGCATGGATCTGAGCTTTAATTATCCACCAGCCTGTGCCTGTTTCTGTGGCTAATAACTTAGCGGCTTCTACTGCCTTTTTATGGTTATCTGCAACCATCCCACGCTGTATTTTTACGCCGAAACTATTTAAAATTTCTTTTCCTTGATATTCGTGTAAGTTCATGAATAAGTCCTTTATATTATGAGATGTACAAAAGTAAGTATTTAATTGAGATACAAGGAATGCCTACCTTATTTATTTTGTACTCATACATCATATAAAACAGGCTAAATATCTTGTAAAAATTAGAATAGTTTAACAGTTCCTTAAGACAGTTTTATGCAACACCTATATACTTTCGTACATTGAAATTTACTTAAGATATCTCCTGTTAATGAGACAATTTTTTCTCCTTTTTTTTCTAATCTCAGCTTTGAGCTTAAGTGCACAAGCAACAAAAAAAGAATTGCAGGCTTCCAGAATTCAAGAGCCACCAGTGATTGATGGAAAACTAGATGATGCAGCATGGAACGAGGCTGCCATAGCCAAAGATTTTGTCATGTTCAGACCAGGAGATGGCGATCCTGAGCCGGAGAATCAAAAAACCGAGGTTAAGATCTTATACGACAATCAAGCTATTTATATAGGAGCTTATTTATATGATTCAGAGCCCAATAAAATCATGAGACAACTCAGTGAAAGAGATAACCTGGGAACTTCAGATTTCTTTGCTTTAGGGATTAGTCCTAATAATGACGGACAAAATGAATATGAATTTTTTGTTTCTGCCGGGGCAACTCAGTTAGACGCGCAGGTGTCACCTGCTAATGGCGAAGATTTTAGTTGGAGTGAAGTTTGGTTCAGTGAAGTGTCATTTGATGAAAAAGGCTGGTATGTTGAAATGAAGATCCCATATGCTGCATTGAGATTTGCTGATGGTAAAGACATGACCTGGGGGCTAAATATTCATAGACGAATTGAGAGTACCCGAGAACAATATGTTTGGAATTACATTGATAAATCAACAGGAAGACCATCTCAATATGCAGGAATTTTGACAGGACTAAAAGATATATCTCCCCCTACCCGATTAAGCTTTTCTCCTTTTGCATCATTTGTTCTTGACAGCAATGATGGAAATACGGATACCAATCTCAATTTTGGAATGGATGTCAAATATGGTATTACAGATAATTTTACCTTGTTTGCAACATTGGTTCCTGATTTTTCCCAAGCGGGTTTTGATAACGTTGTTTTGAATCTGGGTCCTTTTGAACAGGTTTTTTCAGAACAAAGACAATTTTTTATAGAAGGAGCTGACTTACTTGAAAAAGGGAATCTTTTCTTTTCAAGAAGGATAGGAAATTCTCCGGTGGGCAGTGAAGACATTGAGGATGATTATGACGATGAAGAAATTGTTAATAACCCTGATGAGGTAAAGGTACTCAATTCCGTAAAGGTAACAGGAAGATCCCAGAAAGGATTGGGCGTTGGTGTGCTCAATGCGGTTACTGAAAACACCTATGCAACTGTTAAAGATACGCTTACCGGAGAAACTACAAAAATTAAAACGGAACCCTTAACCAATTATAACGTATTTGTTATCGATCAGGAATTCAATAAGAATTCATTTATTTCATTGGTAAACACTAATGTATTGAGGGAAGGTAATTTTAGAGATGCCAATGTATCGTCTTTGGTATTCAGTCTGGCGAACGGATCAAATGCTTACAGACTCAGTGGTGACGGGAGTATGAGTAACATTAGTGAAAACGGTGAGAATGAAAGCGGATTTGCGTCAAGATTAGAATTCGAAAAAACCAAAGGTCAAATAAGATATAGTCTCAGGCACCGGTTTGCAGATGATACTTATGACAAGAATGATCTGGGTTTTCAGCGCACCAATAATTTCAATGATTTTACGGGAAACGTTTCTTATAGAATATTTAAACCAACCAAGCATTTTAACTTTTTAAGAATAAGTTTCTTTGGAGGTCATTTCAGAAGGTATGAGCCCAGTGTAACGACCAGTAACTATACCGAAATCGATTTTTTTGCTACAAATTTAAAACAATTGTCTTATGGCTTTGAGCTAGGCACTAACATTGGAGAGAGAGTTGATTTCTTTGAACCGAGAACAGAAGGGCGCTTTTGGAAACGGAATGGACAATTTCGTTCCGAAGGTTATTTCTCTTCGGATTTCAGGAAAAGACTTGCTTTTGAAACTAGCCTCCAATATAGAGATAGATATGGAACCAATGAATATTCCTATGAATTAGGCCTTGGTCCAAGATTCAGAGTCAATGATAAATTGGAATTTGCCTATGGGTTCACCCTTGAGCAAAGTTTCAACCAACCAGGATATGTTGATACTTTAGATGATGAAACCATTATTTTTGGAGTCAGGCAAAACAATCAAATTGAAAATAGTTTTTCAAGTAAATATAGTTTCAACGACAAGTCTTCCGTAAGCATGTCGTTTAGACATTATTGGTCTACAGTAGCCTATCAGGAGCAATACTATGAACTGGGTGAAGATGGCTATTTATCAACTCATCCATATAATGAGAACAACGATCTCAATTTTAATAGCTGGAATCTGGATCTACGATATGTTTGGCAATTTACAAGAGGAAGCGAACTAGTTGCCTTATACAGGAATTCGATTCAAAGCGACGATGACAGGTCTTTTTTATCATTTGGCGAAAATTTATCCGAGCTCTTAGAACAACCTAGCGGACACCTTCTATCAGTGAAACTAATCTATTTCCTTGATTACAATAATGTTAAGCGTTGGGTTAAAAAAGACAATTCTTAGTAATAAGCTCGAAAGAATAGGTTTATATGAGTTGATACCATCTTTGGGAACTCACTAATTTATTGTAATTTCACCCGCATATTTTATCCAAATGATTAAAGCTGAGAACATCCATAAATACTACGGTGAATTAGAGGTCCTAAAAGGGGTTGACTTACATATCAAAAAGAGTGAGATCGTTGCGATTATTGGACCGAGTGGCGCAGGTAAAACAACCTTATTACAAATTCTGGGCACCTTAGACAAACCCTCTTATTCTGATGCCTTAACTATTGACGATACTGATATAAAAAAACTAAATGACAAGGCCCTTTCAAAATTCAGGAACAAGCATATAGGTTTTATTTTTCAGTTTCATCAATTATTACCAGAATTTACAGCTCTGGAAAACGTATGTATTCCTGGGTTTATTGCAAACCGCTCTAAAAAAGAAGTAGAAAAAGAAGCTACTGAAATATTAGACTTTCTAGGACTTTCGGATAGAATAGAACACAAACCCAATGAACTTTCCGGAGGTGAACAACAACGAGTTGCTGTGGCCAGAGCCTTAATCAATAAACCAGATGTCATCTTTGCAGATGAGCCAAGTGGAAACCTTGATACTGCTTCATCCAAACACCTTCATGAACTCTTCTTTACACTAAGAGATCAATTCCATCAGACCTTTGTGATTGTCACGCATAACCAGGAATTGGCCGAAATGGCCGACAGGAAACTCGAAATGAAAGATGGAAAGATCATTTAATCACTATTTACTCTTTTTTTATTATGTACATCGGGATTATTAGCGCCATGCCGGAAGAGATCGAAGCCTTACAGATCCTACTGCAAGTTGAAAATAAAATGATCAAAGGGATGCGAACTTATTATCAGGGAAGGCTTTTTGGTAAAAAAGTAATACTGGTCTTCTCACGTTGGGGCAAGGTGGCCTCGGCTACCACAGCTACCCAATTGATCAATGATTTTGATGTGGATGAAATCATTTTTACAGGAGTTGCAGGAGGCGTTCAACCTGATATTTTTGTCGGAGACATTGTCATTGGAAAAGATCTTTACCAACATGATATGGACGGTAGTCCGCTAGTCAGTGCCTTTGAAGTACCTCTTTTAGGAAAAAGTGCCTTCAGCACCCATGTTGAAAAAAGAAATCAACTTGCTCAAGCGAGTGATCAATTTTTGCAAAATAAAAATGAGTTTCTCTCAAAAGAGCAATTAGCAATCTTTCAAATCAGGACGCCAAAAATTCACGTTGGAGATATCGCTTCTGGAGACCAATTCATTTCATCTACCAAGCAAAGTCTTAAAATTCTATCGGGTCTGCCAACCGTAAAATGTGTGGAAATGGAAGGAGCGGCAGTAGCTCAGGTATGCTTTGAATATAAAGTCCCTTTTTCTATTATAAGAACAATTTCAGATAATGCCAATCACAATGCGCATATTGATTTTCCAAAATTTGCTAAGGAGATCGCTAGTAAATACGCCTTAGGTATATTAAAACATTACCTGAACTAGAAATCGATGTTGCATCTCAATTAGATAAATTCTGTTATTTTTCTGTCTCGTTTGATAAAATGAAGTTTGTCATCTTTATAAATCTGCTGTCTATAACCAAATAGGTGAAAAACAGGTTGTGTCATAAATCTGGCTACCCTGGGGTTGACAATTAAAGTATAGCTATTTTCCGGATCCTTCCTAACCCCTGGAATCAGCCTTAAAAAATTATTAAATTTCATCTTACGAGCAATGATAGACAAGCCAAGCCAGAATTTGGAAATTCTGCTAAGGATAAAAAAACCGTCCTCCCCCAATTCCTGATATAAAGGCATGAAAATACGCCCACTTCTAGGTGCCATGATATCCTCACCATTACTTTTTGCTAAAAACTCATTTCTTTCTATAAGTTCAAAATTCTCGAATCCTGATCTCATGGAAAACTGTTCTTGTTCTTTTAATTCATAGCGGTATTTGATGGCAAAGAACTGATACTCACAACAAAGGTTTGATAATATGTTTTTATATTGGTCATAATCAGTCAATTCCGATTTATCTAAACATTTTGAATGCACAAGAGCTTTCCATATGAAGGCTTCGCAATTTACAATGGAAGATACTGCATCATGAGACCCTCCTTCAAATCCTAAGGCGACATGACCATATTCATTGATAAAAGTCAGTAACGGACCATCGAGGTACTCTTCTATTCCCAAAACAACAGGTATAGGAAAATTAGAAGAAAACTTTCTATTATTTAGTGAATCACTTATGGTAATAAAAGGTATCGAAGAAGATGATGTTGTATGAAGGTCCAAAAAATAAAAAGGGCCGGATTCATGCAGCAATATATGCCTGATGATATTCAGAATATCCCACTGCTCCCTTTCTTCTGGAGAAAATTTACCCATGCGAGTCTCTAACTCCTCAATGTGCTCCTTTTGCCAGATCCTGTTCAAATCAACTTTTTCAAATCGAACACCTTTGCCCAAGGCATTGATATTCCCTAGAAGAATATGGAGATTTCCTTTGAACTTTATATGTCTTTCATTGATTTTCCGTATGACCTTATCTGAAGCATGTACGCCTGCTTTTTCATTTCCATGAATACCGGCGAATATAATGACTGTAGGGCCATTATCAGTGCCGTAAAATTGTCCTAGTATTCTTTTATCATGAGAAAAATCTGTTCTGTATTCGTTTTTGGTTTCAATCATAATTCAAGTATACAGTAATTTATCCAGGTCAGTTTTGGTTAAAATCCCTACCAGATCGCCCAGTTCAAGTATTGGTAAACAACCAATTTCATGTTCCAGCATTATGCTATTAGCCTTTTCAATAGAAGTTTCGGAATCAACGGAAATAATTTCTTTTACCATAATATCTTTGGCTACAATTACATTGGTATCTTGTCCTTGAATTGCCAGAATATTCGTTTTTGTGATCAAACCGGTTAGCCTGTTTTTATCATCAACTACTGGAATATGATGAATATTTCTCCATTCCATAATTTTTGCAACCAGCTCTACCAAATCGTTTTCATTGACAACAAAAACTTCCGTTGTCATGAATTTCTCTAATTTAGTCAAGCCAACATCCATATTTAAGACATGGTTATCGTTAGCTATTTTCCATTCATGTATGGGTTTACCAGTTTTCTGGTTTTTGTACATATGTGCAGTCAGGGTAGCATTAGCGATATCCTTGGTCATTTTTTTTCTTAGAGCGATATTACTGCTTCTGATCCATTGAGCTCCTGTATATCTTGTTTCTGCTCGTTTTTCAATGATATCCAAATAATAATGAATATCCTTGAGGTCAATTTGACAGTTAACCAAGCCTTGATAAGCAATAGGTAACAATTCTGTAAGTATTAATCTTTTCGCCGACACCCCCTTACCAAACCAATTAAAATAAGTATTGATCCCTGTCCTGGCAGCATTCACAAAATTTCCCTTCACTTCATTAAAGGGTATTAATCTGTCCAGTTTTTTATATTTTTCAGGCATGCCCTGCATCAGGCCAACCCAAAACAAAGCATTTGCTACTTCATCTTTTACACTGGGGCCAGAAGGAATATATCGGTTCTCGATCCGCATGTGAGGAATACCTTTGGTTTGCCCATAACATAAACGATTCCATCTGTAGATTGTACCGTTGTGTATGCCAATAGCCTCTAATTTAGGTATATCTCCACGACGGAGTTTCGCTATAGCATCTTCTTTAAAATCAGTGGTTAACAAAGGGGTATATCTCACAATATCATCCTGATACAGCTCAATGACAGAATCTTTGATCCAGTTGCTGCCAAAAGACACTCTGGGCTTTTGCTCTCTAAGCAGATAGGATCGATTCCTTGAATCCACACTTTGCTGAAACAAAGCAATCCTTGTTTCACTCCATAATTCTCTTCCCAATAATAACGGTGAATTTGCCGTAATCGATAAAACTGGTCCGGCAATTGCCTGAGACCAATTGTATTTATCTACCATTTCATCCATTGGAATTTGAAGATGCACCTGAAAACTGGTATTACAGGCTTCAAAAAGAATTGATTTATGATTTAGAATCAATTCATCAACCCCTTTGATCTTCAGCATAAAATCATCACCTCTGATATCCTTTAATATTTTATTTAAGACTTTATAGCGTGGGAAAGGTGTAATATTCTTAAATACCATGTCACGCTTTCTAAGCGTTGGCAGAATACCTGTAAGGATAATTTTATTATCATCAATTTGGTTGGCAACAGCATCTCCTTTTGAGATAAGTGCTGTTAATTCTTTGTCAATCCTGGAAAAACAGTCTTTAGTCAATTCGAGGGGGTCCAGATTGATCTCCAGATTGAACAGCGCGAGTTCTGTAGTAAAGTGAGGATCTTTAAGGTGGTCAAGCACTTCTAACGCATTACAGGAGGGTCTGAAATTTTTATCGACCAAACACAATTCCTGTTCAGCTCCAATACGCCTGATACCTTTTTCAAAAACGTCCTGTTCAATCATCATTTCAAGTGCCTTTACATCATTCAGAAGATGATACAAAAACTCCTTGCGTTCTCTTAAACTTTCTATCGCTTTTACGGCATGTGCCCCCATTTTTCGGCAGATTTACCTAGTAAAAATAGGTCAAATATGCTGAGAATTAAATGATTATTATCATGTGTACATATGAATCAAACGAATAAAGGCTTGTCTTTCATCAGGGCGTTTACTTTTGAAGCAACAGCCTCCAAAAGGTCCTCATTTTCAAAATCACTGATCACCTCGTCAATAAAATCAACAATAATGCCCATATCACTTTCAACAAGTCCTCTAGTAGTCACGGCAGCCGACCCAATGCGGATACCAGATGTAACAAAGGGAGATTTATCGTCAAATGGAACCATATTTTTATTCACTGTTATATCTGCTTTTACCAAGGCATTTTCAGCTTCCTTTCCCGTAATATTTTTATTTCTAAGATCGATAAGCATCATATGATTATCCGTTCCACCTGAAATGATATGATAATCCTTAGCAACAAATGCTTCGGCCATGGCGGCAGCATTCTTTTTTACCTGTATTTGATAGCTTAGAAATTCATCGGTCAAGGCTTCTCCGAAAGCAATCGCTTTGGCCGCAATAATATGCTCTAAAGGCCCACCCTGGTTACCAGGAAATACAGCCGAATTCAGCAAACTACTCATCTTTTTAACCGTTCCTTTAGGTGTTTTTTCTCCAAAAGGGTTTTCAAAATCTTTACCAAGCATAATGATCCCTCCCCTTGGACCTCTCAAGGTTTTATGAGTGGTTGTAGTTACAATATGGCAATGAGGAAGCGGGTCATTTAATATACCTTTAGCTATTAATCCTGCGGGATGGGAAATGTCAGCCAAAAGAATGGCCCCAACACTATCAGCGATCTCTCTGAATCTTTTAAAATCAATATCTCTGGAATAAGCAGAAGCACCAGCGATGATTAATTGAGGTTTTACTTCATTAGCCTTTTCTTGTATTTTATCATAATTCAAAACCCCGGTTTCCTTTTCAACACCGTAAAAAGTAGCATTGTATAATTTTCCCGAAAAATTCACAGGAGAACCGTGCGTCAAATGCCCCCCGTGCGACAGATCAAAGCCTAATATGGTATCACCCGGATTTAAAACTGCGTGATAAACGGCTGTGTTGGCCTGCGAACCAGAATGAGGTTGAACATTAACATATTCAGCATTGAAAAGTACTTTTGCCCTATCAATTGCAATTTGCTCTACCTGATCAACTATTTCACAACCTCCATAATATCTTTTACCAGGGTATCCTTCAGCATATTTATTGGTTAGAATGGAGCCTGCAGCTTCCATTACTTGCTCACTGACAAAGTTTTCTGAAGCGATTAGCTCCAAACCATTGGTTTGTCTTTCCTTTTCCTCTGCTATCAGGTCAAAAATTATTTGATCTCGGCTCATGAATATAGTTTTATTTGTAAATTTAAATCAGCACAAAAGTAATAAATTCATCCTTCATATATAGAGAAACTTCTATATTTGAAATGAATTAATTGTTTTCGTAAATTATAGATATTTTTTTATTAAATTCTCAAAAATCATGAAGATAACTGCCAACAATCCCAATCGAAAATCCTGGTTAACTGTGGAAACAGATTCCGATTTTCCCATCCAAAATATTCCATTTGGCGTATTTCTTACCAAAGATGATATCACGACAATCGGAACAAGGATAGGGAATTATGCCATTGACCTTGCTGCCTTGCAGCAGTTGGGCTATTTTGAAGGGATTCCCTTAACCGACGATATTTTTATGCAAGACTCCCTCAATGATTTTATAGCTGATGGTCAAACTACTTGGCGCCTTGTAAGAAACAGAATCGCCGATATATTTGATGCTGAAAACAAGAAATTAAAAGATCATGCAGCACATAGAGAGGTTGTAATTTTCGATATAAACGAAATTGAAATGTTATTGCCGGTTGTCATAGGCGATTATACTGATTTTTACTCCAGTAAAGACCATGCTACAAATGTGGGTACTATGTTCAGAGATCCTGAAAATGCCTTATTACCAAACTGGGTTCATATTCCTGTAGGTTATCACGGCAGGTCTTCTTCTATTGTAGTATCTGGCACTAAAATTCGCAGACCTCTCGGGCAAACATTGCCACAGGGAGCTTCACAACCTGTGTTTGGACCATCTAAATTATTAGACTTTGAAGTTGAGATGGGTTTTATCACCACAGATGCTAATGACATGGGAAAATCAATACCTATAGAGGAAGCGAGAAATCATATTTTCGGAATGGTATTACTCAATGACTGGTCAGCCCGGGATATTCAAAAATGGGAATATGTTCCGCTCGGCCCATTTCTTGCAAAAAACTTTGCCTCTACTATTTCGGCCTGGATTGTAACGTTAGATGCCTTAGAGCCGTTTAAGGTTGCCGGACCTGAGCAGGACCCTCAGCCCCTTCCCTATTTGGAGGAAGAGGGATTGACTTCTTATGATATTACAATTGACACTTTTATAAAGCCAAAAAAAGAAAATGCGACACTAGTTAGCAAGACTAATTTTAAAAACTTGTACTGGAGTATCTCACAACAACTAGCGCATCAAACAGTTAATGGCTGTAATGTGCGATCAGGAGATCTCTACGGAAGTGGTACAATCTCAGGAAAAGATAAGAGCAGTTATGGCTCAATGCTTGAATTGTCATGGAAAGGAACCAAGCCCATTAAGATGTCTGACGGGACTGAACGAAAGTTTATCCTCGACAGAGATACGGTCATTATGCACGGTTATTGCAAGAACGACCAAGTAAGAATTGGTTTTGGTGAATGTGTTGGAAAGGTCAAAAAAGCGAGAAAGTTCAGTATTGAAAAGTAGTATACTTTCTACAACTTTGGAAGAATTTCCAGGAGCGAGTAATGAGAATCATGAGCCATTACTTTTGCATTCTTCAGGACAATAAGTTGCGGGGATTCATGACGAATCCCAAGTTCTTCTGCCAACCAGTTTGACAAGGATCTAAATCCTTGTATATGCAAATAGAAATAGGTTTCATTTCTTTCTTTTATTTGCTTTTCAAATCGATTGAGCACCACAGAACTGATGCCACAACTACTGCTGTGTTTAAAAATGTATACCGCTTGATTATGCGACAAGTCCTTAAGATCTGACCATTGATCTTTGGTATCAAAATCTATTCTTAAAAGCTCTTTATTGCTATCTTTCTTATTGTTAGACTTAAAAAATTCAAACATCTTTTTTATGTGTTTCTAGTTAATTCAATCAGTGTGATTTCAGGCCAAATACCGACTCTACCGGGAAAACCCAAAAAACCAAAGCCTCGGTTCACGTATAAGTGTTGTTTGTTATTTGTGTACAATCCAGCCCATTGAGGATACACATATTTGATCGGGCTCCACTTAAAACCGGGAATTTCAACTCCGAACTGCATACCATGCGTATGACCTGATAAAGTGAGGTCAATATGCACAGGATGGCTGACTACCTTTTTATCCCAATGCGTAGGATCATGGCTTAAGAGAATTTTAAAAGCTACATCTTCTCTACCCGACAAGGCCTTGTCGAGATCTCCTTTTTGTGGAAATGGTGGATTACCCCAGTTTTCTACTCCGTAAATACCAATAACATCTTCCCCTTTTTCAATGACAGCATTCTGATTATTCAGTAATTGAAAACCCATTTTTTCCTGATACTGATAAAGTAATTCCATATTCTCTTGCTTATCCTGCTCAGAATTCCATCTTTTGTAATCACCATAGTCGTGATTCCCCAAAACTGAATAGACACCGTGAGGTGCTTTAAGTTCCTTAAAATCTTCTATAAAAGGTATAATTTCACGAGAATCATTATTGACAAGGTCACCTGTGAAAAGGACCACATCAGCTTTTTGCTCATTTACAAGCTTGATTCCATTAATTATAGCTTCTTTGCTGTCAAAACTACCGGAATGTATATCCGAAATCTGTATAATTTTAAACCCTTCAAACGCCTCTGGCAAGTTGTCAAAAACCAATTTTACCTTGTTTACTCTAAAATCATACTTCCCCTTGGTTATGCCATAAAGCATTGATGTAAAAGGGATGCCGGCTACAATTAAACCGATTTTTCTGACAAACCCTCTTCTGCCAGGTCTGACGATATTTTGATGATCTGCTCTTATAAGGCCACTCAGCGAGTTGAAAATAAGTTCCAAAAATCGGAAGACATCTTCAAATAAAAAGAAAAGGACCAATAAAATTTTAACTACCATGATTGAAAAAAAGAAACCAATGGCAAGATTCGGAGCCAAGTCTGCTTGTAAGGGTTTAGCAGTAAAATAAAAGTGTAAATAATAAAATCCTATATAGCTCAATACCACAAAAACGGCATAGATAATATTCAGAAATGGTTTCCATTTATTTTTCTGTATACTTGGACGCAATGCCGAATAGATATAAACATCCATGGCCAACAATACGATAAGGGTCCAGATAATACTAATTGAAATGTTTCTCGTCGACATTTACACTTTTCTTCTTTTTTTCTCTATCCTGATCAGGTCAAGTTCTCTATTGGTTTGCCCTGCAACTGAAGTGTTTTCTTCCGCTCTTCTGATCAAATAAGGCATTACGTCTTTTACCGGACCAAAAGGTAAGTATTTCGCCACGTTGTATCCTTGGTCGGCCAAATTATAAGAAATATTATCACTCATTCCGTATAATTGACCGAACCATAAGCGATTGTCTCTTTTATCAAACTTTGACTCTTGGATCATATCCATTAATAAATAGGAACTTTCTTCATTGTGTGTACCACAAAAAATAGCCATATCTTCCAAATGATCAAACATATACCTGAGCACATCATTAAAGTTTTGATCAGTTTCGGCTTTGTTTTTACAAATAGGGTCCTGGTAATTTTTAAGCTGGGCACGTTCCCTTTCCTTTTCCATATAAGCACCTCTTACAAGTTTCATACCAATTTTATAACCCTTTTCCTTGGCTCTTTTATGCAGACCCTTTAAATAATCAAGACGGTCATGTCTGTATAACTGCAGTGTACTAAAAATAATTACTTTTCCCTTATTGTATTTTTCCATTAATCCCTCCATCAATTCATCTGCAGCTTTTTGCATCCAGCTTTCCTCCGCATCTACCAGTAAGCATTCATCCTTTTCATAACAAGCCATGGCTACCTTTTCAAATCTATTTACCACACGTGCCCATTCACTTTTTTCCTCCTCAGTAAGTGTTATGTCTTCTGTTATCTTTCTATATAAATCAAACCTGCCAAAACCTGTAGGTTTGAATACCGCAAAAGGCATTGCTTCTTTTTCATTGACAAAATTGATCAGTGAAAGGGTTTTCTCCAAAACACGATCAAATTGCTTCTCTTCTTCTTTTCCTTCAACTGAATAATCCAGAACAGCATGTACTTTTTTATCGTACATTTTTTCAATAATGGGCATACAGTCACTTTCACTGATTCCTCCACAGAAATGATCAAAAACAGTTGCCCTGATCAATCCTTCAACGGGAAGGGATGATCTTAAAGCAAACTTTGTCACTGCTGTACCAATTTTGACCAAAGGTTCACTTTTGATCAATCTGAATAAAAAATAGGCTCGTTCCAATTCGGAATCCGATTTTAAACTAAAAGCCACTTCGGTATTATTAAAAAGTTCCTTCATGCTATTTTGTTTTTAACAAAGATACCAAGAGCGATTTATTTTTTTCAAATATTTGACCGTTATTTGCATCATAAAATTCATTTTTATGCAGTCAATACTTTCTACAAATTACTATGTGCATTTTCAGGAAAATGCTTACCGGTCTTTGCATGTTTATTTAGAAGAAAATTTCCATTCAAAAATTTTTATTCTTGTAGATAGTAATACCCTAAAACACTGCCTTCCTTTTTTTCTGGATAGAGCAAAACTCAACATAGCAATTGAAATTATTGAGATAGAAGCCGGTGAAGTCTTTAAAAATATTGAAACTTGCAACTACCTTTGGAACCAATTGTCTGAAAGGGGTGCTGATAGAAAATCTTTGATGATTAATTTAGGTGGTGGAGTCATCACAGATATGGGTGGTTTTGTTGCATCTACTTTTAAAAGAGGACTGAAATTCATTAATATCCCGACAACACTCTTAAGTATGGTTGATGCTTCAGTTGGCGGAAAAACGGGAGTGGATCTGGGCGCTTTGAAAAATCAAATTGGTTTGTTCAGCAATCCGGAAATGGTGCTGGTAGATATGGATTTTCTCAATACGGTTTCTAAGAGAGAAATGCGTTCCGGTTTAGCAGAAATTATCAAATATGGTTTCACCTTTGACGAAAAACTCTGGAATACTATAAAAGAGTTTACCGAAATTGATATGAAAAATATCAGCAATTTAGTATACAAATCTGTGGTGATTAAAAATGATGTAGTATTGCAAGATCTTCATGAGAATAACCTTCGAAAATCCTTAAATTTTGGCCATACCATAGGTCATGCAATTGAATCTTATTTTTTGGAATCAGCAGTTAAACAGCGTCTGACCCATGGAGAAGCCATCGCAGTTGGCATGGTAATCGAATTGTACTATTCTTCTCAAATGTTTGGGTTTCCAATGGAATTGACCCAGGCTTTAAAAACATTTGTGAATACCTTTTATGGAAAAGTAAATATCGAAAAAGAAGATCTGGCTGAAATAACCAATCTAATGAAGTATGATAAAAAAAATGTGAGCGGGAAAGTAAACTTTGTCTTACTAGAACGAATGGAAAACTGTAAACTTGACATTCAATTAGACCCTAAACTCATTGAAAAAGGACTGCTTTACTATATGCAATCTGCCTCTTAATTACAGCTATTTAAAAACCATTCTTAATCACTCTTTTATACATGCTTTCATATTTTGGTAAAATAGTTTCTATCGAAAATTGGTGCGCCGAATCGAAAGCCTGTTGCTTGAATGTCTCCAGACGCTTCTCATCACTCAAAAGGTAAATGGCGTTCTTTGCCATATCCTCTACATCACCAACATTACTGAGAAAACCTGTCACTCCATGAACATTCACCTCCGAAAGTCCTCCTGTATTACTTGAGATCACCGGGGTATGTGCCGCCATGGCCTCCAAAGCTGCCAAACCAAAGCTTTCTGTTTCCGAAGGTAGGAGGAACAAATCAGTCAAACAAAGAATCTTTCTGATTTCATCGCTTTTACCTAGAAAAAGAATCTTATCCTTTAGCCCTAATTCGTTTGCCAAAAGATCTGCTTTTTCTCTATCCGGTCCATCACCTACGACCAATAATTTGGAAGGTATTTTCTTTTGTACTTGATGAAATATTCTGATAACATCCAATACGCGTTTTACCGGTCGGAGATTACTCACGTGCGCGAGGATTTTTTCATCTGGATCAGCAAGCGTTTCACGCATGCAATCTTCGGCCGTCCAGGACACTTGTTTCTCAAAATCAATAAAATTATAAATGACTTCAATATTCTTTTTGATATTGAACAAGCGCAACGTGTCTTCTTTTAAACTGTTAGATACCGTGGTCACCGCGTCAGAATGATTGATACTGAATTCTACAGCGGGTTTATATACCGGATGGCTACCAACCAAAGTAATATCTGTACCGTGCAGGGTTGTCACAATAGGAATGTCAATACCGAAATCCTTTAACATTTGTTTGGCCATATAAGCAGCATAGGCATGTGGAATGGCATAATGCACATGTAAAACATCAAGATCATATTTTTGCACTGATTCCACCAACTTACTTGATAAAGCTAAATTGTAAGGTTGGTAATGAAACAAAGGATAGCTTTCAACAAAAACCTCATGAAAATGAAGATTATGGGTAAGAAAATTCAATTTTACAGGTTGGTGAGAGGTTACAAAATGAACCTGATGACCTTTCTGAGCTAAAGCAATACCTAATTCTGTAGCCACCACACCGCTTCCTCCATACGTAGGATAACAAACTATTCCTATATTCATATTTTATTCTTTTGTTTTAACAGACGAAAACATCCTGACTCCTTACTTCTTGACTATGCTAAATGATTTTTCTTCTTCACAATCAAGTAAACAATCCATAGCAACATATTACTTCTTGTATTATCAGAATAATTGTAAATTCGTATATGTAAAAATATGCTTTTAAATGGACTTTGACTATTTTTTATCGTTGATTTCAAGGATCGAGAATGCTCATTTAGGTGGTTTCTCTTCTCATGCTAAAATGGTTCCTAAAGAACGAAAACTGATTCATCTGGATGATATCGAAACAGCAAACCCAAGAATGGCGGCTGTACTGGCCTTGTTTTATCCAGATAAAAGTAATTTGACGAATTTTGTACTGATTCTCCGAGCGAATTATGATGGGACCCATTCTTCTCAAATCAGTTTTCCTGGTGGAAAATTTGAAAAACAGGATGAGAATTTGGAAATAACGGCCCTTAGAGAAACCTCCGAAGAAGTTGGGGTTAACATGAAAAATATCAGGATCACCAAAAAAATGACAGATACCTTTATCCCGCCCAGTAATTTTCTTGTAAGTCCATTTTTTGGTTTTACGAATAAAAGACCAGAATTTAGTACGAATCACGAAGTTGAGGAAATCATTGAAGTTAAACTGACAGATCTTTTAAATGATGAGTCAGTAAGTTCTAAGAATTTATCGACAAGTTATATGGAAAATATTGAAGTTCCATGTTACAACTTCAATAACAAAACCGTTTGGGGAGCCACTGCGATGATGTTGAGTGAAATTAAAGACTTAATCAAAGAAAATCTACATTAATTTTTTTAAGTTTGTGGCGCAAATAGTTAAGAATGGCATTATTTAAGAAAGATGTTTTTGGAAATAGTCTTTTACTAAAAAAAACATTGATACGCGTATTGGGATTATTCTCCCATAGAAGATATCGTGGATTCAATGAATTACAAATAGAAGGGTCTGAAATTATCCGGGATCTTCCCGATAATAACGTCCTTTTTGTTGCAAATCATCAAACTTATTTTGCGGATGTAGCTGCTATGTTGCATGTTTTTAATGCGGCACTGAGTGGTCGGGTTGATAATATAAAAGACGTTGGTTATTTATGGCAACCTAAACTGAATATCTATTTTGTGGCCGCAAAAGAAACCATGAGAGCCGGAATTTTACCAAAAATAATGGCCTATGGGGGATCTATTTCTATAGAAAGAACCTGGAGAGAAAAAGGAAAAGACATCAACAAAAAAGTGAAACTATCAGATGTTTCTAATATAACCACAGCTCTAAAAGATGGCTGGGTGATTACTTTTCCTCAAGGTACAACTACCCCTTTCAAACCCATTAGAAGAGGAACTGCGCATATTATCAGACAAAATAAACCCATAGTGATTCCAATCGTCATTGACGGGTTCAGACGCTCTTTTGATAAAAAAGGACTGATGATAAAAAAGAGAGGTATCTTACAATCTATGGTCATCAAAAAGCCGATGGACATAGATTATGAAAATGATTCTGTTGAAGATATCGTTGAGAAACTAGAATTTGCTATAGAACAGCACCCATCTTTACTTAAAGTAGCCAAAGTGGAAGATTATCACAAAAGTGAAAAAGAACTCAATAAAAAACGAGAGTTCTGGGATATGTATTAAAAAAAACATCCGTCAAATGACGGATGTTTTTTTATATAAATTAAGACAACCAGGCTTTTAACATCCACACCGTCTTCTCTTGTTCAGAAACGAAATCACTCATCATTGCATTGGTCCCTTCATCATCTGCCTCAGCTGATCGAAGCAATAAATCTCTTTCAATCTCAATCAATTTAGTTAGGGAAGTAACGATCAGATTTACTGACTCAGTATCATTCGTGATGTTTTTACCAACCGGTACCTTCGCTAAATCAGTATAATCTTTAAAGGTATGTAAAGGTGTACCTTCCAATGTTAGTATTCGTTCGGCAATCATGTCAATTTTCTCTTGTGAATCCGTGTAGAGTTCCTCAAATTTCACGTGTAGCTCAAAAAATGATTTTCCTTTAATATTCCAATGTAATCCTCTTAAATTCTGGTAGTATACTTGAAAATTGGCTAATAATTCATTTAAGCTTGTTGTTAAATCCTGTACTTTTTCTCTGTCTAATCCTAAAACTGTTGTACTCATAATAATTTGATTTATAATTTGAAACAAATTTCGCTAATATTTACCTAATTTTTGCATCAATTTCATTGATACTTTATATATATTTATCAAAAAAATTTATACTAATGACGATCACACAGTTGAAATATGTATTAGCTGTAGCCGAATACAAAAACTTTACCCTGGCAGCAGAACATAGTTTTGTTACACAGCCTACCCTATCCATGCAAATTCAGAAACTTGAAGATGAATTGGATGTGACCATTTTTAACAGAAAAAAGAAACCTATTGCATTGACTTCAATCGGTCAAAAAATAATACAACAAGCTAAGCTTATTGTAGATGAAAGCGAAAGGATCAATGATATTGTTGACCAGCAAAAGGGCTTCATTGGCGGAGAATTCAGACTTGGTATCATACCAACCATTATGCCTACACTTTTGCCTATTTTCCTCAAAAACTTCTTAAATAAATACCCCAAAGTAAAATTGATTATTGAAGAGTTAACCACGGAAGAGATCATAAAAAAATTAACAGAGGGGCATCTCGATGTAGGTATAGCTGCTACTCCTCTTGAAAATGAAGCCATCAAAGAAAAGCCTATTTATTACGAACCTTTCTTAGGTTTTGTTTCATCAGAACACAGGCTCTATAATCAACCGAATATTAGTGAAGATGATCTTGATATCGATGATATTTTGTTACTTGAAGAAGGACATTGTTTTAAAAATAGTGTGATCAACATTTGTAAAAACAAAAATAGCATGGATCACAATCAGTTCCATCTGGAAAGTGGCAATATAAACACCTTAATCAAATTGAGCAAGGAAGGTATGGGTATGACTTTGATCCCTTATCTGCATTCATTAGAGCTTCCTGAACAGGACAAGCAGTACCTAAAAGAATTCACAAATACTGTTCCAGCCAGAGAAGTAAGCATCATCTATCATAAATCGCAATTAAAAATGCAATTGATAGAGGCTTTAAAAACTACTATAGACGGAGTGATCAGAGGCGCCATTAGTTTTCACGATGTGAAAATTATCAGCCCTCTCAACAAGAAACCTGTAGAAATATAATCGCTAACTTTTTATAAGCGCTAAAGTTGGATAAAGCTCTGGTCTGTTTGCGGTAAATTGCAATAGCCAAATTCTCAATTCTTCAATTTCAAAAGGTAATAACCTTTTCACAGCTTTTTTTAATTCCTTACTAAACAATTCTACATTAAAACTAACTTTTTTTAGGACGGTTTTGGTGTAGTCTAATATTGCTCTTGCCATAAATATCGTTTTTTTAAGATAAACAACGCATTCTTAGGAACACTTATTGCAAATTAAGAAAAAAAATTAAGAAAATGAAATTTAATTTACAACAAATTAAATATCAGCTAGTTAATTTTGCTATTTTATCAGACAATGCGGTTGTTTTCTCATTCAATGAAACCTTAAGCTCTCTTAAATGCGTTTTTTGATCTGTCACATCCTTTTGATGCAACTTCACAATCAATTCGTCAAAAGTACCAATGGCTTCCTCAATTATTTTTTCAGCCTTTGCAGCGGTTTTATCATCTGAATTCATTTGACAAACATAACAATCTTCTATTATTTCTGATAAAACATTGTTCATTTCCTTTTTCAACTTTCTAATACTGGCCATATTTTTGTTTTTTGTTAAATATAAATCAATTTGGTTCAAAATTCACATCTTTCAGCCTACATTAATTCATACATTGCTCTTAATTTTTCTCGTGTGATTGTTTTTTTCCATTCTTTACCAAGGGCATTTTCCCAAAGAGGGACCAGGCCTAATGCCACATCAATCATAGTATTGAATTGATCATCCGAAAGGTCTTTACACAGTCCTTTTGGAATATCAATTCCATGCTTCTTGACCATCTGCTTGAATTCCTTTACTCCTTCAGGATAAAACTCTTCCAATTGGTCAAAAACAATACAATTCCCTATACCGTGTTTAGTACCCAACAAATAGGAAAGACCATAACTCATAGCATGTGCTACCCCAACTTGTGAGTAAGCAATACTCATTCCTCCATGCCATGAAGCCATCATCAATTTATCCTGAGAATCTTCATCTATACTTTCTTTTTCCAAATAAACTTCGCGGCAAAGATCGAGAGATTTTTCACCATAGCTTTGGCTAAAGGCATTTAGATAGGTTCCTGTGAGTGATTCTATACAATGAATATAGCAATCCATACCTGTATAAAACCATTGATTTTTGGGCACTCCTTCTAGTAAAGAAGGATCCAGCACCACCTGATCGAATGGGGTATGGTCAGAATTCATTCCTAGTTTTCTTTCAGGACCCGTTAAAACTGTGGTTCTTGAAACCTCCGCTCCTGTTCCCGAAATTGTTGGAATACCTACATGATAAGCGCCTTGTTGTTCTACAAGATCCCACCCCTGGTAATCAGCAGATGAGCCGGGGTTAGTAAGCATCAAAGCCACTGCTTTAGCATAGTCCAACATGGTTCCTCCGCCAATTCCGATAACCCCTGACGGAATTTCATTAAACTCCTTTTTAATATCATCTCTGATGGCATCCACATAGATCGTTTTAGGCTCTTCATCAGCACTGATATATATGATTTTGTCATTATACTTCAAAGGGATTCTAGAGATCAGACTTACCTTTCCCTTAAATACATCATCCACCAAAAAAATGAATGGTGCCTTATCTCCTTGTCGTTTTGGTTCTAAAATTTCACCAAGCTGATTAAAACTGCCTCTTCCAAAGACTACTCTGGGCACCATAGGAAAGTTTCTAAAACTCATAATCTGACTATTTTTTAGGGTTAATCTTTAATAAATTTGGCGGCTTTTTTAAGATCCTCCGGGGTATCAATTTCAATACCCATATAACTGGTTTCTACCATTTTGATCCTTTTCCCGTATTCCAGGTAACGAATGCATTCAACTTTCTCTGTCGCTTCCAGGGCTCTCATTGGTAAATGATAAAAATCCATGATCGCCTGTTTTCTAAAAGCATATACTCCAATATGTTCAAAATATCTGGCACCAGCTTCCTTATCTCTAGGATACGGTATGGGTGACCTTGAAAAATATAGAGCAAAATCATCCTTATCAACAATAACTTTTACATAATTTGGATCGGTAATATCTTTCCAATCGGTAATTTCCTGCATCAAAGAAGCCAAATCAATTTTAGCTGCATCCGGTCCTTCAAACACTTTAATAACCGCTTCCAAAGGCTCCTTCTTCACAAAAGGCTCATCTCCCTGAACGTTAACGACTACATCAACTTCAAGGTTTTCAACCGCTTCAGCAATCCTGTCTGATCCACATTCATGCTCCTTTTGACTCATAATGGCTTTACCACCTGCCTTCTCCACTACTTCCTTAATAATATCACTATCTGTAACAACATAGACTTCATCAAACAGACCAGTAGCGAGTGTTGCCAGATAAGTTCTTACAATTACAGGCTTTCCTCCTAAATCTGCCATCAATTTACCGGGAAACCTTGTGGCTCCGTAGCGGGCAGGTATCATTGCTATGATCTTCATGTGAATCTAGAGTATTGATTTTATGGCTGCAGCCATTCTTTTGGCTCTGTCTTTAACTTCTTCTTCAGTCCAGGACAATTTGATCAGGCAAGAAATATTTCTTGAGATCAGGTCATCTGACTGCGGAAATGACTGGTCTTTAAGTCTTTCCATTCCCTTTTTAATATGATCAGAAAGAGGAAATAAACTTTTCATTTCCTTAAAATGATCCCATTTTCTGATATAATGCCAATTATTATTAAAATAATTCCAATAGGCATCAATACCAAATTCGGCAAAGGCATCAACAACTTTATTGGATAGTTCGGCAGTTGGCATAAAGAAATTTAGAAACCCACAACTGTCTCCTTCGGGATCTGGAATTCTTCTAAAACTTACCTCTGGAATTTCACTTAAAGCTTCTTTTAAGATACCGTGATTTCTTCTTTGAATGCTTATAAAATCATCCATTTTACTGATTTGACCTAAACCAACGGCGGCATGCAGTTCAGATATTCTGAAATTATAGCCTAAATATTGATGGGTTTCAGCTCCCCTGTCACTCCCTATATGGTCATGACCATGATCTGAATATTGATCTGCCCATAAGGCGTAGTCACTATTATTGGTCAACATTACTCCTCCTTCTCCACAAGTAATGGTCTTCACAAAATCAAAAGAGAAGGTACCTGCATCTCCGATACTTCCCAACATTTTACCTTTATAAGTACCCCCAAACGCTTGACAAGCATCTTCCAGTAAAAGCAAATCATGCTTTTCACATATCGCTTTTAAGGCATCTAATTCGGCCATTGACCCACACATATGCACGGGCATAATCACTTTGGTATTAGGGGTAATCGCCGCTTCAACTGCTACAGGATCTAGCGTTAAGGTATCATCTATCTCCACCAATACAGGTGTTGCTCCTGAAGCCAAAATTGATTCAAAACTAGCTACAAAGGTAAAGCAAGGCATAATTACTTCGTCTCCTGCTCCAACGCCCATCACGGCCAAAGCCACATTCAGCGCGGTGGTACCGCTACTGGTAAGTTGGGCATGTTTTACACCAAACCGACTTTCCAACTCTCTCTCAAGTTCCTTGGCCTTCCAGTGTCCGTTTCTCATGCCATCAAAACCATAGCGCATTAATACTCCATTCTCGAGTACATCATTCAATTCCTTTCTTTCGGCGTCGCCAAATAACTCAAATCCAGGCATATTTTTTTTATTTTAAAAGGGTTCTTTTACAGCAAGCAAAGATAATTATTTCAAATGAAAGTTTGGTCATTTACGTTTTATTCAAGCACTAATTTTGGAATTAACGATGAATATTTAATCCGCAGGAATTCATGACAGCATTCTGAACTTAATAATTGCTTAAAAATGAACGGATCTACCTCATAAAAAACAGCATCGCATCAGGATAAATTACTATTTTTGCGCTATGGAAAAATTTATTCAGGGAATACCTAAAGCAGAGCTACACCTGCATATCGAAGGAACTTTTGAGCCAAAACTCATGTTTGACATTGCCAAGAGAAATGGAATCAAGATACCATTTGACTCTGTTGAGGAAATCGAAGAAGCCTATCAATTTGATTGTCTGCAAGACTTTTTGGATATATACTACCAAGGAGCAAGTGTTTTGATACATGAACAGGATTTCTATGACCTTACCTATAGCTATTTGAAAAAATGTGCAGCGCAAAATGTAAGGCATACAGAGATCATGTTCGACCCTCAAACCCATACAGAAAGAGGTATAGCATTTGGTACTGTAGTCAAAGGTATCCATAGGGCTTGTGCCGACGCCAAAGAAAAATTAGGGATCTCCTCATTATTGATCATGAGCTACCTGAGACATTTATCAGAAGAAGATGCGTTTAAAATACTTGAACTATCACTCCCATTTAAAGAATATATCACGGCTGTAGGGCTTGATTCATCTGAAAAAGGAAATCCTCCTTCTAAGTTTAAGAATGTTTTTAAAGCCTCTGTACAGGCAGGCTATATACCTTTGGCACATGCCGGAGAAGAAGGCAACGCAGATTATGTCTGGGAGGCCCTTGACATATTAAAAATTGAAAGAATAGACCACGGTAATAACTCAATGCAGGACGAGACACTTGTGCAGGAAATAGTCAAAAGAGATATTGCCCTCACGGTTTGCCCTCTTTCAAATAGTGCACTTCAGGTTGTTCCTGATCTAAAAGATCATCCCTTAAAAAAAATGATGGAACTTGGAATGAAAGTAACGGTGAACTCTGACGATCCAGCTTATTTTGGAGGTCAGGTGAATCAAAATTACATAGAAATTCAAAAGGCATTGGACCTTTCTAAAGAGGACATTTATGTACTGGCAAAAAATTCTTTTGAATATGCCTTGATAGGCGATGCGCTGAAGGAGAAATATTTAACTGAATTAGAAAGTTACTACCTGAAAAATCTTTAGTATTGTTTCAGTCCATACTGCCATCAATGGCTTTAAGAGACTCTTCGATATGCTTTGCAGCTTTTAATTGGCTGTCATACATAAAGATAATCTCACCCTTTTTATCTATCACGTAGGTTACACGGCCAGGAATCAAACCAAAGGCATTGTCTTTGACTCCAAATAAACCTCTCACTTCACTTTTTGTGTCAGCCAGCAGTGTAAAGGGTAAATTATACTTCGCCGCAAAATTCTTATGACTCTCTACATCGTCAGAGCTAATGCCAATTACTTTGATGTTTTTATCGGTAAAGGCTTCATAAGCATCTCTAAAACTACAGGCTTCTTTGGTGCAACCAGGCGTATCATCTTTAGGATAAAAATAAATCACCATAGCTGTATTTCCTGTATACTGATCTATCTCAAAATTATTACCAGATTGATCCTGTAATTCAAAAGAAGGTATTTTGTCTCCAACTTTTAAAGGAGTTTGAGCACTTGATTTGAATACTGAGAACAAAATCAATATCAGAACTAAGATTAGAACAAAAAAAGCTGCTTTTTTAATCATCATTCTCCATTATAGCTTACAAAATTTCTTGGCGTTTCATAAAGCGTGATAGTCAATTCCAAATCTTCCTCTATTTTAGCACGCAATTTATTCCAGATCACTACAGAAATGTTTTCTGCCGTAGGATTAAGTGTTTTAAATTCAATCACTTCTTTGTTGAGATTCTTGTGGTCAAATTCATCTTCAATCTCGGTTCTGATCAAATCTTTTAGCACTTTCATATCCATCACAAAGCCTGTTTCAGGATGTATTTCCCCTTTTACTGCAACAATCAGTTCATAGTTGTGCCCATGGTAATTCGGGTTTGCGCATTTACCAAATACAGTGGTATTTCTTGCGTCTGTCCATTCAATATTGTACAATCGGTGGGCCGCATTGAAATGCGCCTTTCTGCTAACGGTAACTTTCATATTATATTAATCTTTGATCGTATTCTTTAAAAATAATTTTAAACCATTCGGTATATAATTCAGGATACTTCTCGATATCCTTCTTCACCTCTTCGAGCAACATCCACTTAAAAGAAGCTGCTTCTTCCTTATTTATTTTTGGATCTTGATCATAATATCCTTTCATCACATGATCAAGTTCATGTTCGGTTAAACCATTATCAAATGGTGCTTTGTAAACGAACCAAAACATCTCTTCCAAACCACAGCTAAAACCCATTTCTTCATGCAACCTTCTTTTTCCTGCTTCAATATTAGTTTCTCCATCCCTTTGATGACTGCAGCAGGTATTGGTCCATAAACCTGGTGAATGGTATTTGTCAAGTGCTCTCTGTTGCAATAGCAACTCTCCTTTTTCATTAAATATAAATACCGAAAAAGCACGGTGGAGCACAGCTTTTTGATGGGCTTCCATTTTGCCCATCAAGCCCAGTTGATCATCTTTTTCATTTACTAAAATTACTTTTTCTTCCAAGCCAATCTTTTTTTTACAAAGATATCAATTTAGTGCTTCCGAAGAAAGACTTAAAACCTTGATCTTTTTTTTATCATTTTCCAAACCATTCCAAGCCATATAGATTTGGTTACCAACTAATTCCATTTGAGGGAAACCAGTTGATCTAGATGATGAGATTTCTCCTACTGTTATTATTTTCTCTATTTCTCCACTGATTCCAACTTTTGCAATTCTCAGCAAAGCCATATCTTCTGATGATTCCATCCAGCTGATCAAAGCAGTGTCTTTGTCTAGCATTAAGAGATCAACCCTTCCGATAGCCTTCCCCTGATTAATTTGAATGGGGTGTAAAAAGTTCTCACCCCTGTCGTTTGAAAATGCGAGATTTACTTTGGGAATATTATCAGCAGCAGTAAACCACGCCACAGCTACTGAATTTTCTTGAACTGCCACTTTAGGACCATTTACAGGGCAACCGTTTATCGTCCAGTTGTCCTGAAAAACAGGCTTAGATTTGGACCAAACTCCATCCTTATATTTGGAATAATAAATATCTCTTATTTCTTGACCAGATCTATCTCTAAAAACAACAATTGGACCATCATCTGTCATCGCTATTGAAGTTTGGCAGCAATCACAAGTACGAGAATCAAGTTCAAATTCATTTTTTATCTCTCCGTTGGTCATGAGCTCTGCCACTCTGATCTGCATGGCTCCTCCATTTTCACCATGAGCATGATCATGCCCCATACTTTTTGTATTTCTTCCATCTAGCCAACTGATAAAAAAAGAATTATCACTTGAAGGTGTCATACTAACAAAACCGTGTTCACTTTTGGTCGTATCACTGTGTAACTTATTTTCAATATTCCAATGTATTCCCGAATCATTGGATTGCCTTAAAAAAATATCATAGGCAAAGGTCTCTGCATCAGATTTCTTCAAATAGTAACTAAGTAGCTTATCGTCAAAGCCTGTAATAGATGGAAAATCTGCCCAATTCACAAACCAATTCTTACCTTTTTTAATTTCTGACCTGGCACTCCATTTTCCATCAGTTAATTTTGAAACGTATAGTGCAAATACTGAATCATTCTTCTGTTCTGTCCATGACATCAATAATTCTGATCCGTTTGCAAATAGATAAGGTTGCATGGATAGCGTGTCTACCGGAGGATTCATTTCTACCAAATTCAAAACCTCAACCTTATCCTTTACTTGACAGGATAGCAGAACAGCTACAAAAAAAATCAAACTAAATTTTATTACATGTTTCATGGTACAGATCTTAACAAATCAATCATTTCAGGTGAGAACCAATCTGTCGCACCATCAATTTTTTTATAAACAGAACCTTCCGTTGTATATATGATGGTTGACGGTAAGGCATAAATATTCAATTTATCTAAAGACTGATTCAGGGATAAAAAATTTAAAGAATAACTTCTCAATTCATAAAATGCTTTTATTTCTTTAGGGCTATCCGGACTTGGAAACAAGAATACATAATTTTCATTCGATAGCAATTCTTCTGCCTTTTGCAAAGAAGGAAATTCTTTTAAACATGGTACGCACCATGTAGCCCAATAATTAACCAAAATTCGTTTTCCTTTGAATTGTTCCAAGCTTACTGGAAGACCTTTCATATCTGTAAAAAGTGTTGCCTTTTTATGATCCTTTTTCTTTCCTTCACAACTAAATGAAATACAAATAAATAAAATGCATATAACAATAACTCCTCTCATTCATGTCTTATTTAGTCAGTGAAAATACAAACATTTGTTTCATTGCTATATCTTTGTTTTTAATTTATGCATATCAATAGCTATGAAATATTTCTCAATACCTTTCTTCATTATGTTTCTGCTCATGTTTTCAAATTGTAAAAATGACAAGAATAGAGCAAAAGATCAAGAAATAATCGTTGAAAAGGTTTTAAAGAAAGAAAATATTGAAACCACATCTACCCCACAACATCCAAAAGATTCTATTAACAAAAAGAACGTAATCTTGTTTTTAGGCAAATACGGCGAGGAAAACAAAGAAACCAAGGTATTGATCAAGACAAGACTTGGAAATATTAAAATTCAATTGTATAAAGACACACCTTTACATCGGGCCAGTTTCATCTTCCTTACCAAGATGGGATATTTTGACACGACCTGTTTCTATCGTGTCGTTCCTGATTTTATTATACAGGGTGGTGAATCAGAACGGCTCGACACACAAAGGTATAAAGCCAGATACCAGCGATATAAAATCCCACCTGAATTCAGCAAGCAACGGCGTCATACATATGGAGCAATTGCCATGGCAAGAGACTGGGAAAACAATCCTAGAAAGTATTCAACAGCCTTTGAATTTTATATTGTTCAAAACAGAAAAGGGGCGCATCACCTTGATGGCGAACACACCGTTATTGGCCAAGTAATCTCGGGTTTTGAAACTATTGATAAAATAGTGAATCTTAAGGCAGGAAGCGATGAGTGGCCGCTTGATGATGTTTTTATGAAAATAGAGGTTATTAATTGATTTATATTAAACAATAAAAAGAGATCTTAAAGCTCGCTCAAAGGCTGCATTCAAAAATTGAATATCCTAATGATAAGTTTACATAGTTGGCTTATATTTGCGGACTAATTTTCAATCATGGATTTACTTCAGGAAATACAAAGAAGGCGTACTTTTGGTATTATTTCTCACCCGGATGCTGGTAAGACTACCTTAACGGAGAAGCTCCTGCTATTTGGTGGTGCAATCCAAGAGGCCGGTGCTGTTAAAAGCAATAAGATCAAAAAAGGTGCGACTTCTGACTTTATGGAAATTGAACGTCAACGGGGTATTTCTGTTGCCACATCCGTGCTTGCTTTTATTTATAAGGACAAAAAAATCAATATTCTAGATACACCGGGTCACAAAGATTTTGCCGAAGATACTTTTAGAACCCTGACTGCGGTTGATAGCGTCATTGTGGTCATCGACGTTGCGAAAGGTGTCGAAGCACAAACAGAAAAGCTTGTAGAGGTCTGCCGAATGCGAAATATTCCGATAATCGTTTTTATCAACAAACTCGACAGGGAGGGTAAGGATGCTTTTGACCTCTTGGATGAAGTGGAACAAAAATTAGGTTTAAAGGTCGTTCCTTTAAGTTTCCCCATTGGGATGGGCTATGATTTCAAGGGAATTTATAATATTTGGGACAAAAAACTGAACTTATTTTCAGCGGGCAGTAAACAGACTGTTTCTGAAGGAATGGAATTTACTGATTTGGATGACCCTGAACTGGATCGTATTATTGGAGAAACAGCTGCAGAAAGACTTAGAGAAGAATTAGAACTGGTTCAAGAGGTATATCCTGGATTTGACAAGGAAGCATATCTGAAAGGTGATTTACAACCCGTATTCTTTGGCTCTGCACTTAATAATTTTGGAGTAAAGGAGTTGTTGGACTGTTTTATCGACATTGCACCTTCTCCTCAACCAAAAATGTCTAACAACAGAATGGTTGATTCCAAAGAAAAGAAATTTACGGGTTTTGTGTTTAAGATTCATGCAAATATGGACCCGAAACACCGCGACAGACTCGCCTTTGTCAAGATTGTTTCAGGAGTTTTTAAAAGAAATACCAACTATTTACATGTCAAACTTGGTAAGAAAATGAAATTTTCAAGTCCGAATGCTTTTTTCGCTGAGAAGAAGGAAATCGTTGATGAATCTTTTCCTGGAGATATTGTAGGCTTACACGATACTGGAAATTTTAAGATAGGCGATACCCTGACTGAGGGTGAAATTTTGGAATTCAAAGGAGTACCCAGCTTTTCACCTGAGCATTTTAGGTATGTTAATAATGCTGACCCAATGAAATCCAAACAGTTAGCCAAAGGACTTGACCAATTAATGGATGAAGGGGTGGCCCAGTTGTTTACTTTAGATCTTAATGGAAGAAAAGTAATAGGAACCGTTGGAGCGCTTCAATTTGAAGTAATTCAATACAGACTTGAACACGAATACGGAGCCAAATGCTCCTATGAAAACGTAAACGTACATAAGGCCTGTTGGGTAGAACCGGAAGATGAACAAAGTGTAGAATTTAAAGAATTCAAAAGGGTCAAACAACGATACCTTGCCAAAGATAAGAAAGGCCAATTGGTTTTTTTAGCTGACTCCGCTTTTACAGTGCAGATGACACAACAAAAATACCCAAGTGTTCAATTACATTTTGTAAGTGAGTACAAGTAACATGACTATATTTTTTTCATGTCTATTTAGTTGATTTCACTACTTAAAAGATTGTAAAACACCTGAAGTCCATAGGTGATTTGTCCGAGCCTTAGATTCTCATTAGGGCTATGTTGATTGTTGTCAGGATTCACCAAAGGGAGAATTATAGCTGGGATATTCAACTCATTGATAAAAGGTGCAATCGGAACAGTTCCACCCATGGTTCTGATCTTCACAACTTTTTCATCGAAAGTAGTGCTGAGCACTTTTTCCATCCATTGTCCATAACGATTGTTCAAATCTGTTCTAAAAGCATCAGTTACCGATCCTTCTTTAACCATGGCAATCAATGGATATGTCATCCGTTCTTCCATAGTTGGTAACTTGTCAACAATGTAATACCCTTTGCTTTGAATATGTTCCTTAACCAAATTTTTTAGCCTTGTACCATCTGATTCAACAACCAGCCTTAAGTCAATCTCTGCCGTGGCCTTTTCGGGAACAATGGTTCTTACCTGTTCCCCTATCCAACCTGATCCTAAACCCCGAACATTTAAAGAAGGGTATTGTAATGATTCCTGGTAATATGCCCCAACGGTTTCAGGGGAGTGTATTGCCAATCGCTGGTGAAGCGATTCTATATCGTCTGGTACGCTTCTTAACACTTTTTTTGTCGCTTCATCAAGTTCAATCCCATCGTAATATCCACTAATAATTACTTTGCCATTTTCATCCTTCATGCTTCCCAGTAAATGAAACAATCGAAATCCCGGATTGGGAGCGTAATTTCCAAAATGACCACTGTGCTGAGGGCTTATTGGTCCAAAAGTTGTGATACTCATAGAGGTGATCCCCCTACATCCATAAACTAAAGTTGGTTTGTTTGAAGGGTGGACCGGACCATCATTGATCATTAAAAAATCGGCTTCTAACAAATCCCTATTCTCTTTTACCGCTTGCGGTAAGGGTTTACTGCTTTTTTCCTCTTCTCCATCCAATACAACCTTTACATGAAAAGGTATCTTTTTTTTATCCGTTCTCAACATGTCGACTGCATTCAATAACATCACAATAGGCCCTTTGTCATCTGAAGTAGATCTTCCATAAAGCCGCCATTCAGGATTGATATCCTTGCTCAGCCTGTTCCAATCGAGATCCATCCACTGATCTTCATTCTTTTCCTTCAATACTACTTGATATGGGTCCTGTTGATTCCATTTTGAAGCATCGATAGACTGACCATCAAAATGCATATAAATTAAAAGCGTTGGTGCCTCTTTATTTTCGCTGGTTAATTCTGCAAAAAATAAGGGAATACCAGTGGTCGTAATCAATTTAGTGCTAAAACCCCTTTTGCTGAATTTTTCTGATAACCAGGCAAGGTTTTTATCCATGTCATCCGGAATAAGGGCGTCATTAGGTATGGAAATAAAATCTTTCAACTCTTCAATCGACGATCGCAACCCATTATTTATGGATGCCGCATCTTGCGCGAGACCTGAAACATAAATTAAAAGACAGATGATTAATGCATTAAATCTATTCATTGTAAAATATTTGATCATTAATGTCTAAAATTATGGATTGTTTTTGAATTTTAATATTCAATCCTGTTAATATATTTTTAAACCAAATAAAATTTCATGTCTTTAATAAGTGATATTTTTGTTTAAATAGTTTTATAAACGAAGTTTAATAGTATCATACGCAAAAATGAAATCCTTTTTTTTAGTCACTATTTTTTTCTCCTTACTGTGTTTTTCTTGTGGATCATCTTCTAGTTCATCTGGAAGCAGCTACCAGGATCCTCATTCTAAAATGTCTCAGGAGATGCATAGCGAATTGTATCAACAAGAAATGCTGATAATATTAGATGGAAAATGGCTGATCAAACAGATAAATGATATGCCTATTGACTCACTGCAATTTAATGGCAAGCAACCTTTCATGATTATAGATGTCACAAAGGAAGCTTTATCTGGAAATGATGGTTGTAATTCATTTCAGGGAAAAGTTAACGTCAAAACAGATAAAATTATTTTTGGCCCTACAGCAGGCACCCTTATGGCCTGTCCTCATATGGATATTAGTGGGAAGATCATGAAATCTTTTAACGAAAAGGAATTGACTTATACATTAAATGATGCCTTAATTCTTTATGAAGGTGATCAACAGGTAATGGTGTTGAAACGTGAAGAATAATCTAAGTCAGGCCTTTATTCTTCCTACATTTATTTCTATATTTACCCAAGATCAATTACGAACTAAAAAGTATGAATCCAAGAATCATTGCCAATGGAATTTTAAGAGCCTTAGCTTTTATTGTAGGGATTCTTCTAATCCTATTTTTTCTATACAAAATTCAAAGCGTACTTATCTATTTGGTGATAGCGACTGTTTTATCGCTTATTGCAAGGCCTATCCTCAGTTTTTTTAAGAATAGACTCAAACTCCCCAATATATTAGCAGTGATCATAACCATGACGCTGTTCCTAATGGTAATTTTCGGGGTTGTTTCGATGTTTATTCCGCTTATCAAAGAACAAGGACATAATTTATCCTTGTTAAATACTGAAGAATTAAGAAGAAGAATGTTTGATCTGTTTCAAGAGATCGATGTTTTCTTTTCAGCCAGAAGAATCAACTTATTTCGTGAGTTAAAAAATATTGATTTAACTTCAAACATAGCCTCTATACCTAGTTTATTGAATTCATTTATGGGCGTTGTAGGATCTTTTAGCATGGGTCTATTCTCTGTGCTTTTTATCACTTTTTTCTTTTTAAAAGACAACAGACTTTTACATAATGTTTTCGTGCTGATCACACCAGATCGCAATGAAGATAAAATCTTACACTCCTTAAAAAAAATCAATGATCTTTTATCTAGATATTTTATTGGCTTGATCATTCAAATTTCCATACTATTCGCGATTTACTCGGTTACCTTATTAATTTTTGATATCAAAAGTGCCGTTGTCATCGCTTTTCTTTGCGCCCTATTAAATTTAATTCCCTATATCGGCCCCTTGATTGGAGGCGTCTTGATGATCCTGCTTACCATGACCAGTAGCTTGGAGTATGATTTTCAGACCCATATTTTGCCTGTTACCACTTATGTGTTATTTGGTTATATCGTCGCCCAACTAATCGATAATTTTTTCAGCCAACCCATTATATTTTCAAAAAGTGTGAAGTCCCATCCCTTGGAAATATTTCTGATCATTGTTATTGGCGGTTTATTATTCGGTATTACCGGGATGATCTTTGCTGTGCCCTCTTACACCGTAATTAAAGTTGTTCTGAAAGAATTTCTTTCTGAAAACCCAATAGTTAAATCTTTGACCAAAGACTTCGACTAGTTTGAACGAGAAGCTATTACATACTGAAGTCCAGCATTTTATTGATACACATTTAAAAACCGACCTTCCAACCTTGGTACTAAAAGGATCTCCCTTCGAAGGAATTCCTATACAAGAGCTGGCAGAACAAGTTCTTTCCAAGTCAAAATGCTTGACCAAGCTGCCCACCTGGGTTCAAACGGAAAAGATCTATTATCCAAGAGGGGTTAATATCGAACAAACTTCATCAGAGATTACTGCCCGTTACAAGTCAACACTTATTTCGGGTCAATCATTGATAGACCTTACCGGCGGTTTTGGAGTTGACAGCTACTTTTTCGCAAAAAAAATTGATCAGGTGACTCATTGCGATATAAATGGTGAACTATCAGCAATTGTTACGCATAATTTCGGTCAGATGGGAGTGAAAAACATTCATTGTAAAAACGAAGATGGTATTGCATTTTTAGCTAATTCAACACAGCAATATGATTGGGTTTATCTTGATCCTTCAAGAAGGAATGAATTGAAAGGAAAGGTTTTTAGACTAGAAGATTGTTTACCTGATGTAACACTACATTTCAAAACTTTTCTTGAGCACACCAACAATATAATGATCAAATTATCACCCTTTCTAGATATATCTTCAATAATTAACAGTTTGCAATTTGTTAGGGAAGTTCAGGTTGTTGCTGTGAAAAATGAAGTCAAAGAACTGATTATTCGAATTGAAAATGGATACAAAGGTCACTGCAATCTGAAAGCTGTAAACATCGTTAATGAAAAAAAAGATTTCTTTGAAGCCACATTTCCATCCCATGGAGCACCCACCTATTCTTTCGCTAAAAAATATCTTTACGAACCCAATTCAGCCATTCTCAAGTCAGGTCTTTTTAATGAAGTTTCTTCTCAATTAAACGTACATAAACTTCAGATAAACAGTCACTTATATACTTCTGATATTCTTATTGAATTTCCTGGAAGAACTTTTAAGATTATTACTGTTTACAAATACAATAAAAAGCAAATCAAAAAGGTATTCGGTTCTAAAAAAGCCAATATTACAACAAGAAATTTTCATGAATCCGTCGCACAGATCAGAAAAAAAATGGGTATCAAAGAAGGTGGAGATGATTTTCTTTTCTTCACTACTGATTTAGAAGAAAAAACGATAGTGATCCATTGTAGAAAAGTTTAACACCCCCTTACCCTACTTCCTCAATATATTTCTTATTTTTATTTCTAGAATATTCAATTTGATACCATGGCCAATAAAAGCATCCGATCTCTTTCTTCAAGAAAAGGACTGGAATATAATCTGTTTGAAAAAATTTCGGAAATATCAAAAAATGAAGGTGACGAAACAGATTTTCATCAGTTATCAAAGCAGTTTTTTATAGATGATTCTGTAGTACTGGGTACTGCTTCTTTTTATGACTTCATTAAACCAGAAGAAAGAAACAAACAAATTAGAGTGTGTAATGGCACGGCCTGTATGGTTGCCGGATCTCAGGATCAAGTACAATCTTTGTTGAGTTCTCATTTTAAAGAAGAAACAATCGGCCATGTGGCCTGTGTTGGTCATTGTCATAGTAACGGAGCCGTTATGTATAAAGATCACACGTATTCAATAGATTCAAAAGAGCGCTTAGAACAAATGCTATCTTCAAAAGATACAGCCGCTCAGGTCGAAAATAAATATCATGTAGAAGCCAATACAAGGCCTATACTTACAGGTACTGTTGATGATATCAAGACATTTTTCAAGTTGGCCAATGAATTTCAACAGAACAAGGAAAAAATCATTGAAGAATTGAAAACGTCAAAACTGAGAGGTCGCGGCGGGGCCGGATTCCCATTTTGGTTTAAACTTGATGCGGTGTCTAAGGAGGTCAATGAACAAAAATATATTGTCTGTAATGCAGATGAGGGAGATCCAGGTGCTTATAGTGACATGTATCTCATGGAACATCAACCCTTTAAAGTCTTGTTTGGGATGTACCTGTCTGGAATATGTGTTGGAGCAAATACCGGTGTTGTTTACATAAGAGGTGAATATCCTGAATCTATACGCACTATTGAAAATGCCGTGAATTATTTAAAAGTCCATCATCTTATTGGTGACTTTACCTTTAAAATTATCAAAGGACAAGGAAGTTATGTCTGTGGTGAAGAAACAGCGCTATTAAACTCTATTGAAGGCCTGAGGCCTGAAGTGAGGGTAAGACCTCCTTACCCTGCTCAATATGGATTATTTGGGAAACCTACCGTATTGAGTAACGTTGAAACATTTGCCAACATCCATTGGATTCTTGACAAAGGAGGTAAAGAATATGCTTCTTTGGGAACTTCTGAATCCACGGGTACCAAACTGGTATCATTAGATAGTTTCTTTAAGCGACCGGGTATCTATGAGATTGAAATGGGTACGGAATTGACTGTTATTTTTGAAAAGTATGGATTAGGACTTGTGTCTGGTATTAAGGCATTTCAAATTGGCGGACCACTTGGGGGAATAGTCCCCTCTGACAAGATCCAGACGTTACAACTGGATTTTGAATCTCTTCAAAAAGGTGGCTTTTTATTAGGCCATGCCAGTGTGGTTTCTATTCCTGAAGATTTTCCAATGGTGAAATATATGACACATCTTCTTCAGTTTACCGCTGAAGAAAGCTGTGGTAAATGCTATCCTTGTCGCATTGGATCATTTCGTGGTTATGAAATGCTGGAAAAAGCACAAAATGAAGATTATAAAATTGACCGACAATTATTTGATGACCTTATAGAAACACTTGAGATAGGTTCTTTATGCGCTTTGGGAGGTGGTGTTCCTTTACCCATTAAGAATGCTCTTCAGTATTTTCAACCAGAATTAACCTCCTATTTTCAATCTTAATCCTATGAAAGTATATTTAAACGACACAGCCCATGAGGCCAAGGCGAACGAAACCATTCTGGAATTCGTACGAAGAGTTGAAAATCAAGAAGCCATCCCAACGATGTGTCAGGATGACCAGCTCGATAATTTCGGATCCTGCAGGGTTTGCTCTGTGGAAGTAGCACGTGAGCGAGGAGGGTTGACAAAAACGGTTGCTTCTTGTCATACACCGGTTTTTAAGGGCGCTTTTATCTACCATCAAACTGAAAAGATCAAAAGGTTGAGAAAGAATATTCTGGAATTGGTCCTTACTGATTATCCTACAGACAAAGTTTTTCCTGATAAAGGAAAAAAACCTACAGAATTTCAAAAAACGATTGCAGAGATTGGTATACCAAATGTTCGTTATCCTAAAGGAAAAACGAAAACTATTCTAGAAAAAGACAATTCTCACCCTTATATCAAATCTGATCTTTCTCAATGTATCAACTGTTATCGTTGTGTACGAGCTTGTGAAGAAATTCAAGGTGAAATGATATTGGGTATGAGCGGAAGAGGATTTGCAACACATATCATCAAAGGCTTTGATACCAATTTCAATTTGTCAGCCTGTGTTTCTTGTGGTGCCTGTGTTCAAACCTGCCCCACAGAAGCTTTGACTGATAAATTTACGACAAAAACACTTATTCCGGATGAAACGGTAAGAACAACCTGCACGTATTGCGGAGTTGGTTGTCAACTGGATGTATCAGTCATTAATGGTGAAATTAAAGGTATTCAGGCACCTAAAACGGCAGAAGTAAATCAAGGACACACTTGCTTAAAAGGAAGATTTGCTTTTCAATTTTATAACCATCCTGATCGCTTAACAGATCCATTGATCAAAAAAAATGGAGAATTTGAAGTGGTCACGTGGGAAGAAGCCTATGATTTTATGACTGAAAGACTGCTAAAAGTAAAAAACACATATGGAGCAGATGCCATTGGTTGTATTTCTTCCTCAAGAGCATGCAATGAAGAAAATTATCTCATGCAGAAAATGACTAGAGTAGCATTGAACACCAATAATATTGATGGTTGTGCCAGAGTTTGCCATGCGCCTACCGCTTATGGTATGCAAAAAGCATTTGGTACCGGTGCGGCAACAAATTCTGTTGTGGACCTGGAGCAAACAGATTGTATCTTCCTTTTTGGAGCTAATCCTACAGAGGCACATCCGGTAACAGGAGCCAAGATCAAACAATTATTTATGCAGGGTGTAACCAGTATTGTTGTAGATCCTGTGATAACCAGCCTGGCGAAAATAGCCACCTATCATCTTCAGTTGAGACCGGGAACAAATGTGGCCATTCTCAATATGATGGGGCATTATATTGTAAAAGAAGGAGCTGTAAAAACTGACTTTATAAACAAGTTCACCGAACAATATGATACCTATTACAATCATGTGATATCACTTGATATGGACGAATTGGAAGAGCTCACAGGTGTTTCCAAGGAACTTGTTAAAAAAGCAGCACTGGCCTATGCAACTTCTGAAAGCGCCATGGAACTTCATGGCCTCGGAGTAACTGAGCATTTTCAGGGGAGCAAAACAGTGATGCTGCTTTCAAATTTAGCCATGATGACAGGTAATATTGGAAGACCTGGTGTTGGGCTCAATCCTTTGAGAGGACAAAACAATGTTCAGGGAGCCGCTGACATGGGAGTTCAACCCCATCAAGGTGCAGGTTATATGGATGTAAATGATCCGGGAGCTCAAGACTATTATGCAGAGAAATACGGAATTCCCAGTATGCCCGAAAAAGAAGGCTTAAAGATCCCTGAAATGTTGGACGCAGCAATTTCTGGAAAATTCAAGGCCCTATGGATTATGGGTGAAGATACCTTAATGACAGATCCAAACACCATGCATATCAGAAAAGCCATGGAGCAACTTGATCTTCTCATTGTTCAGGAATTATTTATGTCGGCAACCGCTGAGATGGCTGATGTAGTTTTACCTGCAAGTTCCTATTTTGAAAAGAATGGAACATTTACTAATGGTGAAAGAAGGGTGCAAAGAGTCAATAAGGTAATCGACCCTATTGGCAATACCAAATCGGATGGACAAATGATCATTGATATGATGCACAGACTGGGTTATGAGCAACCTACAGGTCCTGAGTATGACGCTGAAAAAATATTGGATGAAATAGCCACAGTCATCCCTTTTATGAAGGGAATCAACTGGGAAAGATTAGGAACAAATGGTTTACAATGGCCGGTTTTTGAAGATGGAACTGATACGAAGATCATTCACCAAAATGGTGATTTTAAAAGAGGCAAGGGGAAATTCCATCATTTTGACTTTGAAGAAACCCCCGAATTAGTGGAACATCGAAATAAATATCCGTTTATCTTAACAACAGCCAGGCAATTGGAACATTACAATGCCGGAACCATGACCAGAAGAACAGACAATCAGGAATTATCTCCAATGGACTACTTGGAAATCAACCCTCTCGATGCGGCTGAAAAAGAAATTGCCGCAGATGATAAGGTGAAAATATTTTCTGATCGTGGCAGTGTGATCATCCCTGTAAAACTGACCTATCTTGTTAAACCGGGAGTGGTCAGAACTACCTTTCATCAACCAGATATATTTATCAATATGATTACCGGAAATGTGGGTGATGAATATACTTTAACTCCTGAATATAAGGTGGTTGCAGTAGATTTTGAAAAAATATAATTATCTTTCTAAACATCCAATACCTGGCCGTCATAGGCTAAAAATACATTGTCAGGTAATTCTTTTGATACTTTTTCATGAAAGCCTAACAAATGACTAATATGTGTTAAGTAGGCTTTTTTTGGTTTTACCTCTTCAATAAACTCCAAGGCTTCATCCAAATTGAAGTGGGTGGCATGTGCTTCCAATCTTAATGCATTTACAACGAGTACATCCAAATCTTGTAATTTTTCTTTTTCTTGTTTTGTAACTGTTTTAGCATCCGTGATATAGGCCATTTTATCAATTTTAAAGCCAAATATATTCAGTTTTCCATGCATGACCTCTATCGGAACAACCATTTTACCAGACAAGGTAAACGCTTCATTCTTTATAAGATTAATAGCTACTTGAGGTGCACCTGCATAACGATTTTCTGTTGCAAAAATATAAGCAAACCTTTCCTTAAGATTTTCAGCAACACGGGCATCCATATACATCTGAACTTCTCCATATCTCAAAGAAAAAGGGCGAACATCATCCAGTCCTGCCGTATGATCGGCGTGGTAATGTGTAAACAAAATACCATCCAATTTATTCACCTGGGCAGCTAATAATTGCTGTCGAAAATCCGGTCCGCAATCGATCACATAAACAGCATCGTTCCATTCAAGCAAAAGGGAAGAACGTAAACGTTTATCCTTGTGATCAGAAGACAGACATACCTCATGTCTAGAACCGATTACAGGAATACCTTGCGATGTTCCAGTACCTAAAAAGGTGATTTTCATAAAAATTTATTTCCGCAAATTTAACATTTAATGGTCATAATTCTCATTGTAATGGTCATAATTAATAAAATTCAATAATCATTAATTCCTTTTGATTGAACAATCGATAATAAGGGTACCTTCCACCCTATTTACAAATCATAAAATTATTTTGTATTGCTTGTTACAAAGTGATTTAAATCATTAATTAAGCTTAAATTTAGTTCTAATTTTAACATCAATTCAAATTATTAGAGATGAAAATAGGTATTTTGAAAGAGGTCGAAAAAAGTGAAAAAAGGGTCTCAATTTCTCCTAAAATTGCTAAACTTCTCATAGAAAAAGGATTTGAAGTTCTGGTCGAAGACGGAGCCGGAGAATCTTCAAAATTTAAAAATTCATATTACGAAAAAGTTGGTGCCACAATTGAAATGAGAGGTGCAGTTTACAAAAACAGTAATGTCCTGGTTAAGATCAATCCTTTTGACGAAGATGGATTGAAATTAATTGATAAAAATCATATTTTGATCTGTCAGTTGTTTCATAAATCAAATCCAGAAATAGTTAAGGAAATAGCAGCAAAAGGCGCCACCATATTTTCTATGGATGCGCTTCCAAGAATTTCCAGAGCACAAGACATGGATGTATTGAGTTCTCAAAGTAATCTAGCCGGATATAAGGCAGTGATTAAAGGAGCCTACGAAATGACCAAGATATTTCCATTGATGATGACAGCTGCCGGAACGATCACGCCGTCCAGGGTATTGATCTATGGAATTGGCGTTGCCGGTTTACAAGCCATTGCCACCGCAAAGAGATTGGGTGCCATTGTAGAAGCTACTGATATCAGATTGGAAACCAAGGAACAGGCAGAATCACTTGGTGCAAAGTTTATAACAGTCGAAGGGAATGACGAAGAATCTGACAAAGGATATGCCAAAGCTGCCTCTGAAGAGTATGCTGAAAAGCAAAAAGAAGCTGTTAATAATTCTCTATTCAAGGCTGATCTAGTCATCACTACCGCCATGGTTCCTGGTCGAAAATCACCACTTTTGATTACTGAGGACCAGGTTGAACATATGAAGAACGGAGCTGTAATTATAGACCTGGCAGCTGCGCAGGGAGGAAATTGTGAATTAAGCAAGATGAACAAGACCGTAGTAAGGAATGGGGTGAAAATTATTGGAACTACCATTTCACCTGAAAGTGTTTCCACGAATGCCAGTGACCTTTATGCTAAAAATATGTTTAATTTCATTGTTTATCTGACTGAAAACAATGAGTTTAAATGGGATCTTGAAGACGAAATAACAGATGAAACACTTATTGTAAAAGATGGTGTTATAAGAAAATCTTAAAATAAGTAAACATGAATGAATTAATAGAATTTATCAGCAATAACCTCCAAATGATCTATATCGTCATTCTCATGGGTTTTGTTGGTGTTGAAATCATAGGGCACGTTCCGGCTGTATTACATACACCATTAATGTCTGGGGCCAATGCAATCCACGGGGTGGTGATCATCGGAGCCATTCTTGTAATGTTGGGCGCCGAACCTGATAATATTTTGGCCTTGTCTCTCGGTTTTGTAGCCGTATTATTAGGTACTTTAAATGTCGTTGGCGGTTTTGTTGTTACCGATAGAATGTTAGAAATGTTTAAAAAGAAAAAATAATGGAATACGTATTCAGTCTTGAGATCATCTATCTAATCGCGTCGGTAACTTATATTTTAGGTTTAAAAATGCTTGGTCATCCTGAAACCGCCCGCAAAGGAAATTTAATCGCAGCCTTCGGTATGACCCTGGCCATATTTGGAACCATCTTCTTGTATAAGGGAGAAGTGCCGGCCCTCATCTATTCCTTAATTGGAGCTGCTATTGTTATTGGAACTATTATTGGATGGGGCGTTGCAAAAAAAGTAGCGATGACCAAAATGCCGGAATTGGTTTCTATTTTCAACGGAATGGGAGGAGCAAGTGCCGCCATTATCGGCCTGATCGAATTCCAGCATTATATAGGTGATCAATTATCAATTGCAACAATTATAGCTGGTCTTATTATTGGTAGTATATCATTCTCTGGTAGTATGATTGCCTGGGCCAAATTGAACGGAACCCTCAATAAACCAATTCGCCTCCCTTCCTACAACATCATTAACAACATCATGTTGATCGCTATCATAGGTTTTGGAGCCTTTATCACATTAAATGGTTCGGATAGTCAATTGTACTTGTATTTGTTATTCTTTGCTGCGCTGGCCTATGGTATATTATTCGTCATGCCAATTGGAGGTGCGGATATGCCTGTAGTTATATCCCTTCTCAATTCCTTTACAGGATTGGCAGCAGCCTTTGCAGGATTCCTTTATGGAAACATGGTGATGCTCACGGGTGGGATTCTTGTAGGATCTGCCGGTACAATTCTGACTTTGGCCATGTGTGATGCGATGAACAGACCTTTGGCTAGTGTTATATTTGGAGCATTTGGAGAAGGATCAGGCAGTGCTGATCTATCTCCAAAATCAGCACATGGAGGCAGTATTAAGAAAACAACGCCAAGTGATGCTGCTATTTTGATGAATTATGCCAATAAGGTAATTATCGTTCCAGGTTATGGATTGGCGGTTGCTCAGGCACAGCATGTAATTCATGAACTTGAATTATTGCTTGAAAAAAAGGGCGTCGAAGTCAAGTATGCCATTCACCCAGTTGCCGGTCGTATGCCTGGCCATATGAATGTACTTCTGGCTGAAACCAACGTTGATTATGACAAATTGGTGGAGATGGAAGACATTAACTCAGAGTTTCAAAATACGGATGCTGTATTGGTGGTAGGAGCCAATGATGTAGTGAATCCTGCCGCTCACAATGATCCTGCCAGCCCAATTTATGGTATGCCCATACTGGATGTAGAAAAAGCAAAAAGTATTATTATCAATAAGAGAAGTATGAATCCTGGTTATGCCGGAATTGAAAATGAATTGTTTTTCAATCAGAAAACATCTATGCTTTTTGGTGATGCCAAGGATGTATTGACCAAACTTGTTCATGAATTAAAAAATATGTAAACCCAATTTTTCCGTAAACTAAACAACAAAAGCAAGGAATAAAATTTAAGTCAAAATCTTTCTACTCGTTAAATCTTAAGTATATTTGTTCAAAAATAATAGCGATGAGGTTTATCAAAGGTGATAAGGAACTGGAACACGTTCTTTCGATTAAGCATAAGTCACTTAGGGTTAATTTGAATGACCATATTTACGGTACTTTTGCCGAGATTGGTGCAGGACAAGAAACAGTGCGCCACTTCTTCAGGGCTGGAGGTGCATCTGGGACCATTGCCAAGGCGATGTCTGCCTATGATAAGGCTTTCTCTGATGCCATATATGGTATCGAAAGTGATAAACGCTACGTTACTGAATCACGTTTGAGAAAAATGCTCAGGCATGAGGTTGAACTGATCGAAGATCGTCTTAACCGGGATAAGCATCCAAATAAGATTTTCTTTTCTTACGCCAATACCGTCACCACTATTGATTTTGCAAAGAATTTTAAAGGTCACGGTTGGGTTGGTATCCGTTTTCAAATGGATGCCCTTGAGGATTATAATGAAATTGTGCTCCATGTACGTTTTAAACAAACTGATTCAAAATTACAACAGGAAACACTCGGAATTTTAGGAGCTAACCTGATTTATGGAGCCTTTTATTTGAATGACAGTCCTAAAGACCTGCTCAAATCATTTTGTGATAATATTGACATTGACACCATAGAAATTGACATGGTTGACTTTTCAGGCCCAAGGTTTATGTATGTAGACAATCGCCTGATGAGCTTACATCTATTGAAAAATGGAATGACCAATGCGGTTATGTTCGGGCCTGAAGGAAATAACCTTTTACCCGCTCAACAACTTTACAAAAAGAACATCCTTGCCCTAAGAGGAAGTTACCGTCCAGTAACCAGAGTCAATATGGAGATGTATGAAGAGGCTAAAAAAATGTTCTTTTCAGACAAGCGGGTAACAGAAAAAAATACGCATGTGATCTTTGAGATCACTCTGGCGAATTTAAGATCTGAAGGGAAAATAAATGAAAGAGATTTTTTAGACAGAGCAGAGTTATTGTGTTCCCTCGGACAAACCGTAATGATTACGAATTTCCAAGAGTACTACAAATTGGTTGATTATTTCTCAGAGTTTACCAAAGCCAGAATGGGATTGGCCATGGGTGTATACAACCTGATCCAAATCTTTGATGAAAAATACTATAGAGACCTTAGTGGTGGAGTACTTGAAGCATTTGGTAAACTATTCTACAAAGATCTTAAGATTTATCTCTATCCGTTAAAAGATTTAGAGACAGGTCAGATCATTACCAGTGCCAATCTTAAGGTGCATCCTCGAATGAAAGAATTATACAAATATTTTAAATTCAACGGAAGGATTGCAGATATCGTTAAATTTGATCCTGATATATTAGAGATCTTCTCCAGAAGGGCTTTTAAAATGATTGTTAATGGAGAGAGTGGTTGGGAAGAAATGTTACCAGAAGGAGTAGGTAAAATTATTAAAGACAAACGGCTATTTGGTTATAGCAAAAGAAAGCACGAAAGAAAAAAATAAGACATCTGAATAAAAAAGGGGCGATTTACATCGCCCCTTTTTTATTCAGATACTTATAGAATCTGTGCGCTGTGTTCCTTAGTTTTCACTTTTGTGATCACATCCTCAATTTTACCGTCCTCATCAATTACAAAAGTAGCTCTATGGATACCATCATATTCCTTCCCCATAAATTTTTTTGGTCCCCATACTCCATAAGACATGATGACTTTTTTATCTTCATCTGCCAATAAACTATAAGGTAATGCCTGTTTATTACTGAAGTTCAATTGTCTTTTTTCAGAATCGGCACTAACCCCTAAGATCTCATAACCTTTACTTTGAAAGGTTTGATAATTATCTCTCAGATTACAAGCTTCAACTGTACAGCCAGGTGTACTGGCTTTTGGGTAAAAAAATAAAACTACTTTTTTACCTTTAAAATCTTCCAAATCAATGGTTTTTCCATATTGATCCTTAGCTGTAAATCCCGGGGCCTTATCCCCTATTTTTAATGTTGTCATTATTTGTATTTTTACCAAAAATACTCAAAAAATGACTAAAAAAGAAAAGGTACAGTTTGTTATTGATACTTTAGAATCGCTTTATCCCGAACCACCAATTCCATTGGCACATAAAGATCCTTATACCCTGCTCATATCAGTACTGCTATCGGCACAAAGCACTGATGCCAGAGTCAATTTGATCACGCCACTCCTATTCAATAAAGCTGATAATCCATACGACATGGTAAAACTCAGTGTAGAAGAAATTCGTGAGATCATCAAACCTGTTGGTTTATCCCCTATGAAATCTAAGGGAATTCATGGACTTTCACATATTTTGGTCGATAAATACAATGGGCAAGTTCCTGAACAGATCGAACTATTGGAAGAGTTTCCTGCTGTTGGTCATAAAACCGCTTCTGTCGTAATGAGTCAGGCCTTCGGTGTTCCAAGTTTTCCAGTGGATACCCATATTCATAGATTGATGTACCGTTGGAATTTGAGCAGCGGAAAAAATGTTGTACAAACTGAAAAAGATGCCAGAAGACTGTTTCCTGAATCTTTGTGGAACAAACTACATTTACAAATAATCTATTATGGGCGAGAATACTCCCCTGCCAGAGGGTGGGATCAGGAAAAGGATCTGATCACAAAAACAATTGGAAGAAAACATATCAAATAAAAAAAGCTCCTAATATTAAAATTAAGAGCTTTTTCCGATTAATTCAAAT